>JBGAJI010000099.1:0-11758 GCA_044225035.1 Amaricoccus sp. | reverse complement strand
GGCGATGCTCTGGCTGTTGCGGGTCAGCGCCGCGTCGGCGCTCAGCGTCCGCGGCATCGGCCGGCCGGCTTCGACGCTACCGTCGGGCGCGATGGTCGCCGCCGCCATCGCCACGGTCGAGCCGGGCGCCGCGACCGGCCGCGCCGCGCCGACCGGAGCCTCCGCCGAGGACGCGGCGGCGGCGACCGCCACCGGCCCGGCGGCGACGGCCGGCGCCATCCGCGCGGACGCGACCTGGGTGCCGACCGTCCGCAGCGGCGCCGGCGGATTGACCCGCGCCACCCGCGGCATCTTGTTGAAACCGAGGTCCATCAGCCGGGCCACCTCGGCGTTGCGGCTGGCGCTCGAACGCGCGCCCATCACCGCGACGATGACCCGCATGTCGCCGCGCTGCGCCGAGGAAACGAGATTGAACCCCGCGGCCTTGGTGTAGCCGGTCTTGATCCCATCCGCGCCGGGATAGGCGTCGAGCAGGCGGCGGTTGGTGTTCTGCACCGTCTTCAACCCGGCGGAGGTCGCGTTCCGGCTGAAGATATTGTAATATTGCGGGAAGTCGTAATAGAGACGCCGGCCGATCTCGGCCATGTCATGCGCCGTCGACATATGCCCCGGCCGCGTCAGGCCATTGGCATTTACGAAGGTGGTGTTCCGCAGGCCCATGGCTCGGGCGTACTGGTTCATGATGGCCGCGAAGCCGCTTTCCGAACCGCCCACCGCCTCGCCCATCGCGGTCGCCGCGTCGTTCGCCGACTTGATCGCCGCCGCGCGGATCAGATAGCGCAACTCGATCTTCTGTCCCGGCTTCAGCCCCAGCTTGGACGGCGGCTCGGCCGAGGCATGCTCGGAGATCGTGATCTTCTGATCGAGCGACATGCGGCCGCGCTTGATCTGGTCGAAGACGATGTAGAGCGTCATCATCTTGGTCAGCGAGGCCGGATGCACACGGGTCTCGGCATTGGTCGCCGAGATGACCTTGCCGGTGCGGGCGTCCATCACATAGGACGCGTATTGCTGCGCCTGTGCGATACTCGCAAAAAAAGTCAATCCAATAGCGAGAATCAACCCGCGCGAAAGGGTTCCCGTCATCACTGCCTCCGGCGCGAATCGCACCCACTGCCTCTGGATTTATGCAAACGCTAAGGGGCGAATGCTTTATTTTCCGTTAACCCTATCACGCGACTCGCGGCGCGAAAACACTTTTGTTTCAAGGGGTGACGCGGCGCGGCTGATGTGGCCGAAAGGACGCGGCATGTTTTGCCGCAGTGCAGCAAGAACACTTGACGCAGCGCAACATGCTCGGTATATGATTGTCAGCAATAAGCAATAGAGTAACCAGGAGAGACCCCCAGATGGCCGCACGCACCACCGCCGCGAAGATCGCGCCCGCCGAAAAGATCGCCGACATTACGTCCGACACCGTCAACAGCTTCACCAACGTCATGAATGACGCAACCGCGAAAGTGGAAACCATGGTCGCCGACACCCAGAAGACTGTCACCGAACAGATCGAAAAGTTCACCAAGGGCTTCGAGGGCATCACCGCCTTCGGTCAAGAGAACCTCGACGCGGTCGTGAAGTCGTCCGAGATCGCCGCCAAGGCCGCCGAAGGCATCGGCACCGAGATCAGCGCCTATTCGAAGAAGGCCTTCGAGGATGGCGTCGCCGCCGCGCAGGAACTCGCTTCGGCCAAGACCATCACCGAGCTGTTCGAGAAGCAGAGCGCCTATGCGCAGAGCGCCTTCGAGGGCTGGATCCAGCAGACCACGAAGATGAACGAAATCTACGTCGCCGCCGCCAAGGACATCTCCGCGCCGATCGGCGCGCGCGTCTCGGCCGCGACCGAGAAGCTGAAGAGCTTCAGCCTCTAATCCACCCGCGACTCGGGTGAGATCGGAAAAGGGGGCCTCGGCCCCCTTTTCTATTTCGGCCGAATGCCTATACTCCTCGGATCGTTATCCACAGTTTTGTGCGCACCGAGACCATGACAGCGTCGGACCAGAAACCTCCGGGCGGCGAGTCCGGGCTCCTCACCAAGACCCGGACCAAGACCCAGCGCCCCCCCCTCTACAAGGTGCTCCTGCTGAATGACGACTACACGCCGATGGAGTTCGTCGTGCATGTGCTGGAGCGGTTTTTCGGGGTCAACCATCTTCAGGCGCGGGAGATCATGCTGACCGTCCATCGCAAGGGCCTCGCCGTCGTCGGCGTCTTCTCGTTCGAGATCGCCGAGACCAAGGTAACGCAGGTGATGGACTACGCCCGGCGCAACCAGCACCCGCTGCAATGCACCATGGAAAAGGAATAGGGCGCCCGCCCGCCGCGCATGTCCCATTCGGATCGCCTCGCGACCGCGATCGGGTCGGAGGCCCTGGTCCTTCCGGCCGACGGCCCGATCATGATGCTGCGCGCCGCTCCCGGTCCGGCGCTCGATCTCATCGGCCGTGACCGGCTGATCTGCGAACAGGGGTTCCGCCCGGTCCATGACGCCCTGGCCGACGCCGGGTTCCGGACCGAGACCCAAGCGCCGGGCCCGGCCTCGGCCGTGATCGTATCTCTAACCCGCGCCCGCGCCGAGAACCTCGGCAATATCGCCCGCGGCCTCGAGATGCTGGCGCCCGGCGGCCTGCTCGCCGTCGCCGGGGCGAAGACCGAGGGCGTGGACAGCTTGCTCGCGCATGTCGGCCGCGCCTTCGCCATCGACGGCCAGATCAGCAAGGCGCATGGAAGGGTCTTCTGGCTGAACCGCCCCGACGCATTGCCCGCCGTGGTCGCGGACTGGGCCGAGGCCGACCGGCCCCGGCGGAACGCCGACGGCTTCGTGACCGCGCCCGGCATGTTCTCGCCCGATGGAATCGATCCCGGCAGCCGCCGCCTCGCCGAGGCCCTGCCGGCGAAGCTGCGCGGCCGGGTGGCGGATTTCGGCGCCGGCTGGGGCTGGCTCGCGATCCAGGCGCTGTCCCGGGCGCCGGAAATCTCGCAAGTCGACCTCTACGAGGCCGAGCTGCGGGCGCTCGACGCCGCCAGGGCGAACCTGACCGATCCGCGCGCGGGCTTTCACTGGGTGATGTCACCCGGCTGGCGCGGGATGCGCCGCCACTATGACGCGATCCTTGCCAATCCGCCGTTCCACCGCTGGCCGCGCGGCGGACCCGACGCTCGGCGCGGATTTCATCGCCGCCGCCGGCCGGGCGCTGAAGTCCGGCAGCTTCCTGATGGTCGCCAACCGCCAGCTGCCCTACGAAGCGGCGCTCGACGCCCATTTCCGGCATTGGGAACGGCTGTCCGAGGATCGGTCCTTCAAGGTCATCGCCGCCACCCGTCCCCGCCGCGGCGCCTGAACTCCGGCGCCGGAGCGCGGCCTTTGCCGCGCAAACCGAGCGCGCGGGTCGCGCGCGAGTCTTTTGGTGGTTTTCGCGCCTGTTGGCGCAGGCGCCTCCAGGTTAGCAAACCTGTATGAATGCGGGGGTGGCGCCATCGGGTCCTCGGCCGCGCGGCCCGGATGGCGAAACGCAAGGCGCGCGGCGGTGGAGGCGGATGTCCGGCCAGGCTCCCTTGTCCGATGCGAGCCCGACGCCGCGCCAGCGGCTGCGCGCCAATCTGCGCATGGTGGCGGCGCTCGGCGCGACCATGACCTATCACGAAGCCGCCAGTGCCATCGAGCTCAGGCCGCCGCACATGATCCACAGCGTGACCATGCTTCTCGAGGAACTGATGGAGGAGGACGCGGCGCTCGGCCATCCCTTCATCGCGGCGCTGGTGATCAGCCGGGTCGATGGCCTGCCCGGCCTCGGCTTCTTCGAAACCGCCGCCCGGCTCGGCCGTTTCTCCGGTGAGCCCTGGAGCGCCGAGGCGATGGCCTGGCACGCCGCCGAACTGGCGCTGGCCCATGCCTTTCACGCCGAGGAGCCGGAGTGACACCCGGGTTTCCCGACGCCCCGCGAGGCGTCGTTGCGCCGGCCGCGCCCGCGCGCTAGACCAGTGTCTCAAACCGAGGCGAGCCCCCGTGACATGACCGACCCCGTCGCCCTGACCGCCCAATTGATCCGCTGCCCTTCCGTCACCCCGGCCGAGGGCGGCGCCATCGCGCTGCTCGACGCGCTGCTGTCCGGCGCCGGCTTCGCCACCACGCGGGTCGATCGCGGCGGCATCGCCAATCTTTTCGCGCGATGGGGCGACGCGGCGCCGGTCTTCGGCTTCAACGGCCATACCGACGTGGTGCCGCCGGGCGAGTCGCAGGCCTGGAAGCATGGCCCGTTCGAGGGGGCGATCGAGAACGGCGTGATCCATGGCCGGGGCGCGGCCGACATGAAATCCGGCGTCGCCGCCTTCGTCGCGGCGGCGATCGATTTCGTCGCCGCGACACCCCCCGCCGGCAGCGTGGCGCTGCTCATCACCGGCGACGAGGAGGGCGACGGCGTCGATGGCACGCTGGCGCTGCTCGACTGGATGGCCGAGACCGGGCAGCGCGTGGATCATTGCCTCGTCGGCGAGCCGACCTGTCCCTCGGTGATGGGAGAGATGGTCAAGATCGGCCGGCGCGGCTCCTTGACCGCGCATTTCACCGTCTATGGAACGCAAGGCCACACCGCCTATCCCGACCGCGCGCGCAACCTGCCGGCGCTGGCGCGGTTGCTCGACCGGCTCGCGGCGAAGCGGCTGGACAAGGGCACCGCGCATTTCGATCCCTCGACGCTGGCCCTGACCACGATCGACACCGGCAACGCCGCGACGAACGTGATCCCGGCCGAGGCGCGGGCGACGGTCAATATCCGCTTCAACGACGCGCATACCCCGACCAGCCTGTCGGACTGGCTGGAGAAGGAGGCGGACCTCGCGGCGGCCGAGTTCGGCGTCGGCATCGCGACCCGGATCCACGTCGCCGGCGAGAGCTTCGTGACCGAGCCCGGCCCCTTCACCGATCTCGTGGTCGCGGCGGTCGAGGCGGAGACCGGGGTCCGACCCGCGCTGTCCACCTCGGGCGGCACCTCCGACGCGCGTTTCGTCAAGGACCATTGCCCGGTGGTGGAGTTCGGTCTCGTCGGCGCGACCATGCATCAGGTCAACGAGCGGGTCGAAGTCGCGCATATCGAGCAACTGAAGTCGGTCTATTCCCGCCTGCTTCGCGACTATTTCGCCAAGATGTAGGCCCCGGCGCTCAGCCGTGGGCCCCGGCGGCCAGCGTCTCGACGAAGGCGAGCACCGCCGCGGGGTCATCGCCCCGGCCGATTCGCTCGACGATCGCCGAGCCGACCACCGCGCCATCGGCCACCGCCGCGATCTCGGCCGCGCCGGCCGGCGTCTTGATGCCGAAGCCGACGCAGATCGGCAGGTCGGTCGCCGCCTTGATCCGTGCCACCTCCGGCCCGACCAGCCCCGCCGTGGCGGCGGCGGAGCCGGTGATGCCGGTGATCGAAACGTAATAGACGAAGCCCGAGGTATTGGTGAGCACCTTCGGCAGGCGGCGGTCGTCGGTGGTCGGCGTCGCCAGCCGGATGAAGTTCAGCCCCGCCGCCTGCGCCGGCAGGCAGAGCTCCTCATCCTCCTCCGGCGGCAGGTCGACGACGATCAGCCCGTCGACCCCGGCCGCCTTCGCCTCGGCGACGAAACGCGGCACGCCGCGGGAATAGATCGGGTTGTAGTAGCCCATCAGCACGATCGGCGTATCGGCGTCGCCCTCGCGGAACGCCCGGACGAGATCGAGCGTGCGGTCCATGGTCTGGCCGCCCAGCAGCGCCCGCTGCCCGGCCAGCTGGATCGCCGGCCCGTCGGCCATCGGGTCGGTGAAGGGCATGCCCATTTCGATCACATCGACCCCCGCCGCCGGCAGGCCCTTGATGATCGCGAGCGACGTGTCGAAATCGGGATCGCCGGCCATGACGAAGGCGACGAAGGCCTTGCGGCCATCCCGCCGCAGCGCCGCGAAGCGTCTCTCGATGCGTGTCACGTCCCCTCCCCCATCCGACGTTCCCTCTTGCGGCACGCGCGGGGGGAAATCAATGGGCCCCGAACCACGCGCGCGGGCGGTGACCTTGACCAATCCCGCCGCGCCGCCATAGATGCGCCAAAATCGCCAAGGATCACGCGCATGGGCTTCAAGACCGGGATCGTCGGGCTGCCGAACGTCGGCAAATCGACGCTGTTCAACGCCTTGACCCGCACCGCTGCCGCGCAGGCGGCGAACTTCCCCTTCTGCACCATCGACCCGAATGTCGGCGAGGTCAGCGTGCCGGACGCGCGCCTCGAAAAGCTGGCCGCCATCGCCGGCTCGAAGCAGATCATCCCGACCCGCATGACCTTCGTCGATATCGCGGGCCTCGTGCGGGGCGCCAGCAAGGGCGAGGGGCTCGGCAACCAGTTCCTGGCCAATATCCGCGAATGCGACGCCATCGCCCATGTGCTGCGCTGTTTCGAGGATGGCGACGTCACCCATGTCGAGGGCCGGGTCGATCCGGTCGCCGATGCCGAGACGGTCGAGACCGAACTGATGCTCGCCGATCTCGACAGCGTCGAGAAGCGGCTCGCCGGCCTCGCGCGGAAGCTGAAGTCGGGCGACAAGGACGCCGCCGACCAGGAGCGGCTGCTGAAAGCGGCGCGCGCGGCGCTGGAGGCGGGCCGCCCGGCGCGGTCGGTCGAGGTCGCCGAGGAGGATGAGCGCGCCTGGCGGCTGCTGCAACTCCTGACCGCCAAGCCCGTTCTCTATGTCTGCAATGTCGAGGAAGCGGCGGCCGCCACCGGCAACGCCCATTCCGAAGCCGTGGCCAGGATGGCCGAGGCCGAGGGAGCGGCCAGCGTCGTCATCTCGGCGGCCATCGAGGAAGAGATCGCCCAGCTGGAGGACGCCGAGCGCGCCGAATTTCTCGAATCGCTCGGCCTTCACGAGGCAGGGCTCGACCGGCTGATCCAGGCCGGCTACGCGTTGCTCGGCCTCTCCACCTATTTCACGGTCGGACCGAAGGAGGCGCGAGCCTGGACGATCCCGGCCGGCACCAGCGCGCCGCGCGCCGCCGGCGTGATCCATGGCGATTTCGAAAAGGGCTTCATCCGCGCCGAGACCATCGCCTATGGCGACTATGTCAGCCTCGGCGGCGAGCAGGGCGCCAAGGAAGCCGGCAAGATGCGCTCCGAGGGCAAGGCCTACCGGGTCGCCGACGGCGACGTGCTGCATTTCCTGTTCAGCGGCTGAGCCTCAGGCGAGGCGCCGGATCGTCTCGGCGAAGAGACCCGGCGCGACATTGCCGCCGGAGCCGATGACCGCGACATCCGCGCCCTCGATCTCACTATCGCGAAAGAGCGCGGCGGCCAGCGAGACCGCGCCGCCCGGTTCCAGCACGATCCGAAGATGCGTGAAGGCGAGCGCCACGGCGCGCAGCGCCTCCTCGTCGGTGACGGCGAAGCCCGGCCCCGCCAGCCGGCTGAGGATCGGAAAGGTCATCGCCCCCGGACGCGGCGTCAGGATCGCATCGCAGATCGAGCCGGTCGCCTCCGGATTGTCCAGCCGCTCGCCCGCCGCCAGCGATCGCGCCATGTCATCGAACCGCTCCGGCTCCGCCGTGCGCGCCCGGAGACCGGGTACCAGGCCCTCCAGCGCCAGGGCGAGGCCCGCGGCGAGCCCTCCGCCGCCGCAACAGGCGATGACATCGGCCTGGGCGACCCCGACTTCCGCCAGCTGTTCCGCGATCTCGATCCCGACGGTGCCCTGCCCGGCGATCACATCCGGATGGTCGTAGGGCGGGATCAGCGTCAGCCCACGCGCCCCGGCGATCTCCGCCCCCAGCGCCTCGCGGTCGCCCGTCGCGCGGTCATAGAGCACCACCTCCGCGCCGTAGCGCCTGGTATTGTCGATCTTCACCGCCGCCGCGTCGGAGGGCATCAGGATCACCGCCGGCACGCCATGCGCCGCCGCCGCCCAGGCGATGCCCTGCGCGTGATTGCCGGAGGAAAAGGCGATCACCCCCCGCGCCCGCGCGCCCGCGTCCAGCGCCGAGATCGCCGACCAGCCGCCCCGCGCCTTGAAGGAGCCGGTCACCTGCAGGCATTCGGCCTTGACCCAGACCCGCCGCCCGGCGATCCGGTCCAGCGCCTCGGCGCGCAGGAGCGGCGTCCGCCTGATCTGGCCGCGTGCCCGCGCGGCGGAGGCGCGGATCTCGGCGATTCCGGTCACGCCGCCACCGCCGCCAGCCAGTCCAGCACCTCCGCCGCCAGCGCCTCGGTCGGCCGCGTGCCGTCGATCCGCCGCGTCGGCACCGCGAGCGCGGCGAGCCCGCTGAGATGGCGCGCGTGGTTGCGCCCGGTGAAGCCCGGATCATCATAGCGGCGCGCCCAGTCGAGGAACGCCAGATGCTCCGCGCGCATGTCGCCGCCCTCCGCGACGCGGTCGCCGAAGAGCGCGACTTCGCGCCGCCGAAGCCGTTCCAGGCGAACCCCGGTCGGCGCCTCGACGAGCAGCGCGGCGTCGGCGCGCGCGATGATCTCCGCGGCCCAGCCGTCGCAGGAGCCGCTCAGCACCCAATGGGGTCCCGACAGGGCCGGGCGGAGCAATGCCAGACGCTCGGGGATCGGCCGCTTGGTCGTGAACGGCGGATCGGTCGGCAGCCAGTAGACGTCGTCCACGTCCATCCGGGGCGCGCCGAGTTGCGTCGCCAGCGCCGCGCCAAGCGTCGAGACGCCCGAACCCGCGGCGCCGGTGACATAGAGCCTCACGAATCGACCCGTGCCAGCAGGGCGTCGAGCGCGGCCAGGGATTCCGGCTCGTCGAGGAACGGCACATGGCCCCGGTTCGGAACTTCGGCGGAGATCAGGTCCGGCCGCCGTTCCCGCATCGCCGCCACCGTCGCGGCGCTCAGCAGGTCGGAGTTGGCCCCACGCAGCACGGCGACCGGAAGCCCCTCCAGCGCATCGAACAGTGGCCACATGTCGGGCGCCGGCTGGGCCGAGACCGCTTCCACCGCGTCGCGCAGCTTCGGGTCGTAGTTCAGCCGCGGCCCCTCCGGCCCCTCGTCGAACCAGCGCCGGGCGCAGATCAGCCAGCGCGCGTCCGACACGTCGGGGAAATCGGCCCCGAGCGTCGCCTTCAGCGCGCCGGCCGCCGCTTCGAAGCTGGCGGAATTGGGGGCGACGCCGAGATAGATCATGATCCGCGCCAGCCCCTCGGGCGCGATCTCCGGCCCGATGTCATTGAGCAGCACGCCGGCCAGCCGGTCCTTCGCCACCGCCGCCAGCAGCATGGCGATCAGCCCGCCGCGCGAGGTGCCCACGATCACCACCTTTTCGAGACCGAGGTGGTTCAGGAGCTCGAGCACGTCGCGCCCCTCGATCCCGACATTATAGTTCAGGAACTCCGGATCCCGGTCCGACGCGCCCCGTCCGCGCAGGGTTAGGGCGATCAACCGTCGCCGGCCGCCCAGCGCCGCGGCCAGATCCTCGAAATCCGCGCTGTTGCGCGTCAGGCCGGGCAGGCAAACGAGCGGCGTATCCGCGCCGGTGCCTTCATCGCTGTAGGCGAGGCTCAGGCCGTCGGAGGTCGTGAAGCTCTTCATGCGTACTCCTCAAGATCCGGGACGCTGGTCAGGTCGTGCAGGACCCGCGCCGGCCGCCAGGGCAGCCGCTCCATCGGCTCGGCCGCGCGATTCACCCAGATCGTTTGAAAACCATAGCGGCTGGCCCCCGCCGCGTCCCAGCCGTTCGACGTCACGAAGCGCGCCTCGGCCGGCGCCACGCCGAAATGCGCGCCGACGAGGTCATAGGCCGCCGTGGACGGCTTGAACCCGACCTTCTCCACCGACAGCACCGCGTCGAACAGGCCGGTCAGGCCGGAACTCCGCACCGCCGCCTCCAGCATCTCGGGCGAGCCGTTGGACAGGATGGCCGTGGGAACGCCCCGCGCCCGCAGGCGCTCGAGCGCGCCGCGCGCGTCGGGAAAGGCCTCGAGCTCGTCATAGAGCGACAACAGCCGGGCGCGCAGCCCCTCGTCCAGCAGGCCCGAGGCGTCCAAGGCCCAGTCGAGACCGGCGGCGGTCACCGCGTGGAACTTCGCCGGCGCGCCCATCAGCGTGCTGAGCCAGGCGTATTCCAGCTGTTTGCGCCGCCAGTCCTGGGCGACGCGCGGCCAGATCCCGACCAGCGCCGCGCGGCCCGGCTCACCTGCCACCCGGCGCGCCGCCGCGGTCACGTCGAACAGCGTGTCATAGGCGTCGAACACCACGACCTTGATCATCCCGCTCCCCTCCCCTCCCCACGCACGGCGGGCCGCCGGGCCCGAGCTAGAGATTCCCGAGCTAGAGATTCTCCGGCTGCGCCGTTCCCGTGACATGGAATCCGCCGTCGACGAAGATCACCTCGCCCGTCGTACAGGCGCCGAGATCCGAGGCGAGATAGACCGCCGTGCCGCCCACCGCCTCCAGCGTCGCATTGGACCGCAAGGGCGCGTTCCGCTCGGTCGTCGCGTAGAGCTTGCGCGCCCCGGCGATCGCCGCGCCCGCCAGCGTCCGCATCGGCCCCGGGCTGATCGCATTGACCCTGATCCCGTCCGGCCCGAGGTCGTTGGCGAGATAACGCACCGCGCTCTCCAACGCCGCCTTGGCCACGCCCATCACGTTGTAATGCGGCGTCACCCTTTGCGCCCCGAGATAGGTCAGCGTCAGGATCGTGCCGCCCGCCGTCATCAGCGGCGCCGCGCGCCGCGACAGGTCGACGAGGCTGTAGCAGGAGATATCGAGCGAGGTGAGGAAGTTCTCGCGGCTGGTATTGACGAACCGCCCGCCAAGCTCGGCCTTGTCGGAATAGGCGATGGCATGCACCAGAATGTCGAGCCGGCCCCAGTCCGCCGCCAGCCGCGCGAAGAGGGCGTCGAGCGATGCCGCGTCCTGCACGTCCGCCGGCTCGATGATCCGCGCCCCGAGCGATTCCGCCAGCGGTGCGACCCGCTTGCCGAAGCCCTCGCCCTGATAGGTGAAGGCCAGCTCCGCGCCATGCGCCGCCATCGCCTGCGCGATGCCCCAGGCGATGGAATGGTCGTTGGCGACCCCGAGGATCAAAGCGCGCTTGCCCGAGAGCAAGCCCGCCTCAGCCATGGTAGCGGCTCATGGCAAGGGTCGCATTGGTGCCGCCAAAGCCGAAGCTGTTCGACAGCACCGTGTCGAGCCCCGCGCCGTCGATGCGGCTGGTGGCGATCTCGTCCACATTCAACGCGGGGTCGAGCGTCGTCACATTCGCCGAGGCGGCGATGAAATCGTCCCGCAGCATCAACAGGCAATAGATCGCCTCGTGCACACCGGTCGCCCCCAGCGAATGGCCGGTCAGCGATTTGGTCGACGACACCTTGGGCATATGCTCTGCTCCGAACACCCGCCGGATGGCCTCGATCTCGGTCACATCACCCGCGGGAGTCGACGTACCATGTGCGTTGATATAGCCGACCCTGCGGTTGCCGAGGGTGGACAGCGCCAGTTTCATGCAGCGTTCCGCCCCCTCGCCCGAGGGCGCGACCATGTCATAGCCATCCGAGGTCGCGCCATAGCCCGTCACTTCGCCATAAATCTTGGCGCCCCTGGCCAAGGCGCGCTCCAGTTCCTCCAGCACCACCACCCCGCCGCCGCCGGCGATCACGAAACCGTCGCGGGTGGCGTCATAGGGCCGCGAGGCGGCCTGCGGCGTGTCGTTGTATTTGGAACTCATCGCGCCCATGGCGTCGAAAAGGCAGGACAGCGTCCAGTCCAACTCCTCGCCCCCGCCGGCAAAGACGATGTCCTGCTTGCCGAAC
>JBGAJI010000098.1:0-11452 GCA_044225035.1 Amaricoccus sp. | reverse complement strand
ATGTCGCGGTGGAGGGCGCCGGCGGGCGAGTCGGAGACGGCGCGGAAGCGGAAGATGTCGTCGCCATCGTCGCCGAACTGGCGGTCGCGGCCTTCGCCGCCGATCAGAAGGTCGGCGCCGTCGCCGCCGCGCAGGACGTCGGGCCCGCGGCCGCCGTCGAGGAGGTCGTTGCCCTGCCAGCCGGAGAGCTGGTCGGTGCCGGAATAGCCGTTGAAAACGTCGCGAAAGCGGGAGCCGATGAGCAGGTCGTCGCCGGAAAACACGAGGGCGGTGGCGAGGTCCGTGTCGCCGCGGCGGACGGCGGTGAAGACCGGCGCGGCGGGCAGCGAAAAGCGGTCGATGCTGAATTGCGGAAGAAAGCCAATGTCTTGCCGGTAGCTGTTCAGGGTCCCTGAAACCGGGCCGAGGCCGAAGGGATCGCCGTAAGTGTACCAGCCGCCGCCGCTGACCAGATAGCTGTCGCGGTAGGAGAAGGCGCCGCCGAAGATGCTGAGATGGGCGCCGTCGGTGGCGAGGATCTCGCGCGAGCCACGCTCCACCACCACGCCCTGCCAGAGATCCTGGCGCATGTCCGTGGCCTGCCACGCCCTGAGAACCGCCATCCCCGCGCCCCGATAGAACCCCCGGGGAAAGGATAAATTCGCGTCGAAAAATCGGCAATCCGGCGTCTCGCGGTAAGATTCCGTCAGAGCCGCGAAATTTTCGGGGGCGTTAATCTTGCGGTTGAACCGGGGCGCCGGGGGCGGATTTCCGCGTTTTTCCCGGCATTTGGGCGATATGGCAGGCGTATGGAACGCGTATGGAAAGCATATGGCAGTTTGAACGGGATTTTAGGGGGTTTCTGCGAGGCTGCCGGTTTCACATTCGGAAGGTTTGCATGACATCCCGCAAGCGCACCCCGGCGCAGGAGCGCCGCTATGTCGAGCTGCTCGGCGAACTCGGGGAGATGGAGATCTGGGTCCGCGACGACCGGCTGAAGCGCGCGCTGATCCCCGACGCCTGGGCGGGGATCGAGCGCGAGGTCGCGGTGCGGCCGCGCAAGGTGAAGCTGACGGCGGCCTTCGACGCCGATCTGGTGAAATGGTATCGCGGGATGGGGCTGGGCTATCAGGCGCGGATGAACGCGGTGCTGCGCGCCTTCATGCTGGCGCTGATGTCGAAGGAGATCGAGGGCCGCGGCGACCGGGACTGGAAGGGCGATCCGATCTGAAGGGGGTTGGCGCGCGTTGCGAAAGCGCCGGGACAGGCGTAGCTTGTCGGCACCGGGGCGCATTTTTCCTGGTGACCCCGGTTACAAGGGGGGACGATAGTATGAAGCATTTCAGAACAGTCGTTTTGGTCGCGCTGGTCGGCGCGGCGCCCGTGGCGCAAGCGGCCGAGGTCAGCCTGAAATTCCGGATGGTGGTGACCGACACCGGCGGCTCGCAACTGGAGGCGAAGGACGTCGCCGGCGTCTCGATCGGCGCGCATGACGCCGTCGGCGTCGCCGTCTTCGAGGACGGCCGGATCGCCCTGAAACGCTTCGTCTACATGAACGACGGAACCGACGCCGAGGGCACGATGAAGGGCTACAGCACTTATACGTTCGAGAACGGCGACTCGATCACCGCGAGCTTCACCGGCGGCTGGGACGCGCAGGGGCAGCATGGTGAATACACGGTGCTGTCGGGCACCGGCGCCTATGCCGGCGCCACCGGCACCGGGAATTTCGCGGCGACGACCTTCCCGTGGGAAGGCGCCTCCCGCCTCGACGGCGGCTTCACGCTGGAGGTTCCGGGGGCCTGAGCCGGGACCGGCCGGGCGCGCGGCCGGTGCGTGCGCCCGGGTGGCGTGTGGGTTGGTGGGTGCGCGCACCCACCCTGCTTGCTTAGCGATTGCCAAAGGGATCGTCGATTGGTATATATCAATTGATATATACCACGGAGGCGGCGGATGGAGCATGCCAAGTTGTTCTGGTCGGGACGCTCGCAGGCGGTGCGGCTGCCGAAGGCGTTCCGCTTCGAGGGCGGGGAGGTGCGGATCCGGCGCGTCGGCGAGGCGGTGATCCTCGAGCCGGTCGCGGCGGACTGGGATTGGCTCGACGCGCTGGCCGGGCCGGTGGACGACGATTTCGTGGCAGCCGCGGCGGAGGAGCCGGCGGAGCAGGAGCGGCCTGGCCTCGGCGTCTTCGAGTGAGGGCGCTGCTCGATACCAACGCGGTGATCGAGATGCTGCGCGGCAATTCGCGGGTGCTGGCGCGGCTGCGCGCGCATCCGCCGGGCGAGGTGGCGGTGTCGGCCATCGTCATGCACGAGCTGTTCTACGGGGCGTATCGAAGCGCGCGCGTCGAGGCCAATGTGGCACGGGTGGACGGGTTGCGCTTCGAGGTCGCGGCCTTCGAGCGCGAGGATGCGCGGGCGGCCGGGGAAGTGCGTGCGAGCTTGGCGGCGGCGGGGGCGGGGATCGGGCCCCATGACGTGCTGATCGCAGGGCAGGCGCTGGCGCGCGGGGCGGTGCTGGTCACGCACAACGTCCGGGAGTTCGGGCGGGTGGCTGGGCTGCGGGTGGAGGATTGGGAATAGCGCGGCGAGAGGGGGTGGGTGCGAGCACCCACCCTACGGGCGGTCCGGGCCGAGGTGACGAGCCGGGTCCATTCGTTGGTGAAGGATCCGCAGGATGAGGATTCCGTCCGCGGTGGGGCGGTAGTAGATCGCGTGGCTGCCCTGGTTGGCGCGGCGGGCGCCGGGGTGAACGGCGCCGAAGTCGCGGCCGAGGATCGGTTGCGCGGCGAGTGTTTCGAAGCGGGCGAAAATCTCCGCCGTATAGCTGTCGGCCTGAGCGCGGCCGAACCGTTCGAGCGTGAAGAGATAGATGTCGGTGACGTCGCGCTCCGCGTCGCGGGTGAGCCGAAAGCTATCCGTCAAGCGGAAGCCCGCGCCGGCGCGCTTCGTCGCGGGCGGCGGCGATGAGGTCGGGCATCGAACGCTCGCCAACGCCGCTGGCCTCGGCCGCGGCTAGAAGCGAGCGGAGATCGGCGGTGGCGGTGGCCTCATCGACCGACGCGGAAGCGACAGCTTCGAGCAGGAGGTCGGCCAGGGCATCCTGCCGGGCGCGGGGGAGTTTTTCGACCGCCGCGACGGCCTTGGAGAGTTTTGGCGTCATGGGCGGACCCGGCGCGCCGCGAGGAAGGCGTTGAAATCGAAGGGCTCGGCCGGGCCGCTGGCCTCGCCTTCGTCGAGGGCGCGCCTCAGCGCTTCGCGCTCGGCCTCGTGGCCTTCGAGCAGGCGCAGGCCGGCGCGGACCACCTCGCTCGCCGAGGCGAACCGGCCGGACGCGACCTGAGCCTCGACGAAGCCGAGGAAATGGTCGCCGAGGGTGATGGAGGTGTTCCGGGACATTGGGAGAGGATACCATTGGGTGGTATCGAGGGCAACAATCGCGGCGTGAGGGGACGGGACGGGGGCGGATCGGTTGCGGCGCTATTGGCCGGGCGCCGGAATCGGCGGGTCTCCAGTGAGGCGGCGCGAAGGGTGGTGGGTGCGAGCACCCACCCTACTTGCTATCTAAGAATTGACGGGTTTTCGATGACGTTTAGATACTCATCTTTCAGCTTGCAGCGAACCTCATCGTTAGCTATGCATGCCAGTCTAATAACGGATGATATGGAGTATTCATCAAACATACTAAATTTAATTTTTGCACCATCTTTCAAGCATTCGTTCCGAATAACTCTAAGGCGCTCTAACTCATTGTTTATAGTTTGACTTTTTAGAGTCTTCAGGCAAAAATTTCTTCTACGTTCGCCGTTTCCTATTTGAACTTCGACTGCTAGCCAATACATAATAAATTTAATTGTTGGGCTATCTGAAATTGCTACTTGATATAATAAATCAAGAGTTCTGTCCTTCGCATTCAATTCGACATTCTTTCCAGAAATAAAACTCTTGTACTCATCATGGGGTCTATTCCCATGATACGAAACTATCTTTTCGCCGCTCATGTGCGAAGTCGTCCCGGCAACCAAATCGAACTCATATACTCCTAGGAGATCAAGAGCGTAGTTTTGCCCAAAAAAAAGGCGCAGCAAAGATGCAGCACGTTGCAAGCATTCTGTAGCAAAACTTCGCTCGCTATCGTCGTTCATCAAAAAGCAAATTAGAAGACAATCTCCCGAGATAATTCGTCCAGAAGACGCCGCTCTAGCTACTCGTTCTCCGTTTACAAAAGTAATTATAATTTCAGAGCCAAACACGTTTTTTGGCTCCCATCTCTCAAATGCAACTAGTATCTTCTCATCTACTGAGTGCAAAATTGCGTTGATGTCATCTCGATTTGCCTCTATAAAATTCGAGCTAAAATAGTACGTCATAAATTTACTTTTGCCAGACGAGTGGGCTTGACCGGCAACTTCTAGGTTTGGGTTTGGCACAACAGGTTTAGAGTAAATATCATATTCTTCCATAAGACTAGACTTCTGCCATCACCCCTGCAACGACCTCACCCGCAAATCCCCGTCCAGCCTATCCCGCATCGCCAGCGCCGCGGCCCGCGCCCCCGCGGCGGTGGTGTAGTACGGGATCTTGCCCGACAGGGTCAGGGCGCGGATGGCGCGGCTGTCGCTGATCGACTGCGCCCCTTCCGTCGTGTTGAAGACGATCTGGACGCCGGCGTCCTTCATCGTGTCGACGATGTGGGGGCGGCCCTCGTAGACCTTGTTCACGCGCGTGGTCGGGATGCCGGCGGCGGTGAGGAAGGCGGCGGTGCCGGAGGTGGCGAGGACCTTGAAGCCGAGGGAATGCAGGATGCGGGTGGCTTCCAGCAGGACCTCGGTCTTGTCGCTGTCCTTGACCGAGACGAAGAGCGCGCCGGTGGTGGGGAGCGCGGTGCCGGCGCCCATCTGGGCCTTGAGGAACGCGCGGGGGAAGCTGCGGTCCCAGCCCATGACCTCGCCGGTCGAGCGCATTTCGGGGCCGAGCAGGGTGTCGACGCCGGGGAAGCGGTTGAAGGGCATCACCGCCTCCTTGACCGAGAACCAGGGCATGGCCGGGTCGGCGAGGGTCAGGGGATCGGCGAAGGGCAGGTCGTCGTCCGGGCCGGTGCCCTGCGGATAGGGCGGGCGCAGCGGGAAGTTCGACAGGGCCTCGCCGGCCATGACGCGGGCGGCGATCGCGGCGATGGCGCTGTCGGTGGCCTTGGCGACGAAGGGGACGGTGCGCGACGCGCGCGGGTTCACTTCGAGGACGTAGATGTCGTCGCCCTGGACGGCGAATTGCACATTCATCAGGCCGACGACGCCGAGGGCGAGGGCCATGGCGCGGGTCTGGTCCTCGATCCGGGCGATGATCTCGGGGCGCAGCGAATAGGGCGGGATCGAGCAGGCGCTGTCGCCGGAATGGACGCCCGCCTCCTCGATATGTTCCATGACGCCGGCGATATGCACGGCGCGGCCGTCGCAGATCGCGTCGACATCGACCTCGGTGGCGTTCGAGAGGTAGCTGTCGAGCAGGACGGGCGTGTCGCCGGAGACGTTCACCGCCTCGCGGATGTAGCGGGTGAGCTGCGCCTCGTCGCGGACGATTTCCATCGCGCGGCCGCCGAGCACGTAGCTCGGGCGGATGACGAGGGGGAAGCCGAGGGATTTCGCGACGGTATGCGCCTGTTCAGGGGAGCGGGCGATGCCGTTCCTCGGCTGGCGCAGGTCGAGCCGGTGCAGGAGCTGCTGGAAGCGCTCGCGGTCCTCGGCGAGGTCGATGGCGTCGGGCGAGGTGCCGAGGATCGGGATGCCGGCGTCGTGGAGCGCGTTGGCGAGCTTCAGGGGCGTCTGGCCGCCGAACTGGACGATGACGCCGTGCAGGGTGCCGTTCTCCTGCTCGACGCGGAGGATTTCGAGGACGTGTTCGAGGGTGAGCGGCTCGAAATAGAGGCGGTCGGAGGTGTCGTAGTCGGTGGAGACGGTCTCGGGGTTGCAATTGACCATGATGGTCTCGTAGCCGGCCTTGGTCAGCGCGAAGCAGGCGTGGCAGCAGCAATAGTCGAATTCGATGCCCTGGCCGATGCGGTTCGGCCCGCCGCCGAGGATGACCACCTTGCGGGCGCCGGAGGGGCGGGATTCGTCCTCGGTATAGCCGTCATGCTCGGCCTCGTAGGTCGAGTACATGTAGGGCGTCTGCGCCTCGAACTCGGCGCCGCAGGTGTCGATGCGCTTGAAGACGGCGCGGATGCCGAGGCGCTGGCGGTCGACGCGGACCGAGGCTTCGGAACGGCCGGTCAATCTGGCGAGGCGGGCGTCGGAGAAGCCCATCATCTTCAGGCGACGCAGGCCCGTGGCGGTGGTGGGCAGGCCGGTGGCGCGGACCCGTTCCTCCTCGGCGACGATCTCGCGGACGCGGGCGAGGAACCAGGGGTCGAAGCGGGTGACGGCATGGATCGCGTCGTCGGTGAGGCCGAGGCGCATGGCCTGGGCGGCGAGGCGCAGCCGGTCGGGGGTCTGGGCGGAGAGCGCCTTGACGATCGAGGCGGCGGCGTCGGGGCCGTCGGCGCCGGGGATTTCGATCTCGTCGAGGCCGGTGAGGCCGGTCTCGAGGGAGCAGAGCGCCTTCTGCAGCGATTCGTGGAAGGAGCGGCCGATCGCCATCGCCTCGCCGACCGATTTCATCGCGGTGGTGAGCAGCGGTTCGGCGCCGGGGAACTTCTCGAAGGCGAAGCGCGGGATTTTCGTGACGACATAGTCGATGGTCGGCTCGAAGGAGGCCGGGGTGACCTGGGTGATGTCGTTGTCGAGCTCGTCGAGCGTATAGCCGACGGCGAGCTTGGCCGCGATCTTGGCGATCGGGAAGCCGGTGGCCTTGGAGGCGAGGGCGGAGGAGCGGGAGACGCGCGGGTTCATCTCGATGACGATCAGGCGGCCGGTGTCGGGATGGACGGCGAACTGGACGTTGGAGCCGCCGGTCTCGACCCCGATCTCGCGCAGGACCGCGATCGAGGCGTTGCGCATCATCTGGTATTCCTTGTCCGTCAGGGTCAGCGCCGGGGCGACGGTGATCGAGTCGCCGGTATGCACGCCCATCGGGTCGATATTCTCGATCGAGCAGACGATGATGCAGTTGTCCGCCTTGTCGCGGACCACCTCCATCTCGAATTCCTTCCAGCCGAGCAGGCTCTCGTCGATCAGGATCTGGCTGACGGGCGAGGCGTCGAGCCCGGTCTTGCAGATCCGCTCGTAATCCTCGCGGTTGTAGGCGACGCCGCCGCCGGTGCCGCCGAGGGTGAAGGCGGGGCGGATGATGGCGGGCAGGCCGACGTATTCGATGGCGTCCATGGCTTCGGCCATGGTGGTGACGATGGTGGCCTTGGGGTTCTCGAGCCCGATGCGCTCCATCGCCTCGCGGAACAGCTTGCGGTCCTCGGCCATTTCGATGGCCGCGCGCTTGGCGCCGATCAGCTCGACATTGAATTTGTCGAGCACGCCCATGTCGGCGAGGGCGAGGGCGGTGTTGAGGCCGGTCTGGCCGCCCATGGTGGGCAGGAGCGCGTCGGGGCGCTCCTTCTCGATGATCTTCGCCACCATCTCGGGGGTGATCGGCTCGATATAGGTGGCGTCGGCCATCTCCGGGTCGGTCATGATGGTGGCCGGGTTGGAATTGACCAGGATGACGCGATAGCCTTCCTCGCGCAGCGCCTTGCAGGCCTGGACGCCGGAATAGTCGAATTCGCAGGCCTGTCCGATGACGATCGGCCCCGCGCCGATGATCATGATCGAGCGGATGTCGGTTCTCTTCGGCATGTGCGCGGCCTTGCGGTTGGTCCCGGCGCCCCCTGGACGCTGGTGGATGGGATTCGCCTGAGGTCAGCAAATCGCCGTGGTTATAGAGGGCGACCCGGTCCGTGCAAGCGCATAAGGCTGGCGGCGCGTCTCCGGTGCGACCTTGCGCCCTCCGGTCGAGGCCCGGGGGATGTCGGAATGGGGTGATGGCGATGGCTTCCGCGCGGAGGGACCGTCTGCTAGCTTCATTGCAAAGGCGCGAAACAGTTGCCAGTTTGTTCTCGTTCTGGCATCGTCCAGCGGGACGACAGAGGATCGGGCATGGCGGGCACGACGGAAGAGAAGGCACGGGGCGCGTTTTTCACGCCTCAGGCGATCGCCGACTATCTGGCCGCCTGGGCCGTGCGCGCGCCGAGCGATCGCGTGTTGGAACCGTCCTGCGGCGAGGCGCGGTTTCTTCTTTCCGCCGCGTCGCGCCTGTTGGAGTTGGGCGCCGAACAGGACCGCGCCGATCGGCTGCATGGCATCGAGATCCACGCCGCTTCGGCGTCGGCGGCGCTTGCCCGGCTTCGGGCGGCCGGCGCGAAAGCCACGATCACCACGGGCAATTTCTTCACCGCCGGTGCGGCTGGCGAGTTCGATGTCATCCTCGGCAATCCGCCCTTCATCCGCTATCAGGATTTTTCCGGTGCCGCGCGCGCCAGAAGCCTCGAGGCGGCGCTGGCTCAAGGAGTGCGCCTGTCGGGGCTCGCCTCGTCCTGGGCCGCCTTCGTGATCCGCGCGGCCGAGCACCTGCGCGCCGATGGTCGGATGGCGCTGGTGCTACCAGCCGAGTTGCTCAGTGTCGGTTACGCCGCGGAGGTGCGGCGTTTCCTTCTGCGTCGCTTTGCCCGCCTACGGCTCGTCGCCTTCGAGGAGCGGGTGTTTCCTGGCGTGCTGGAGGACGTGGTGCTGCTGCTCGCCGAGGGGTCGGGCGGCGCGTCGGGGTTCGAGTTGCGCCAGACGCGCAACGCCGCGAGCCTCGCGGCGGACGACCTCGGATGGACGCCCTACGCGGCGGCGGAGGGCGAGAAATGGACCCCCGCCTTGCTGGCAGACGCCGCCTTTTTATCCTATGAGGCGATCCGCGCGGAGCATTGCGAAACTCTGGCCGACTGGGGGCGCACCTATCTTGGAGCGGTGACCGGAGCGAATGGCTTCTTCGCGCTGACGGCGGCCGAGACGGTGGGCCTGCCGGCGCGCGAGCTCATTCCGATTTCGCCCCCTGGCTCGCGTCACCTGCGCGGCTTTGCCTTCACCCGCGCCGACTGGCAGGCCGCGGTCGCGCACGGTGCGAAGGCGCACTTGTTCCGCCCCGGCGCACGTCTTTCGCCGGCGGCCCGGCGGAGGATCGCGGCGGGCGAGACGGCTGGGATCGCGGAGGCCTACAAGTGCCGGGCGCGGGCGCCTTGGTGGCGGGTGCCGCTGGTCGAGGTTCCAGACCTGTTCCTTACCTACATGAACCTCGACCGGCCGCGGCTGATTGCCAATCTCGCCGGCGCGCAGGTGCTGAATTCGCTCTACGGCGTGAAATTCGCGGCGGAGCGGCGGGCAATGGGGATGGACCTGCTGCCGCTGGCCAGTCTGAACAGCGTGACCTTGCTCGGGGCGGAGATCGTTGGGCGCAGCTATGGCGGTGGCTTGTTGAAGCTGGAACCGCGCGAGGCTGATCGGCTGCCGATGCCTTCGGCCGCCGCGCTCGCCGCGCATGGCCCGGCGCTCCGGGTGGCGCGACCGGCGGTGGAGGCATCGCTGGCGGCGGGCGAGCCGGAGCGGGCAGTGGGCATCATCGACGGGTTGCTTTTCCCGGGCGCCGACCTGACAGCCGTACGCTTCGCGCGGGAGACGTTGTTCCGGCGGCGCCGGGTCCGGGGCGGCAATGCCTATGGCACGAATTGACAGGCTGCTGGCCGACGCGCTGGCGGCGGTCGGCGATCGGCCCGACGACAGCGCCCCGCAAGCGGCGAAGAAGGGCTATAGCGAGCGCGTTTCCGCGCGGATTGCCCTGGCCATCGCCGAGGAGCTGCGGGCGCGCGGCATGGATGGTGCGCGACCCGCGCCGCCGGGCGCCGGGGACAGCGGCGCGGAGCGGCGGATGGCCGGCGGCATCGGAGCCAAGAAGGTGGATGTCACCTGGGCGACCGAGGAGTCCGGCCTTTTGCTCGGCATTTCGATCAAGACCATCAACTACCGCGACTCCCGTACCGGGAATTTCCAGAAGAACCTGACCAACCGGCGCGGCGACATGCTGATCGAGGCGGTGACGTTGCACCGTCGGTTTCCCTATTCGGTGCTGGGTGGCTTGTTCTTTTTCGACGCGGGGGCCGCTTCGGACGGTACCGGTCGTCGCCGCTCGACGTTCGAGAACGCCCATATGCGCTTCCGCCTGTTCACTGGCCGGGACGATCCCGCGGGTCGGGACGAACAGTTCGAGAGCTTTCATCTCGTGCTGCTTGGCGATGCCGGCCCTCGGGCTTTTTCCGTCGGACAGCCGGAGGAAGAGGTTCCCATGGCCGCGGTGATCGACGGGCTGGTGGAGCGCGTGGCGGTGCGCAACCCGGATTTCTACGAGTATGTCGACGGTGGGCTGGAGAAGATTTAGTCGCTGCCTCAGGCGAGGCGGAGGCTGATGGCGCCGAGGGCGATCAGGAGGGCGGAGAGGACGCGGGCGCGGCCGACGGGTTCGTGGAGGAAGAGGGCGGCGATGGCGAGGCCGAAGAGGATGGAGGTTTCGCGCAGGGCGGCGACCACCGCGACCGGCGCGGCGGTCATCGCCCAGAGCGCGAGGCCGTAGGAGCCGAGGTTGCCGAGCCCGCCGACGAGGCCGCGCATCCAGTCGCGGCGCGCATAGGCGAGGAGCGCGTGGCGCCGGGTCAGCGCGCCCCAGGCGGCGAGCGGCAGGGCGTTCAGCAGGAAGAGCCACATGGCGTAGCTGACCGGGGCGCCGGAGAGCCGGACGCCGGCGCCGTCGATCAGGGTATAGCTGGCGATCACGAAGGCGTTGGCGAGCGCCATGAGGGTGCCGGCCCGGCCGCCGCCGCCGCGCCGCGCCGCGCCGCCCATGGCGAGCACGCCGCCGGAGACGAGGGCGACGCCGGTCCAGCCGGCGGGCGAGAGATGCTCGCCGAGCCAGAGCACGCCGATCAGCGCGACAAGGACCGGCGCGCTGCCGCGCATCAGCGGGTAGGCGAGGCTCATGTCCTGGGCCCGGTAGGCGCCGGCGACCAGAATGAAATAGACGGTCTGCGCCACGGTGGAGGCGGCGAGATAGGGCCAGCTGGCGCGAGCGGGCGCCGGGAGGAACGGCAGGACCAGAGCGGCGACGAGGCCGGAGGCGGCGGCGATGAGGATGGTGGTCAGCAGCTTGTCTGCGCCGCCCTTGACGATGGCGTTCCAGCTGGCGTGGAGCGCGGCGCCGATGAGGACAGCGAGGAAGACCGAGAGCGGCATGGGAGGACCCGGAGGGCGGCCGGCGGATGGTCCCGCGCGGGCTCCGTTCCTTTAGGTCGGTTCGCCGGGGATGGAAAGCGCGCGCGAGGAGGGCCTGGGGGATCGCATTCGACGATCCGCCGCGCCAGGCACGGGCGTTCGAGATATCTCCGCGCCCGCACCTTGCCGACCTGCCGGTGGCAGGTCGCGCGGGCGCGCGCCCGGAGGAAACCTCCGAAGGGC
>JBGAJI010000097.1:0-11488 GCA_044225035.1 Amaricoccus sp. | reverse complement strand
CCCATACCGGCCTGCGCGACGTCGCGCTCGTAGCCACGGCGGCGAGGGTGGCCCGCGGCGCCTTCCCGCGCGAGGTGGGGGTCCGCGCGCGCGATGTGACGGTGGAGGCCCGGCCCTGCCTCGGCCTCGTCGAGGCGATCGAGGCCGGCGATCTCGACCGCGCCGGCGAGGTGGCGCGCGGCCATGTCGCGGCGCTCTTGTCGCGGGTGCCGGCGCCGCAGTCGGCGGTGCTCGGCTGCACGCACTATCCGCTGGTCGAGGCCGCCTTTCGCGCCGCGCTGCCGGCCGAGACGGCGCTGGTGTCGCAGCCGGCGCTGATCGCGGCCAGCCTCGCCGACTATCTCGGGCGCCATCCCCGGTTCCGGGGCGGGACCGGCGCTGTGAGGTATCTGACCACGGGCGACCCGTCGGCGGTCGGCGCGCGCGCCCGGGTCTTCACCGGACATCCGCCGCCGTTCGAACCCGCCTGATTGATCGGGGCGTACTATTGCTCTATGTGCCGCCGGCAGGTTGGCGCGAGGGGGAAAGCATGAGCAGCAAGGCCAGGGTCGCCGTCCTCGGTGCCAGCGGCTATACCGGCGCCGAGCTGGTGCGCCTGATCGCGACGCATCCCGTCATCGAGATCGCGGCGCTGACCGCCGATCGCAAGGCCGGCCAGAGCATGGGCGAGGTCTTCCCGCACCTGCGCCACCTGCCGCTGCCGCGGCTGACCGCGATTTCCGAGGTGGATTTCGCGGGCATCGACCTCGCCTTCTGCGCCCTGCCGCATGCGACGAGCCAGGAGGTGATCGCCGCGCTGCCGCGGGACCTGAAGGTCGTCGATCTCTCGGCCGACTTCCGGCTGCGCGACCCGGCGGTCTATGCGAAATGGTACGGGCACGAGCACCTGGCGCTCGACCTGCAGGCCGAGGCGGTCTACGGCCTGACCGAGTTCTATCGCGACGAGATCAAGGCCGCGCGACTGGTCGCCGGCACCGGGTGCAACGCCGCGACCGGCATGTATGCGCTGCTGCCCCTGCTTCGGGCGGGAGTGATCGACCCGGACACGATCATCATCAATCTCGCCACCGGGGTCTCCGGCGCCGGCCGCTCGCCCAAGGAGGGAATGCTGCATTCCGAAGTGTCGGAGGGCTTTCATTCCTACAACGTCGCGAAGCACCGGCATCTCGCGGAATTCGATCAGGAGTTCAGCAAGGCCGCCGGTCGCCCGGTCGAGGTGACCTTCGTGCCGCATCTGTTGCCGCAGAACCGCGGGATCCTCGCGACGGTCTATGTCCGGGGCGAGGCGGGGGCGATCCACGCCGCGCTGACGGCGGCCTATGCCGGGGAGCCGTTCCTGACCGTGCTGCCCCTCGGCGAGGCGCCGGCGACGCGGCATGTCCGGGGCTCGAACTTCGTGCATCTCGGCGTGATCCCCGATCGGCGGCCGGGCTGGGTCATGGTGTTCTCGACGCTCGACAACCTGACCAAGGGCTCTTCCGGCCAAGCGTTGCAGAATGCGAACCTGATGCTCGGCTTGCCCGAGACGACGGGCCTGATGGCGGCGCCGCTCTTTCCGTGACGCGCGCCGTCCGCGTCTTCTGGACCCTCTGGAATGCGATCGACCGGTTCAATCGCAACGACGGATCCGCGATGGCGGGCTATATCGCCTTTTCCGGCCTGTTGTCGCTGTTTCCGTTCCTGATCTTCGCGGCGACGCTGATCGGCATGCTGGTCGGTCCGACCCGGTCCGACGAAATCATCGACGCCTTGTTCCAGATCGCCCCGCAGCATGTGGCGATGACGCTGGAGCCGGTGGTCGAGGAGGTTCTGAACACGCAGAGCAGCGCGGTGCTGACCCTGTCGGCGCTATTCGCGATCTGGGTCGCCTCGAACGCGGTCGAGGCGTTCCGCATCGCCTTCGACCGGGCCTATGGCGTCGCCGATCCGCGCAACATCTTCGAGAACCGGGCGATGGCGATCACCATCGTCTTTCTCGGCGCGATCGTCGCCGCGCTGCTCGGCGTCTCGATCCTGCTGAGCCCGATCCTTCTGCATGTGATCGAGCGCTTCACCCAAGTTCCGGTGCCGGCGATCGCCGGCTATGTCACCTACGGCTTCGGCATCCTCGTCTTCATCGGCTTCCTGCTGCTCATGCATCTCTGGCTGCCGGGGCAGCACCTGCCGGGGACGCGGCTGTGGCCGGGGGTGCTGGTCACGACGCTGATCTGGCTGATCGGCGCCGGGCTCTTCACGCTCTATCTCAGCTTCACCCCGACCTACACCGTCACCTATGGCACCTTGGCCGGGGTTATCATCACGCTCATGTTCTTCTATCTGACCGGGGCGACCATTATATTCGGCGCGGAGCTCAACGCCGAGCTCGGCAAGTTGCCGGGGATCGGGCGCTGAGCGAGGGGAAGCCATGGCCGTCGGCCTGAAGAAAAGGCGCCGGATCCAGCTGGTGCTGATCGCCGCGGTGATGCTCGTCGCCGCGACCGGCCTCGTCGGGTATGCGATGCGCGACGGGATCGAGTTCTTCCGCACGCCGACCCAGCTCGCCGAACATCCGCCGCGGCCCGGCGAGCGGTTCCGGCTCGGCGGCCTCGTCGAAACCGGATCGCTTGAACGCGGCATGGGCGAGGAAATCCGCTTCCGGGTCAGCGATGGCGGCGCCAGTCAGGCGGTGGTCTTCGCGGGCATCCCGCCCGACCTCTTCCGCGAGGGCCAGGGCGTGATCGCCACCGGCAGCATGGAAAGCGGGGTCTTCGTCGCGAGCGAGATCCTCGCCAAGCATGACGAGAAATACATGCCGAAGGAGGTCGCGGACGCGCTGCGCGACCAGGGCCTGCTGCACACCGGCGAGGCCCATACGGGCGATATGTCGACGGGCGCGGTGCAAACAGGCGCTCCGGGCGGCTGACGCGCCCGTTTCAATGCAATTTTAGCCAGTCTGTGCCAATCCTGCGGTTTCTTAACCAATCGATAGGAGCTGGCATATGCACTCGGTCGAGAGCATCGCGGCGGAAATTGTCCGTCGCGAAGGGGGGTTCGTCAACGACCCCGACGATCCGGGCGGCGCGACGAACCATGGCGTGACCATTCACACCATGCGTCAGCTCGGACTGGACCTGAACAGGGATGGCGTCGTCGATACCGCCGACGTCCGCGGGCTCGACGCGACGCAAGCCGCGGCGATCTACATCCGCCATTACTACGAAGCGCCGAAGATCAACCTGCTGCCCGAGCCGCTGCGCGCCTCGGTCTTCGACATGCAGGTGAACGCGGGCAACAATGCGATCCGCATCCTGCAGCGGATGATGGCGGCCTTCGGCGTTTCGCTGAAGGACGACGGCGCGATCGGGCCGGCGACGGTTCGCGCCGTGAACAAGGCCTGGACGATGGCGCCGGACCATCTGGTCGACGCCTATGGCATCGAGCGGCGCAACTACTACTACCGGCTGGCGGACCAGCGGCCGGCCAGCCGCAAATACGCCCGGGCGAAGGATGGCGGCAAGGGCGGGTGGATCACGCGCGCGGAGGAGTTCATCTCCGAACGCTTCCATTTCACCCGCGCGCATCACGAGGAAAGGACGCGGGCATGGGGCTGATGGGCAGCATCCTTGGGGCTGGCGCGGCGGCCACGCAGGTCGGCGAGGCGGTCGGCGGCGTCGCCGAGGTCTTCGTCGGCAACCGCGCCGAGCGCGAGGCGGCGGAGGCCGGGCAGATGCTCGCCGCGCTCCAGCAATACGGGCTCGAGTTCCAGCAGCCGGCGCAAGGCGGGTTCGACCGCTTCATGAACGCGCTGAACCGGCTGCCGCGGCCGCTGCTCGTCGTCGGCACGCTCGGGCTCTTCGTCTATGCGATGGTGGCGCCCTCGGGCTTCGCGCTGCGCATGGAGGGGCTGGCCCTGGTGCCGGATCCGCTCTGGTGGCTGCTCGGCGCGATCGTCTCCTTCTATTTCGGCGCGCGCGAGCTGCATTATCAGCGCGCGCGGGTCGGGGCGATCGCGCCGCGGCTGGCGGCGCTCGCCTCGCGCGAGACGAGCGCCGGCGGGACGACGGAGACGCTGGCGGTGGCGGAAACCCTTCCCCTGACGGTCGCGGCGCCGGTTGCCACGTCGCGGCGCCAGGCGAGCGTCAAGGTCAATGCGTCCGACCCCCGCTTCAACGCGGCGATCGAGGAGTGGCGCGTCCTCCGCGGCTAATTCCCAGCGCGGGGCGCCCAAGCCCCGCGCGACCGCGACCTCCGGTCACGGCAATGCAAATTGAAGCCCCCCGCCATTTGGAGCACAGTGCGCCACCCGAACGGGAGGGTGGAGCGCGGATGATCGTTGAACTGGGGCATGTCGCCCTGATCCTGGCCCTGCTGGTGGCGGTCGTTCAGATGATCGTGCCGATGGTCGGCGCCCAGCGCGGCTGGTCCGACTGGATGGGCGTCGCGGTTCCGGCGGCGATCGCGCAGTTCCTGCTGACCCTCGCCGCCTTCGCCGCGCTGATGCACGCCTTCGTCGTGTCGGATTTCTCGGTGCGTCTCGTCGCGCTCAATTCGCATTCGGCGAAGCCGATGCTCTACAAGGTCGCCGGAACCTGGGGCAATCACGAAGGCTCGATGATGCTCTGGATGCTGATCCTGACGCTGTTCGGCGCCATGGTGGCCTGGGGCGGCGCCGGCCTGCCGCCGGCCTTGAAGGCGCGGGTGCTGGCGGTGCAGGCGACGGTGGCGGTGGCGTTCTTCTCCTTCATCCTGCTGACCTCGAACCCGTTCCTGCGCCTCGCCGAGCCGCCGCTCGACGGCAACGATCTCAACCCGCTGCGATCGAGGGGCGGGTGGACGCGGCCTGGGCGCGCTGGGTGCGGCCCTGGACGCTGCTCGCCTGGGTGTTCCTGACCATCGGCATCGCCTTCGGCTCGATCTGGTCCTACTACGAACTCGGCTGGGGCGGCTGGTGGTTCTGGGATCCGGTCGAGAATGTCAGCTTCATGCCCTGGCTGATCTCCGCCGCGCTGCTGCATTCCGCGATCGTGGTCGAGAAGCGCGACACGCTGAAGAGCTGGACCATCCTGCTCGCCATCCTCGCCTTTTCCTTCTCGATGATCGGCGCCTTCATCGTGCGCTCCGGCATCCTGACCAGCGTCCACGCCTTCGCCAATGACCCCGACCGGGGCATGTATCTGCTGCTGATCCTCGGCGCCTTCATCGGCGGGTCGCTGACGCTTTATGCCTGGCGCGCGCCGGAGCTGCGCTCGACGGCCGTCTTCGGCACCGTCAGCCGCGAAAGCGGGCTGGTGCTGAACAACGTGCTGCTGGTGGTGGCGACGCTGGTGGTGTTCCTCGGCACGATCTGGCCGTTGCTCGCCGAGATCCTGACGGGGCGCAAGATTTCCGTGGGGCCGCCCTTCTTCAACCTCGCCTTCACGCCCTTCATGGTGGTCCTGGCGATGATCCTGCCGATCTTCGCGGCGCTGCCCTGGAAGCGGGGCAGTCTCGGCAAGGCGATGGAACCGCTCTGGGGTGTGCTCGCCCTGTCGGTGGCGCTGGGCGCGCTGGCCTGGAGCCTGCAGACCGGGCGCTCGATGCTGGCGCCGGTCGGCGTGGCGCTGGCGACCTGGCTGGTGGTCGGCGCGCTGGCCGAACTGGCGGGACGCGCGCGCTTCGGCAAGGGGACGGCGGGCGACAGCCTGCGCCGCCTGCGCAACCTGCCGCGCGCCGACTGGGGCAAGGCGCTGGCCCACGCCGGGCTCGGCCTCACCATCCTCGGTATTGCCTGCGTCACCGCCTGGTCGATCGAGGATATTCGCGTCGCCAAGGTCGGCGAAAGCTTTCCGGTCGGCCGCTATACGCTGCGGCTCGATGGGGTCGAGGCGACGCGCGGGCCGAACTACAGCGCGGAGACCGCGACCATCGTCGCCTCGCGCGATGGGCGCGAGATCGCCACGCTGCGGCCGGAAAAGCGCTTTTACGCCGTGCAGGCGATGGCGACGACCGAGGCGGCGATCGACCGCGGCCTGTCGCGCGACCTCTACGTGGCGCTCGGCGACGCGCAGACGGCCGGCGGCTGGGCGGTGCGGACCTATGTGAAGCCGTTCGCCAACTGGATCTGGATCGGCGCGCTGGTCATGGCGCTCGGCGGGGTGGTCAGCCTGACCGACCGCCGCTACCGCGTCGGCGCCCCGGCCCGCCGCGCCGCGCCGCCGGGCGCGCTGCCGGCCGAGTGAGCGGATGCGCCGCCTGCTGCTCGCCTTGGCGCTCGCCGCCGCGCCACTGATCGCCGGGGCGGTGCAGCCGGACGAAATCCTGCCCGACCCGGGTCAGGAGGCGCGGGCGCGGGCGATTACCAAGGAACTGCGCTGCGTCGTCTGCCAGTCCGAGTCGCTCGACGAATCGAACGCCGAGATCGCGCGCGACCTGCGGCTGATGGTGCGCGAGCGGATCGTGGCGGGCGACAGCGACGCGCACGTGCTCGACTATGTCGTCGACCGCTACGGCGAATATGTCCTGTTCCGCCCGCGGTTCAGCCTCGGCAACGCCGCGCTCTGGCTGTCGGGGCCGGTGTTCCTCCTGCTCGGCGGCGGCCTCGCCTTCGCCTTCATCCGCCGCCGGGCTCGCGCGCCGGCCCCCGAGCGCGCGCCGCTGACCGAGGCGGAGCGGGCGCGGCTGGAGGCCTTGCTGGACGATTGACCCCGGATGCTCGGGATCGGCTTCCCGCGCGCGGGTCCGCCCTGTAACGTCGCGGCGATCCTGATCGGCGGAGGGGCCATGCGCTATCGGACCATCGAACTCGCCTTCGACGGGGCGGTCGCCACGCTGACGCTCAACCGGCCGGAGGTGATGAACGGCCTGACCAGCGAGATGCGGCGCGAGATCACCGCGGCCGTGGCCGAGGCGGCGGCCTCGGCGCGCGCGCTGGTCCTGACCGGCGCGGGGCGCGCCTTCTGCTCAGGCCAGGATCTCGGCGATGTGCCGGAAGGCGAGCCGATCCCGTTCGAGCAACTGCTCCGCGAGGAATACGAGCCGATGCTGCGCGCGATCTACGATTGCCCGATCCCGACGCTGGCCGCGGTGAACGGCGCGGCGGCGGGCGCGGGGGCCAATCTCGCCCTCGCCGCCGATGTGGTCATCGCCGCGCGATCGGCGGTCTTCATCCAGGCTTTTTCGCGGATCGGCCTCGTACCGGACGCCGGCGGAACCTACTGGCTGCCGCGCCAGATCGGCTTTGCCCGGGCGATGGGCGCGGCGCTCTTCGCCGACAAGATCACGGCGGACGAGGCGGCGGACTGGGGCATGATCTGGCAATCGGTGCCGGACGCCGATTTCGCCGCGACGGTCGCCACCCGCGCCGCGCGGCTCGCCGAGGGGCCGACGGTCGCCTATCGCCTGACCAAGCAGGCGCTGCGGGCAAGCTTCGCCAATGACCTCGACCAGCAGCTCGCGCTCGAGGCCCGATCGCAGGGCGAGGCGGGGGCGACCCGCGACTTTCGCGAGGGCGTCGCCGCCTTCCTCGAGAAGCGCCCGGCGCGCTTCGAAGGCCGCTGATGACGGGGCTCGCCGATCTCGTCGTCCAGGCCCCCCGGCCGCACGACAGGGCACGGGGCGCCGAAGCGGTCGCGCCCTTCGCCGACCTGCCCGAACCGGCGCGCGCGCTGATCGAGGGCACGGCGGGCTGCTCCGGCTATCTCGGCGGACTGATCGAACGCGAGGCCGCCTGGCTGCGCGCCGCGATGGCCGCGCCGCCGGAGGAGAGTTTCGCGGTGCTGATGGCGGAGATGGCCGACGCGGAAGGCCCGGCGCTCGGCGTCCGGCTGCGCGTCGCCAAGCGCCGGGCGGCGCTGCTGATCGCGCTCGCCGACCTCGGCGGCGTCTGGGCGCTCGGCGCGGTCACCGGCGCCCTGACCGCGCTCGCCGACCGGGCGGTGCAACTGGGCCTGACCGCCCTCGTCGCCGAGGAGATCGCGCGCGGCAAGCTGCCGGGCTGCGACGAGAGCGCGATCCCGGAGGCGGCGGGGATGTTCGTGCTCGCCATGGGCAAGATGGGCGCGGGCGAGCTCAACTATTCCTCCGATATCGACCTCATCGTGCTGTTCGACGAGACCCGGCACGACCCGGACGACTATGCCGACCTGCGCCGCGGCTTCATCCGCGTCACGCAGCGGCTGGTGAAGCTGCTGTCCGAGGTGACGGGCGACGGCTATGTCTTTCGCACCGACCTGCGACTGCGGCCCGACCCCTCGGCGACGCCGGTCTGCATCGCCACCGAGCCGGCCGAGCACTACTACGAGAGCCTCGGCCGCACCTGGGAGCGGGCGGCCTATATCAAGGCGCGGCCCTGCGCCGGGGCGATCGAGGCGGGATGGGCGTTTCTCGACCGGCTGCGGCCGTTCATCTGGCGGCGGCATCTCGACTTCCCGGCGATCCAGGACGCGCATGACATGCGGCTGCGCATCCGCAGCCACAAGGGCCTGACCGGGCCGATCCGCGTGCTGGGCCATGACCTGAAGCTGGGGCAGGGCGGCATCCGCGAGATCGAGTTCTTCACCCAGACCCGCCAGCTCATCACCGGCGGGCGCGACCCTGCCTTGCGCTCGCGCCAGACGCTGGTCGCGCTCGGCGACCTCGCCGACCGGGGTTGGATCGAGCGCGGCACGGTCGGGACGCTGAGCGACGCCTATGTGGAGTTCCGGACGCTGGAGCACCGGCTGCAGATGCTGGAGGACGCGCAGACCCACCGGATGCCGAACAGCGAGGCGGGTCTCGCGCGGCTGATCGATTTTCGCGGCGCCGACCCCGCGACCTTTTCGGACGAGTTGAAGGCGCGGTTCGAGACCGTCCACGCCCTGACCGAGCCGTTCTTCGCCCCGGGTCACGCGGCGCCGGAACCGATGCCGGAGAGCCCCTTCGCCGATCCCGAGGCGGCGGCGTCGCTGATCGCCGGCTGGGTCCGCTTGCCGGCGCTGCGCACCGAACGGGCGCGCAGCATCTTCGCCCGGCTGGAACCGCGGCTGATTCACCGGCTGGCCGACGCCGCCAGCCCGGACGAGGCGCTGATCCTGCTCGACGCCTTCCTCGCGCGGCAACCGGCGGGGGTGCAGCTTTTCTCGATGCTCGAGGCCAATCCGCGGGTGATGGACCTGCTCGTCGATATCTGCGGCTCGACGCCGGAACTCGCGCGCTACCTCGGGCGGGACGCCGGCGTGCTCGACGCGGTGCTGAGCCAGGATTTCTATCGTCCCCTGAGCGGCGCGGCGGCCCTGCGGGCCGAGCTGGCGCCGCGGCTGCGCGAGATCGAGGAATACGAGACGGCGCTGAACGCGGCGCGCGTCTGGAAGAAGGAGCGGCATTTCCGCATCGGCGTACAGCTTCTGCGCGGGCTCGCCAGCCCGGACGAGGCGGCGGCGGCCTATTCGGCCGTCGCCGAGGCGGTGCTGGCCGCCGTCCTGCCGATCGTCAGGCGCGAGTTCGCCCGCCGTCATGGAGAACCGCCGGGCGCCGGCGCGGTGGTGGTGGCGATGGGCAAGCTCGGCAGCCGCGAAATGACGGTCAGCTCCGATCTCGACATCATCGTCATCTATGATGCCGATGGCGTGGAGGCTTCGACCGGCAAGCGGCCGCTGCCCGCGCCCGCCTATTACGCGCGCCTGACCCAGGCGCTGATCGCCGCCCTGACCTCGCCGATGGCCGAGGGCATCCTCTACAAGGTCGACATGCGCCTGCGCCCCTCCGGCCGCCAGGGGCCGGTGGCGACTTCGCTCGATGCCTTCACCCGCTATCAGGCGGAGGAAGCCTGGACCTGGGAACATCTCGCCCTGACCCGGGCGCGGGTGGTCGCCGGCCCCGGGATGCTGTCCGAGAAGGTGGCGGCGGCGATCGACGCCGAGCTGACTCGCCCGCGCGACGCGCGGACCGTGGTCGGCGACACGCGCGACATGCGCCGCCGGCTCGCCGAGGCGAACGAGGCGGCGGCCGCCGAACCCTGGGAGGTGAAGCTCGGTCCGGGGCGAATGATGGATATCGAGCTGCTCGCGCAGGCCGGGGCGCTGATCCACGGCTTCATCCGGACGCAGAAACCGCGCCGCATGCTCGGCCGGCTGGCGCGAAGCGGCTGGCTGGCCCCGGGCGACGCCGAGATGCTGGAACGGTCGCTGACCCGCTTCGCCAGCGCGCAGCAGATCCTGCGCCTCGCGAGCGACAGGACGGTGGACCCGGCCTCGGCCGGCAAGGGGCTGGCGCAGCTCCTGCTCGCGGCGACCGAGGCGGCGGATCTGGACGAACTGCGTGAAACGCTGGCGGCGGAGGCGGCGTCGAGCGCCGAGATCATCGCCCGGCGGCTGGCCGCGCCATGAGCGCGCCGATCGTCTATCACCCCGACTATATGGCGCCGCTGCGGCCGGGCCATCGGTTTCCGATGTCGAAATACGGCTATCTCAAGGCGGCGCTGGTCTCCCGCGGCCTCCTGCCGGCGGTGGGGGGCTTTCTCTCTCCCGCGCCATCGTCCGTGCGGCAGGTCGCGGCGGCGCATGATCTCGGCTATGTGGAGCGCGTGGCGACCCAGACCCTCGCTCCGCCCGAGGAACGGCTGATCGGTCTTCCCGGCACCGCCGCCGTGGCGCGCCGCGCCTTCCTCTCGGCCGCCGGCACCCTGCTCGCCGCGCGGCTGGCGCTGGAATACGGGCTCGCCTGCAACATGGCCGGCGGCTCGCATCACGCGGGCCCCGAGGGCGGCGCCGGCTTCTGCGTCTTCAACGACGTCGCCGTGGCGGCGCTCGCCCTGCTCTCCGAGGGGCAGGTGGGCCGGGTCCTCGTGGTCGATTGCGACGTGCATCAGGGCGACGGAACCGCCCGCGTCTTCGCCGCCCGGCCCGAGGCGATGACGCTGTCGCTGCATGCCGAACGCAACTATCCGGCGCGAAAGGCGACGTCCGACCTCGATTTCGCCCTGCCCGACGGGCTCGGCGACGCGGCCTATCTCGAAGTGCTGCGCCACGCCCTGATCTTGGCCGAGGATTTCGCCGCCGATTTCGTCTTCTACAACGCCGGGGTGGATGTGCATCGCGACGACCGTCTCGGCCGACTCGGGCTCAGCGACGAAGGCATCCGCGCCCGCGACGCGCTCGTGCTAGGCTGGGCCCGCGCGCGGGGGGTGCCAGCGGTCGGCGTGCTCGGTGGCGGCTATGACGACGATCCGGAGCGGCTGGCGGCTCGCCACGCGATCCTGTTCGAAACCGCCGCCGCCCTCGCGGCGTGATGGTTTCGGGCCGCGATCGGTTCTAACCTACTGATTTTACTTGGATTTTGGTAGTCCCTACGGGAATCGAACCCGTCTTTCCAGATTGAGAATCTGATGTCCTAACCGATAGACGAAGGGACCGTGCTTATGCGCGCCCGAGGGCGCCACGGGTACGGAAGGCTTTAGTCCAAGTCTTTGTTTTCGTTCCGTCCTGGCAGTCCCTACGGGAGTCGAACCCGTCTTTTCAGATTGAAAATCTGACGTCCTAACCGATAGACGAAGGGA
>JBGAJI010000008.1:0-67061 GCA_044225035.1 Amaricoccus sp. | reverse complement strand
GTAGCGTTGCCGGTACATCCGGCTGAGATGCGAGGAATCGCAGAAGCCGCATTCGACCGCGATGCTGGAGATCGACTTCTGCGTCGCTTCCAGAAGGTGGCGGGCGAAGGCGAGGCGGATACCGAGAAAGGCCGCCCGCGGCGAGGTGTCGAGCGCCGAACGGAAATGCCGCTCCAGCTGGCGCTTGCCGGTGCCCATCTGGCGGGCGAGGTCGGCGACCGACAGCGGCGTGTCGATCCGCTGCTGCATCTGCAGCAGCGCGCGCCGCACCATCGGATCCTCGGTCTTGAGGTCGAGCGGGATGCCGGGCTGCGGCTTCTCCGGCCGCGAGGCGTCGTCGATGATCATGATGCGCAGGCTCTTGCTCGCCTGCGCGCGGCCGACGTGACGCTCGACCAGATAGGCCGCGAGATGCGCCGAACTCGCCCCCCCGGCGCAGGTCAGGCGGTCGCGGTCGACGATGAAAATCTGGTCGGAGACCGGTTCGAGACCATCGAACTGTTCCAGAAAGTCGGCATGGCAGAACCAGCTGACGCAGGCGCGATAGCCTTGCATCAGGCCGGCGCGGTGCAGGATGAAGGCGCCGGTGCAGACCCCGGCCAGCGGCACGCCGGCGGCGGCCGCGCCGCGCAGGAAGCGGGTATAGGCCGGGCTGATGTTCGGGATCTCCTCAAGGAGGCCGCCGACCACCACGATATAGTCGAAGCGCGCCGGGTCGCCGAGCCGGTCGCCCGGCTGGACGGTGACCCCGCAGCTCGACGGGATCGGGTCCATCGTGTCGGAGAGTACCGACCAGTCGCAGAGGATCGGCCGCGACCGGTCGCCCTCGTCCGCGGCCAGCCGCAGCACATCGACGAAGTTGGCGAAGGCGCAGAGCGTGAAGCGCCGGGCGAGGATGAAGCCGACATTCAGGCGCGGCCCGATGGCGACGCCGCCCGATGTTCCCGGCCGGACCCGCGCGCCTCGCCCCATCGCCCCACCCTTTCGGAAACCCGTTCGAGTGTCGTAGCGTTCATGTCGCTTTGACGCAAACATCCTGTCCCGTCGCGCGGGAATGCCGCATATCTCGGGCCGGGAACGGCACGCCTTGGGCGGCTCGGGTTGGGAGAGAAGCAATGTCAGGGTTTCCGGAACGCGCGAAGGTGGTCATCGTCGGGCTCGGCGGCATCGTCGGCGCCTCGATCGCGCACCACCTGATCGAGCGCGGCTGGGACGATATCGTCGGCATCGACAAGTCCGGCATCCCGACCGACATTGGCTCCACCGCCCACGCGTCCGATTTCTGCTATGCGACCAGCCACGATTTCCTCAGCTGCTGGACGACGCTCTATTCGGTCGATTTCTACGAGAAGATGGGCCACTACGCCCGGATCGGCGGCATCGAGGTCGCCCGCGTCGGCGATGACGAGCGCATGAACGAACTCCGCCGCAAGGTCGATAGCGGCCGCGCGTTCGGCACCCGCGCCCGCCTGATGGAACCCGCCGAGATCAAGGAAAAGTTCCCCCTGATTGAGGAGGAGCTGGTGCAGGGCGGCCTCTGGGACCCCGACGCCGGCCTCGTCATCCCGCGCTCCCAGACCGTCGCCGGCAAGCTCGTCGACGCGGCCGAGAAGGCAGGCAAGCTCCGGGCCTTCGCCAACACTCCGGCGAAATCGCTCGTCATCGAGGACGGGCGGATCAGGGGCGTCGTCACCACGCGCGGCACGATCCTGGCGGACCATGTCGTCGTCTGCGCCGGCCTCTGGGGCCGTCTGATCGCCGAGATGGCGGGCGAGGACCTGCCGGTGATGCCGGTCGACCACCCGCTGACCTTCTTCGGGCCGTATGACGCCTTCGCCGGCACCGGCAAGGAGATCGGCTATCCGCTGCTGCGCGACCAGGGCAATTCCGCCTATATGCGCGACACCGGCGACCCCAGGACCGCCGAGGGCGGGCAGATCGAGTGGGGCTACTACGAGGAGACGAATCCGCGGCTCGTCCACCCGCGCGACCTCCTGGAGAAGGAGCAGGCCCGCCTGTCGCCGTCGCAGCGCGACCTCGACATGGAGCAGGTGATCGAGCCGCTCGAGCGGGCGATGGAGCTGACGCCGATCCTCGGCGAGCTCGGCTACAACGAGGGCCACTCGTTCAACGGCCTGCTGCAGACCACCACCGACGGCGGGCCGTCTATGGGCGAGAGCCAGAAGGTGCGCGGCCTCTGGTACTGTGTCGGCATCTGGGTCAAGGACGGCCCCGGCATGGGCAAGCTCATCGCCGACTGGATGACCGACGGCCGCACCGCGATCGACCATGCACGGATCGACTATGCGCGCTTCAACCCCTTCGCGCTGACCGAGGAGTTCATCCTCGAGCGCTGCACCGAGACGGCGCGCAAGATCTACAACCCGCCGGTGCATCCGCGCGAGCCCTTCGCCGGCGGCCGCGGCATCCGTCGCTCGCCGTTCTGGGAGCGGGAGGCGGCGCTCGGCGGCTATTTCATGGAGCTCGGCGGCTGGGAGCGGGCGCATGGCTACGCCGCGAACGAGCCCCTGCTGGAGAAGTATGGCGATCGGGTCCCGGTGCGGGAGAACGAGTGGGACAGCCGCCACTTCTGGCGGGTGTCGAACGCCGAGCAGCTCGCCCTCAGCGAGGACTGCGGCCTCATCAACCTCTCGCACTTCCACATGACCGACATTTCCGGACCGGACCACGTCGCGATGATGGAGTGGCTCTGCGCGGCCAAGATCGGCGGCGACGCCAACATCGGCAAGGGCATCTACACCCATTTCCTCGACGACGAGGGCAACGTCCGCGCCGACTTCACCCTCTTCCGCATGGCCGACCGTATCCGCATGGTGAACGGCGCCGACGCCGGTCCGCGCGACTTCCACTACATGCGCCGGGTGGCGCAGGATCGCGGCTATGACGTGACGATCGAGGACGTCGCCGAGAAATACGTCACCATCGGCATCTGGGGCCCGAACGCCCGCGAGAACCTCGCGAAAGTCGTCGAAAACCCCGACGCGCTCTCGAAGGAGAACTTCCCCTTCGCGGCGATCCGCCCGGTGCGCATCGTCGGCAAGGATGTCACCGCCTTCCGCATCTCCTATGTCGGCGAACAGGGGTGGGAGCTGCACATGGCCTACGCGGACGGCCTCGCCGTCTGGGACGCGCTGCGGGCGACCGGCGTGATGGCCGTGGGGGTCGAGACCTACGCCAACAGCCGGCGGCTGGAGAAAAGCCTGCGGCTGCAGAACGCCGACCTGCTGACCGAATACAACCTGCTCGAAGCCGACCTCGCCCGGCCGAAGGTCAAGGAAGCGGACTTCCGCGGCAAGGCGAAGCATCTGGAGCACCGCGCGCGGGAGCACCAGCCGGCGATGCTCTGCACGCTGGTGATGACGGAGAACACCGACGCGGCGGGGGTCGCGCGCTTTCCGGTCGGGACGCTGCCGGTCATGGACCCGGCCACCGGCGAGACGCTGGTGGACGCGCTCGGCCGGCGGTCCTTCACCACCTCGATCGCCTACGGGCCGAGCGTGGGCCGGAACATCGCGCTCGCTTACCTGCCGTGGGACTGGTGCGAGAAGGGCCGCGCGGTCGCGCTCCAGTATTTCGGCGAGACCTATCCGGCGGAGGTTGCGGGCGTCGGCTATACGCCGCTTTATGATCCGGAAAACGCCAAGCCGAGGAGCTGAGCCGATGACTTCCGAGCTGATGCCACGCCTCGGCGGCGCCCGCGTCTGGAAGGACGACGAGAAGCTCGAATGCGTCTCGGTCGTCCCCGACGGGCCGGACGTCGTCTCCTTCTCGTTCCGGGCCCCCTCGGGCGCGTGGTTCGACTATCGCCCCGGCCAGTTCCTGACGCTGGAACTGCCGCTGCCGGGCGGCCCGATCCACCGCACCTACACGATCTCGTCCAGCCCCTCGCGGCCGCTGTCGATCACCCTCACGGTCAAGGCGGCGGGGGCGAGCGTCGGCACCCGCTGGATGCTCGACAACATCCACGAGGGCACCCTCGTCAAGGCGATCGGCCCGGGCGGCATCTTCGTCCCCGACGTGGCGCCGGACCGCAAGCTCCTGCTGATCTCCGCCGGGTCGGGCGTGACGCCGATGATGGCGATCACCACCTACCGCTGGGACATCGGCGGCCGGCCCGACATCTGCTTTGTCCAATGCGCCAAGCGGCCGTCCGAGCTCGTCTTTCGCCGCCACCTAGAGCATATGGCGAGCCGGCTTCCCACGATCCGCCTGCATTATGTCGTCGAGCAGGACGACCCGCACGGCGCCTGGTCCGGCTACCGCGGCCAGTTCAACCAGCTGATGCTCGGCCTGATGGCGCCGGACTATCTCGAGCGCGAGGTCTATTGCTGCGGGCCGGAGCCCTTCATGCAGGCGGTCCGCGACATGCTGATCGGCTTCGGCTATGACATGGACCACTATCATCAGGAGACCTTCACGGCCCCGGTGCTGACCCTGGCCGACGCCCCGGTCCTCGACGACGTGGTGCCGAGCGCCGACGCCTCCTCCGAGCTCGTCTTCGCGCTCAGCGGCAAGTCGATTCCCTGCACCGAGGCGGACACGGTGCTGGCCATCTCCCGTCAGGCCGGCCTCAACATCCCCTCGGGCTGCAACTTCGGCGTCTGCGGCACCTGCAAGACGAAGAAGCTCTCCGGCGAGGTCCATATGGTCCACAACGGCGGCATCTCCGACGACGATATCGCCGCCGGCTACATCCTCGCCTGCTGCTCTCACCCGATGGGGCGCGTCGAGATCGAGGCGTGAGCCAAGGCTCTCCGCGGCCACTGGCCACGCGGCGATGACCGCGTGGCCTCGGTCACGGGATCAGGGGGATCGGCTCGGCATGGTCACCTCCCCTGATTGTCGAGTTGCGCCCGGACGGAGAGACGTCCGCGTTTCGAGATGCGATAGGGGCCGCCGGACCGGGATTCGATCAGCCGCCTGCGCCGCAACCTGTTGAAGATCGCCAGATCGAAATCGGAAAGGATCATCCCTTCGCGGGTGACGCAGGTGACGGAGGTGATCTTCGGACCATCCTCGCGCTCGTGCAGGACGCGGCCGCCAAGAGCCAGAACGTGCAGCGCACGTTGTTCATTTCGGGAGATGTTCAAGGGAATCTCGTGTGAAGGACGTGAAAAATCAGCCCGGCGCGGCTGCGCCCGGCGGCTCCGGTTTCACGAGGCTCTCCGGGGTTCAGAGAGCCTTGTCACACAAGCTCAGACATCCAGTCTCCACTGTCCGAAAGGCGAACGTCACCGCCTCTCGCGTCGCAAGCTAGGCATCGCGGTCGATGATTGCAACCCGCGGGATCGGCCCGCCCGCGCGTAGGGCAAGGGGTGTGCCTCTTGGGATGGGGGGTGTGTGGCGCGCTACGCCACCGGCCGGCGAAGGGTCGTCCAATGCCAACGGCCCTTCGGTTTGACCGGTCCTCCCCCCGGCTCACCTCTTCCCTTCCGACCGAAGCGGTCTGGCCCGCGAGTTTCCGGCCCGACGAGTCGACGCGACCAGCGTCGGCCGGGCCGTTGCCTGGAGCGCGCGCGCGGAGGGCAAGGGTTATCCTCTTGGGATGACTTCGCTAATCCCTCCGCGCCTGCCGGGGGGAGGCAGGCGCGGACGGATTTGTCGACGGACAAATCCGTCATGGGAAGGCTGACGCAAGACACTACGCCACCGGATGGTGAACCGGTCAAACGAAAGGCCGCTCGCCTAACTCGGCGCCGACCCCGCCGCGCCGAGGGCGCGGGACTTTTCGAGGGCGGCGGCGAGGCCGGACGATACGGCCGCGTCGAAGCCCCGCGCCCGCATCTCGGCGATCGCCGCGGCGGTGACGCCGCGATAGTCGACGAAGGCCCTGACGGTATCCTCGGGGTTCTCGCCGGTCTTTTCCAACAGGCGCCCGGTCCCGATCAGCAGCGCGATGGCCGAGCGGCGGGCGACCTCCTCCGGCAGGCCGTGCGCCACCGCGTCGCGGATCATGGCGGACGCGAGCAGGGCGGGGTAGGCGGGCCCGGTGCCGGACGAGCCGGTCATGTAGTCGACCTCCGCCTCGGTGGCGAGTTCGTCGCCGCTGCCAATCGCCTCGATCAGCCGCCGGACCATCGCCCGATCCGCCCCGGTGACGCCGGGCGAGGCGGTCCAGGGCGTATAGGAGCGCCCCACCTCGGCGGCGGCGTTCGGCAACGCGCGGACGACGCGGTCGGTACCGAGGCGCGTGGCGATATCGCCGAGCGTCACCCCGGCCATGACCGAGACGACGAGGCGCCCGGGCGCGGCGACCCTGATCGCCGGCCAGTCCGGCGGCCGCACCGAGAGGATGACGAGGTCGCTGCGATCGGCCAGCTCCTGATTGTCATGGGTCCAGCGCGCGCCGCGCGGCCAGTCCGGCGGCGCGCCGCGGCAGGAGAGCGTCAGTTCCGCCGCCGGGACCAGCCCCGCCGCCACCGCGCGGGCGATCGCCCCGCCGATCCAGCCGTTGCCGCCAATGATGCCGAGGCGCATGCCGCTTCTCCCCCTGGTCCCGCTCCCGTCTCTGCCCGCTGACCGCGCGCGCCGTCAACGCCCCACGACCTGTCCACGCCGCGGGCGCGACAGCCGGTCGAGCAGGATGGCGACGGCGACGATGGCGACGGCGGCGATGACGAGACCGGCGCGCAGGCCGAGGCGCGTCTCCATCCGGGGTCAGCCCGCGCGCACCTCGGCCCCGAGGCCGCCGGCGCCGACGCGGGGACCGCGGGTTCAGGGCGCGGGCGGCGGCGGTTCCTCGAGAAAGCGGACGCCGGTGGCGTCGAGCCCGCGATAGCAGACCTCCGCCGGATGGCTGGCGCCGGTCTCCAGCCGCAGCTCGAACGCGCCGGGAAGGCAGATCAGCCCGTTCAGCCGCAACCGGGCGCCGCCGTCGCCGAGGTCGAGGATCACGCAATCGATCGCGCCGTGGCCGCGGCGATAGACGATGCGCCCGCGGCGCAGGACGCGCCTGCGCGGGCTCTTTCGACGCTCCGGGACCATGACCCCCCCTCCCGACAAGACAAGACACCCGCCAAGGCTAGCGCGCCGACCCGGGCGCCGTCCAGTTTCTTGCCTAATATTGGTAAATGATAAAATCGAAATACAATCGAGGAAACGTTTAAAGAGATCAAACTTCGCCCGTAGCGCGCCCTTAACCGACACAATAGAAAACCAGTCGCATCGCGCTTCGCGAAAAGCGCCCCTCGGCGCCGCCAATCGGGGCCGCCCGCGAAGCCCTGACGTTCGGGACAGAAGAGATGCTTTCGCGGAGCCTTGCCACAATTCGGACGCGGATGGCCGCGCTCGCCCGGGATACCGGCGGCGCGACGGCGATATTCGTCGCGATCGGGCTCATCCCGCTGATCGGCTCGATCGGCCTCGCGGTGGATGCCTCGCTCGGCTATCTCCTGAAAAGCCAGATCACCAAGGCGCTCGACACCGCCGGCCTCGCCGCCGGCCGCGTGGCGCTCGACGACGACGCGGCGGATGTCGCGCGCATGTATTTCGACGCGAATTTCGGCGCCTCGGCCTCGGTCACCGTCACCGATTTCGACTTCGAGCTCGACGACAGCCGGCAGTTCGTGACCCTGACGGCGGAAGCCACCGCGCCCACCTTCTTCATGCGCATCTTCGGGCAGGACAGCGTCCAGGTCGCGGCCCGCACGGTCATCCAGCGGCAGACCACCGGCATGGAACTGGCGCTGGTACTCGACAACACCGGCTCGATGCAGGACGACGGCAAGTTCAAGGCGATGCAGGACGCCGCCTACGACCTCGTCGACATCCTCTATGGCGAAAAGGACGAGATCGAGAACCTCTGGGTCAGCGTCGTGCCCTTTGTCACCACCGTGAACATCGGCACCGCCAACAAGGCCTGGGTAAAGACCACCGACGCCGCCCACACCAGCCCGAACGCCTGGACGACCGACTCGAAGGGCAGCAAGGCCTGGAAGGGCTGCGTGCTGGCGCGCTCCAACCCGCTCGACACCAGCGACACCCCGCCCTCCGGCGGCCTCTTCTCGTCCTTCCGCTGGATGTCGCCGCCGAGCGGCAGCGACCGCAACTACACCTGCCCGGCGGCGATCCTGCCGCTGACCGCGTCGCGCAAGAAGGTCGACCTCGCGATCAAGGCGATGGCCGCGGCGCCGAAGGCCGGCGGCACGGCGACCAATTTCGGCGCCGTCTGGGGCTGGCGCACCCTGTCGCCGCGCTGGCGCGGACTCTGGTCCGGGGCGCCGGCGAAGCTGCCGCTCGACTACAAGACCGCGCAGATGCAGAAGGTGATCGTCGTGCTGACCGACGGCGAGAACCAGCTCGTCTACGACCAGTACACCAGCTACGGCTTCCCGTCGGCCCTCGGCTACAGGAGGACCTCCGACTCGACCAGCATGCTCAACACCCGGACGACGGCCGTGTGCAACGCGATGAAGGACGCGAGCCGCGAGATCCTCGTCTTCACCATTATGTTCGGCAAGGGCAACGACAGCACCGCCAAAAACCTGCTGAAGTCCTGCGCCAGCGACGCGACGATGTATTACGACGCCGTCTCGAACGACGACCTCAAGAAGGCCTTCAAGGCGATCGGCGGCCAACTCGCCTCGCTCCGGATCGTCGAATGACCGGCCGCGCCGCGCCCCTCGCCCGCCGGCTGTGGCGCGACGCGCGCGGTGTCGCGGCGCTGGAATTCGCGCTCGTTCTGCCGGTGCTGCTCCTGCTCTTCTTCGGCACGATCGAGGCGGCGGTGATGATCTTCATCGACATGACCATCGAATCCGCCGTCTTCGAGGCGTCGCGCTTCGGCATCACCGGCCGCGAGACCGGGGTCAGCCGCGAGGATCGCGTGCGCGAGATCGTCGCGGCGCATACCTATGGCCTCGTCGACATGGACCGGGTGACGATCGACACGCTGATCTACGACAGCTTCGCCGATATCGGCAAACCGGAGCCCTTCACCGACCAGAACGGCGACCATGACTACAATCTCGGCGAGCCCTTCACCGACATCAACGGCAGCGGCGTCTGGGAGGCGGACATGGGCGCGGCCGGCATGGGCGGGCCGGACGCGATCGTCGTCTATCGGGTGCACTATGTCTGGGGCATCATGACGCCCCTGATGCGCGACATCATGGGCGACAGCGTCGCGCATGTCGCCAGCATCGCCGTGCGGAACGAGCCGACATGAGCCGCCTGTTGAAAAGGCTCTGGCGCGACCGGCGCGGCGTCTCCGCGCTCGAATTCGCGCTGGTGGCGCCGTTCCTCGTGTTCCTCGCCATGGGCACGATCGAGTTCGGGCGGCTGATCCTCCTGACCCAGAAGCTGCAGAACAGCGCGTTCCTGTTCGCCGACCTCGCCGCGCGCGACAAGACGCTGAGCGAGGACAAGCTCGACGACATCTTCCTCGCGCTCGACAACCTGTTGCAGCCCTTCGACCTCGAGGGCCAGGGCGCGGCGGTGATCACCAGCGTCAGCGCCGAGGCCGATGGCGACATGGTCGTCAACTGGCAGCGGATCGGCGGCGGCGAGCTCGAGGTGGAAAGCATCGTCGGCGAGGAAGGCGGCGCGGCCGAACTGCCGGAAGGCGTCGAGATGGCCGGGGGCGAAACCCTGATCGTCACCGAGGTCTGCTACGCCTTCGCGCCGATCTTCCGCAACCTGTCCTCGCCCGCGCTCCTGCGCCGCGTCACCTACTACAAGCCGCGCCTCGGCAGCCTCGCGACGCTCGACGACTAGTTCCGCGCCGGGGCCGCGGCGGGCTGTTCCTCGACGGGCGAGGCTTGCGTCTCGCTCGGGCCCTGTGTCGCCTGGCCGACCCACCAGAAAAAGCCGCCGAGGACCAGGGCGACCACCACCGCCATGCCGATCAGCGGGCCGGCGTGGCGGCGGACCTCCCTCGGGGTATTCGTGTCACGCGGTGCCATTCCTGCCTCCCGGATACCTGCTCGGGGGGCAAACCGGCGAGGATGGCGCCGGTTCCGCCCGTCAGGCCGGAATCCGGGCCGGCAGGGCCTTGCGCACCGCGGGTGCCACCTTGTCGCCGAGGATCTCGATCGCCTTCATCAGCTTGCCATGGTCCATCACGCCGATCGCCATCTGGATCAGGAAGCGGTCCATGCCGAAGATCTCGTGATGCGCGAGGATCTTGTCGGTCAGTTCGGCCGGCGAGCCGACGAAGAGCGCGCCGCGCGGCCCGCGGGACGCGTCGAACTGCGCGCGGCTGGTCGGCGGCCAGCCCCGTTCGCGACCGATCCGGTTCATCACCTCGGCCTGCGGCGCATAGAAGGTATCGGCCGCCTCCTGGCTCGTCTCGGCGACGAAGCCATGCACATTGATCGAGGTGGCGAGGCGGGCGGCATCGACGCCCGCGGTCTCGGCCGACCGGCGATAGAGATCGAACAGCGGCGCGAAACGATGCGGCTCGCCGCCGATGATGGCGAGCGCCAGCGGCAGGCCGAGGGCACCGGCGCGGGCGACCGATTGCGGCGTGCCGCCGACCGCGATCCAGACCGGCAGCCGCGGCTGGAAGGGGCGGGGATAGACGCCGCGCCCCTGAATCGTGGGCGTATGTTCGCCGCCCGGCCAGCTGATCCGCTCGCCCTCGTTCAGCTTCAGGAGCAGCGCGAGCTTCTCGGCGAAGAGCGTGTCATAGGCGTCGAGATCATAGCCGAACAGCGGGAAGGATTCGATGAAGGACCCGCGCCCGGCCATGATCTCCGCCCGACCTCGCGTCAGGTTGTCGAGGGTCGAGAACTGCTGGAACACCCGGATCGGGTCGTCCGAGCTCAGCACCGAGACCGCGCTGGTCAGGCGGATGGTCTTCGTCTGGGTCGCCGCGGCGGCCAGCGCCACCACCGGCGCCGAGGCGGCGTAGTCCGGCCGGTGATGCTCGCCCAGGCCGAAGACGTCGAGCCCGACCTGATCGGCCAGCACGATTTCCTCGACCAGATCGCGCAGCCGTTCCGACGGGCCGATCCGCCGTCCGGTGACGGGATCGGTTCCGACGTCGGCGAAGGTATAGAGACCGATTTCCATGGGGTGCCTCCTTGGAGCCTGGCCCTTGAGCTAGCGACCCCGGGGGGATGCGTCCAGTCCCGCGGATTGGCCATGACCGTTTCCATTTCGGCAACGAGAGGCGGCGCGCATTGGACGCCCGCCCTCCCGGCGCGCCGTTCCAGATGTCTCCGCGCCGGCGCGCGCCCGGAGGAAACCTCCGGAGACGCGAGGGGTGAAGATTTCCTCGGAAGCTCTCAATCGGGGCGGGTGTGCCCCGTCGGGGCACGCCCGTCACGATCTCGCCGACGGTCGATCTCGTGAAGGGAATGCCGTGAGCGCGAATCGCGACCTCGTCGAGGACATCCGGGACTACTGGTCCCGCCGCTCCGAGACCTTCGACCTCTCGTTCGGCCATGCCATCGCGGCGGGGCCGGAGGCGACGGCCTGGGCCGAGCCGATGCGCGCCCACCTCGGCCCGCCGCCGGCCCGCGTTCTCGAGCTCGCCTGCGGCACCGGCGAGGTGACGCGCCTCGTGCACGACCTTGGCCACGACGTGACCGCGCTCGACTTCTCCGAGGCGATGCTGGCCAGGGCGCGGGCCAAGCACGCCGGCAAGCCGCGCCTGCGCTTCCTGCACGCCGATGCCACCCGGACGATGGAGCCGGACGCGCGATACGACGCCGTGCTCTGCCGGCACCTCGTCTGGACCCTGACCGATCCGGCGGCGGCCTTCGCCGACTGGTTCCGCATCCTCCGCCCGGGCGGCCGCCTCCTCGTCTACGACGGCGACTGGAGCGCGCCCGCGCCATCCGGCCGGCTGGCGGCGCGCGCGCTCGCCTTGTGGGAGCGGATCGCACCCGATCCGCATTCCGACAGCGCCATGGGCGACGCGCATGCCGCGATCATGGCGCGGCTGCCCTTCGGCGACGGGCTGACCTTCGATCTGCTGGCGCCGATGCTGCGGGGGATTGGCTTCGTCGGGGTGCGGCGCCTGCCGCACGACCCGATCGCCCGTGCGCAGCGGCGCGGCCAGGGCCTCCGCAACCGCCTGCGCACCCGCGTCTACGGCCGCTTCGTTCTCGCGGCCGAACGGCCGACCGATCAGCCGCCCGAATAGGGCGCGAAGCGGCTGACGGCGGCGTCGGCCGCGAGCGGGCGGCCCGCGGGCGGCAAGGCACGCTGCGGACAGGCCGGGCGGTCGCAGATCTTGCAGCCCGCGCCGATCGGCGTCGCCGCGGCCGGGTTCCGAAGGTCGAGGCCGCGGGAATAGACCAGCCGCTCGGCGTGGCGGAGGTCGCAGCCCATGGCGATGGCGAAGGTCTTGGCCGGGGCGCCGTAGCCGCCCTGGCCGCGGGTGACGGTGCGGGCGAGCCAGAGATAGCTGCGCCCGTCCGGCATCTGGGCGATCTGGGTCAGGATCTGCCCCGGCCGGGCGAAGGCCTCGTAGATCGTCCAGAGCGGACAGGTGCCGCCGATCCGGCTGAAGTGGAAGTCGGTCGCGGACTGGCGCTTCGAGATGTTGCCCGCCCGGTCGGTGCGGATGAAGAAGAACGGCACCCCTCGGGCCTCGGGCTTCTGCAGCGTCGAGAGGCGGTGGCAGGTGGTCTCGAAGCCGACTCCGAAGCGGCGGCCGAGGAGATCGATATCGTAGCGTACCGCCTCGGCCGCCGCGAGGAAGGCGGCGTAGGGCATGAGGAGCGCGCCGGCGAAGTAGTTGGCGAGGCCGATCCGCACCAGCCGGTCGGCTTCCGTCGAGCGGAAAGCCGCCTCAGCCGCCAGCGCGTCGATCTCGCCGCCGCATTCGAGGAAGGCGAGCTGCGTCGCCATCTGAAAGGCCCGCTGCCCGGGCGACGTTCCCGGCGCCAGCCGCAGCACCCGCGCCGCCCCGTCCCACGCCCGGAGCGTCCCCCGCTCGGCCTCCGCGATCCGCACGCCGTGCGCGGCGGCGAGCCGCCCCGTGAGGCCCTCGGCCATCCGTCCGACGGGTAAGGCCGCCTCCGCCGCGATGGCCTCGGCCGCCGCGTCGAGCCCGGGCACGAAGTTGTGCCGGGCGGCGAAGAAGTCGCGCACCTCCTCGAACGGCGCGGGGGTGCCGACTTCCGCCCCGCCGCCAAGCCGGGCGGCGAGCGCGTCCGCCCGCTCGTTCGCCTCGCGCGCGCCGCGGCTGAGGTCGAGGATCGCGCGGGCGACCTGCGGCATGTTGGTCGCCAGATCGCGCACCTCCGCGAGCGCGGCTCCCTGCTCGGCCAGCACGGCGCGCAACTCGGTGACGAGCCGCGCCTCGTCATGCTCCGCGAAAAGCTGCACGTCGAGCCCGAACACCGCGTTGAGCTTCAGGAGCACCGGAACGGTCAGCGGCCGCTGGTTCTGCTCGATCTGGTTCAGATAGCTCGGGCTGAGCTCGAGGGCGCGCGCCAGCGCGGCCTGGGTCATGCCGCGCTCCTCGCGCAGCCGGCGCAGGCGCACGCCCATGAAAGCTTTTTTCATCACCACACCATTCGCAATATTCGCAAAAAAGCCCAGATCGATTCGCAATAATTCACGATTTCAGTACTTTAGACGGGATCGTCTTGCGAATAACCCTCTTTCGAGGGTGAAGCAACCCGTCCGACAGGAGGAAGCGCCATGACAATCGCCGCCAGGCTCGCCAACGACAGGGTGGCCAGCATCGAGGTCCTGCGCGATGCGCCGGGCGCGGACCGCGTCCTGTCCTCGGAGGCACTTGGCTTCCTCGCCACTTTGCAATCCCGCTTCGGGCCGGCGATCGCCGCGCTGATGGCCGCGCGCGAGCGCGCGCAGGCCCGCTGGGACGCGGGCGACCTGCCCGACTTCGCCGCCGAGACCGCCGCGCTTCGCGCCGGGAACTGGAAGGCCGCGCCGATCCCGGAGGCGCTGCGCGACCGGCGCGTCGAGATCACCGGACCGGTCGATCGCAAGATGATCATCAACGCGCTCAACTCGGGCGCGAAAGTCTTCATGGCGGATTTCGAGGACGCCTCGAGCCCCACCTTCGCCAACATGATCGCCGGCCAGGCCAACCTGATCGACGCGCGCGCGAACGTCCTCGCTTGGGACGATCCCGCGACCGGCAAGGCCTATCGGGTCGGCGCGACCCCCGCCGTGCTGATCGTCCGGCCGCGCGGTCTGCACCTCGCCGAGGCGCATGTGGTGGTCGACGGCCAGCCGATGGCGGCGAGCCTCTTCGACTTCGGATTGCATGTCTTTCACAACGGCGCGGCGCTGGCCGAGACCGGTCGGGGCCCGTTCTACTACCTCCCCAAGCTCCAGACCGCGGCCGAGGCTGCGCTGTGGAACGCGGTCTTCGTCGCGGCGCAAACCTCGCTCGGCCTGCCCATCGGCACGATCAAGGCGACCGTCCTGATCGAGACGCTGCCGGCCACCTTCGAGATGGACGAGATCATCCACGCGCTGCGCGACCATATCGCCGGACTGAACTGCGGCCGCTGGGACTATATCTTCAGCTACGTCAAGACCCTGCGCGCCCATCCCGACCGCGTCCTGCCCGATCGGTCCCAGGTCGGCATGGACCGCGCCTTCCTGCGGGCCTACGCGGCGCGGCTCGTCGAGGTCTGCCACCGTCGCGGCGTCCACGCCATGGGCGGCATGGCGGCGCAGATCCCGGTCCGGGGCGACGCCGAGGCCAACGAACTCGCCTTCGCCAAGGTCCGCGCCGACAAGCGCCGCGAGGCGAAGGCCGGCCATGACGGCACCTGGGTCGCCCATCCCGATCTCGTTCCCGTGGCGATGGCGGTCTTCGACGCCATGCTCGATGGCCCGAACCAGATCGAGGCGGCCCGCCCCCCCGCCGGAGTGACACGCGATGACCTGCTCGCGCCGCATTGCGGCCGCGTCACCGAGATGGGCCTGCGCGCGAACGTCTCGGTCGGCGTTCGCTATGTCGCGGCCTGGCTGACCGGCCGCGGCGCCGTCCCGCTCGACAACCTGATGGAGGACGCCGCCACCGCCGAGATCTCCCGCGTGCAGATCTGGCAGTGGCTGCGCCACGGCGCCGCGATCGAGACCCCCGACGGCGGCGTGCGTAAGCTCGACCGCGCCTGGCTGCAGGCCATCATGGACGAAGAGATCGCCAGCCTGCGCCGCGGGCTCGCGCCGGAGGCATGGGCGAGCGGCTGCTACGACGCGGCCGCGGAACTCTTCGCGCGCACCGCGACCGCCGACCCGCTGACCGAGTTCCTGACCCTGCCGGCCTACGAGGCGCTCCGTGGCCTGGCGTGAGCGGCACGTCGAGCGCGACCAGGTTTTTTTCTCCGCCTTCGGGCCCGACCCGTCGTGGGACGTGGTGTCTCCCGAGGCGCAACCGAGAGGACTGACTATGACCCGAAGCTATTCCACCCTCCGCGCCGAGGCGCTGGCGCGCTATCCCGGGGGCGTCGCGCCCGGCGGCGTCGGCGTCGACGACATCGTTCAGCTGAAGGTGCAGAACACCTACGACACGCATCTCGACATCGCACGCGCGATGGCGTCGGTGATGCGCGCCGACATGGCGGCCTATGACGCCGACAGCTCGAAATTCACCCAGTCGCTCGGTTGCTGGTCGGGCTTTCACGCCCAGCAGATGATCAAGGCGGTCAAGCGGCTGCGCGGCACGGCCAAGGGCACGTACGTCTATCTCTCCGGCTGGATGGTCGCGGGCCTTCGCAACCGCTGGGGTCACCTGCCCGACCAGTCGATGCACGAGAAGACCGCGGTCGCCGACCTGATCGAAGAGATCTACGTCTCGCTGCGCCAGGCCGACGAGGTGGCGCTCAATGACCTCTTCGCGACGCTCAAGGCGGCGCGGGCGGCCGGCGACGCAGCGGCCGAGAAGGCGGCCATCGCCGAGATCGACGGCTTCGAGAGCCATGTCGTTCCGATCATCGCCGACATCGACGCGGGCTTCGGCAACGAGCACGCGACCTACCTGCTGGCCAAGGAGCTGATCAAGGCCGGGGCCTGCGCGCTCCAGATCGAGAACCAGGTCTCGGACGCCAAGCAATGCGGCCACCAGGACGGCAAGGTCACCGTCCCGCGCGAGGATTTCATCGAGAAGCTCCGCGCCTGCCGCCTCGCCTTCGAGGAGCTCGGCGTCGACGACGGCGTGATCGTCGCCCGCACCGACAGCCTCGGCGCCGGCCTCACCCAGAAGGTGCCGGTCAGCCAGCGGTCGGGCGACCTCGCCTCGGCCTACATCAAGTGGCTGAAGACCGAGCCGATCGACGCGCCCGCCGAGGGCGAGCTCGCGATCTGGAAGGACGGCGCCTTCGTCCGGCCGGTGCGGATGCCGAACGGCCTCTTCGCCTTCCAGGAGGGCACCGGCCGCGCCCGCGTGATCGAGGACTGCGTCTCGTCGCTGAACGAGGGCGGCGCCGATCTCGTCTGGATCGAGACCGACACGCCGAACGTCGACGAGATCGCCTCGATGGTGGCCGAGATCCGCGAGCAGGCGCCGAAGGCGAAGCTCACCTACAACAACTCCCCGTCCTTCAACTGGACGCTGAACCTGCGCAAGCAGGTCCGCGCGCAGTGGATCGCCGAGGGCGGGATCGCCGAAGGCGACTACCCGGACGGCAACGCGCTGATGTCGGCCGAGTTCGACGCGACCGAGCTGGGGCAGGAGGCGGACCGTCGCCTCAAGGCGTTCCAGACCGACATCGCGGCGCGGGCGGGCGTGTTCCACAACCTCATCACCCTGCCGACCTTCCACCTGACGGCGAAGTCGATGGACGAGCTTTCCCGCGGCTACTTCGGCGAGGACAAGATGCTCGCCTACGTCGCCACGGTGCAGCGCGAGGAAATCCGGCGCGGCGTCTCGGCGGTCAGGCACCAGCACGAAGTGGGCTCGGACCTCGGCGACACCTTCAAGGAGATGGTGTCCGGCGAGCGCGCGCTGAAGGCCGGCGGCCACGCCAACACCATGAACCAGTTCGCCGCCGAGTGACGCGCCCCGCCGCGCCCCGGCGCGGCGGTCCATCCATCAAGGGAGATCAAGCCATGTCCGCCCAGCCCGAATTCCGCCGCGTCGACCTGCCCGAGAACGCCAATGTCGACCGCGCCATCCACCGCGTCGCCGAGGCGACCCACCGCCTGAACGAGGCGGTGCAGCGCGCCGTCACCGCTGGCGTCTCGGTCGAGCTCGTCCGCGTCTCGCGCCACCACGACGGCGGCGGCAACTGGGGCGACCAGGTCGTGCCGATGATCCGCGGCACCGCTTCGGAAAAGAGCGCCTGACCATGGATCCGGCCGAGACCCGTTTCGTCGAGATGATCTTCCCCGAGCAGACCAACCACTACGGGACGCTCTTCGGCGGCAACGGGCTCGCGCTGATGGCCAGGGCCGCCTTCGTCGCCGCCACGCGACGCGCGCGCAAGGCGGTGGTGATGGCGGCCTCCGAGCGCGTCGACTTCGAGGTGCCTGTCCGGCTCGGCGAGATCCTCGACCTCGTCGCCCGGGTGGAGCGCGTCGGCCGCAGCTCGATGACGATCGCCGTCGAGGCCACCGCCGAGGAGCTGAAGACCGGCGCCCGCCGCCCCGCCATGGCTGGCCGCTTCGAGATGGTCGCCGTCGACGACGACGGCCGGCCCGTCGCCATCGACTGATCAAGCGCCGTCGGACCGCCGGCGGCAGACCACGGGAGAGACCATGCAGACCCACACCGTCCGCGCCTACAAGTCCGCCGAGCCGCTCGCGCGCGAGGACCAGCTCGCCTGGAAGATCGCCGAGGTCGCCGCCGATCCGGTCCCGGTCCTGCCGGAGGTGGTCGAGATGATCGGCAACCGCGTCATCGACAACGCCGCGGTCGCCATGGCCTCGGTGAACCGCCGCCCGGCGGTCAGTGCCCGCGGCCAGGCGCTCGCCCATCCGGCCGCGCCCGGAGCCCGGGTCTTCGGTTGCCAGGCGGCGACGCGCGTCTCGCCCGAATGGGCGGCCTGGGCCAACGGCGTCGCCGTGCGCGAACTCGACTACCACGACACCTTCCTCGCCGCCGACTACAGCCATCCCGGCGACAACATCCCGCCCGTGCTGGCGGTGGCCGAGCATTGCGGCCTCGACGGCGCCGCGCTGATCCGCGGCATCGCCGCCGGCTACGAGATCCAGGTCGACCTCGTGAAGGGCATCTGCCTGCACGAGCACAAGATCGACCACATCGCCCATCTGGGGCCGTCGGCCGCCGCCGGCATCGGCGCCGCCCTCGGCCTGCCGGTCGAAACCATCTATCAGGCGGTGCAGCAGGCGCTGCACGTCACCACCACCACCCGCCAGAGCCGCAAGGGCGAGATCTCGTCCTGGAAGGCCTTCGCTCCCGCCTTCGCCGGCAAGATGGCGATCGAGGCGGTGGACCGCGTCATGCGCGGGGAGGGGGCCCCGTCGCCCGCCTGGGAAGGCGAGGACGGCTTCATCGCCTGGCTGCTCGGCGGCCCGCAGGCGCTCCATCACGTGCCGCTGCCCGGCAAGGGCGAGGCCAAGCGCGCGATCCTCGACACCTACACCAAGGAGCATTCGGCGGAATACCAGAGCCAGGCGCTGATCGACCTCGCCCGGCGCATGGGGCCGAAGATCGGCGACCTTTCCCGCGTGAAGGACATCCTGATCGAGACCTCGCATCACACCCATTACGTGATCGGCACCGGCGCGAACGATCCCCAGAAGATGGACCCGACCGCCTCGCGCGAGACCCTCGACCACTCGATCATGTACATCTTCGCCGTCGCGCTCGAGGACGGCGGCTGGCACCACGAGCGGAGCTACGCCCCCGAGCGGGCGCGCCGCCCCGAGACCGTGGCGCTCTGGCGCAAGGTCCGCACCATCGAGGAGCCGCGCTGGACCGCGCGCTACCATGACGTGAACGACAAGGCGTTCGGCGGCCGGGTCATCGTCACCCTGCAGGACGGGCGGGTGATCGAGGACGAGCTGGCGCTCGCCGACGCGCATCCGCTCGGCGCAAGGCCCTTCGCGCGGCCGCAATACGTCGAGAAGTTCCGCGCCCTCGCCGAGGGCGTCGTCTCCGCCGCCGAGCAGGACCGCTTCCTCGCGGCCGTCGAGCGGCTGCCGCGGCTCGGCGCCTCCGAGCTCTGGGAGCTCGGCGTCGCCGCGCGGCCGGGAAGCCTCGTGGCCGCCGCGCCGGGCCTCTTCGACCGCGCGCCCGTGCGCGAGACCGAAGCCGTTTGAGCGGGGGGACCTGAAAATGACCGAGCGCAAGGCCAAGAAGTCCGTCGCCCTCTCCGGCGTCGTCGCCGGAAACACCGCCATCTGCACCGTTGGCCGCGCCGGCAACGACCTGCATTATCGCGGCTACGACATCCTCGATCTCGCCGAAGGCGCCGAGTTCGAGGAGATCGCCCACCTGCTCGTCCATGGCGCGCTGCCATCGGCGCCGGAGCTCGCCGCCTACAAGGCGAAGCTCCGCGCGCTCCGCGGGCTGCCGCTCATCGTGCGCCAGACGCTGGAGCTTCTGCCGGCCGCGGCGCATCCCATGGACGTGCTGCGCTCCGGCGTCTCGGCGCTCGGCTGCGTGCTGCCGGAGGCGGGCGACCACAACCGCGCCGGCGCCCGCGACATCGCCGACCGGTTGATCGCCTCGCTCGGCTCCATGCTGCTCTACTGGCACCACTACAGCCAGAACGGCAAGCGGATCGACGTCGAGACCGACGACGAGACCGTGGGCGGGCATTTCCTGCGCCTGCTGCACGGCCGCGCTCCGTCGGAGAGCCATGTCCGGGCGATGACGACGACCCTCGTCCTCTATGCCGAGCACGAGTTCAACGCCTCGACCTTCACCTCCCGGATGATCGCCGGGACCGGCGCCGACGTCTATTCGGCGGTCGCCGGCGCCATCGGCGCGCTGTCCGGTCCGAAGCATGGCGGGGCGAACGAGGTCGCCTTCGACATCCAGAAACGCTACGAGAGCCCGGAGGCCGCCGAGGCCGACATCCGCGCCCGCGTCGCGGCGAAGGAGGTGGTCATCGGCTTCGGCCACCCGGTCTACACCGTCGCCGACCCGCGCAACGCCGTCATCAAGCGCGTCGCCCGCCGTCTCGCCGACGAGGCCGGAACGCTCAAGATGTTCGGGATCGCCGAGCGGATCGAGACGGTCATGGCGCGCGATCGCGGCCTCTTCGCCAATCTCGACTGGTACAGCGCCGTCTCCTATCATCTGATGGGGGTGCCGACGCTGATGTTCACGCCGCTCTTCGTGATCGCCCGCACCGCCGGCTGGACGGCGCATGTGATCGAGCAGCGCGAGGACAACAAGATCATCCGGCCCTCGGCCAACTATGTCGGCCCCGACAACCGCCCCTTCGCGCCGCTCGCCGAGCGGGGCGTCGCCGCCGTCGCGGCCGCCTGAGGAAGAGACATGCCCTATCTCGTCGCCTCCGACCTTCCCGCGCGCTCCGCCGGCGCGCGCTTCCGCGACCTCCTCGCGGCGCCCGGCATCCTGCGACTCCCCGGCGCCCACAACGGCATGGCCGCGCTCCAGGCGAAGGCCGCCGGCTTCGACGGCCTCTACCTCTCCGGGGCGGCGATGACCGCCTCGATGGGCCTGCCCGATCTCGGGATCATCACCGTGGACGAGGTCGCCTTCTTCATCCGCCAGATCGCCCGCGCCGCCGGCCTGCCGCTCCTCGTCGACGGCGACACCGGCTATGGCGAGGCGCTGAACGTCATGCACATGGTCCGCGCCTTCGAGGAGGCGGGAGCTGGCGCGGTCCATATCGAGGACCAGCTCCTGCCGAAGAAGTGCGGGCACCTGAACGACAAGAAGCTCGCGGACGCGACCGACATGGCGGCCAAGGTCGCCGCCGCCGCCCGGGCCCGCCGCGATCTCGTCATCGTCGCCCGCACCGACGCGGTGGCGAGCGAGGGCATGGACGCCGCCGTCGCCCGCGCGCGGCTCTATGTCGAGGCCGGTGCCGATGCGATCTTCCCCGAGGCGCTGACCTCGGCCGAGATGTTCCGCGAGTTCGCCGCCCGCCTGCCGGGTGTGCCGCTCCTCGCCAACATGACCGAGTTCGGCCGCACCCCGGTCTTCACCGCCGCCGAATTCGAGGCGATGGGCTACGCCATGGTGATCTGGCCGGTTTCCTCGCTCCGCGTCGCCAACAAGGCGCAGGAGCGCCTCTACGCGGCGATCCGCGCCGAGGGCAAGACCGCCTCGATGCTCGCCGACATGCAGACCCGGGCCGAGCTCTATGCCCTGATCGGCCTCGCCGACTTCGAGGCGCTCGACAGTTCAATCGCAGGAACGATCATTCCCGCGGGGACGACGTGAACGTGCGAGCGCAACCTCGTTGAGGTCTTCGGCGACGAGCAGCGACCGTCACGAGGGAATACCGGGCAGCGGGCCCGTCCTCGACCTCGCGCCGCGGTCCGCGATTCTCCGCGAGAATCAGATCCTTATGTCCGACTTGAACACCAGGACACATCACTGACGAGGACATAGCCGGCGCCGTAGATCGTCTTGATGAGGCGGGGGTTCTTCGGATTTTCCCCGAGCTTTGTCCGGAGGCGAGAGATACGCACGTCTATCGCCCGGTCGAAGCTGTCACCTGCCGTGCCGCCGAGCTGCTCCTGCATCTGTGCCCGGCTGACCAGTCGTCGGGGCGATGCGAGCAGGACGCGAAGAAGCTCGCCCTCGGCGTGCGTTATGGACTGCTCCTCCCCATCCGGGCCCACGAGACGATAGCTGTCGAAGTGGACGCTCCAGCCGCTGAACCGGGCGGACTTCGGCGCGGACGCTTCGGTCTCGACCCGGCGGCGGAGCTGGGCGCGCACCCGGGCGACGACTTCGACCGGATCGAACGGCTTGATGATGTAGTCGTCCGCGCCGAGATCGAGCCCCGTTACCCTGTCCCGCACGTGCGCGCGGCCGGAGATGATGATGATGGCGGCACCGGATTCCAGCGCGAGACGGTGCACGACGACGAGCCCGTCCCGGTCCGGCAGGCCGAGGTCCACGAGGCAGACGTCGGGCTGGGCGCGGCGGCAGGCCGCCTCGAACTCGCCGGCGCGTCCGAAGCAGATCGTGCGGAAGCCGGCTTCCTCGAGCGCCTGGCTGAGCAGGCCGCGGATCCTGGGGTCGTCCTCGAGGATGGCGACAAGCTGGCCGGTCATCGTGCGACTTCGATCGGTTCGGCGTGCACGCGGCCGAGAAAGGCGGCCAGCTCCGGCTGGCCGAAGGGTTTGGACAGGACCGGGAGCGACAGCTCGCCGGCGCGGCCGCGCAGAGTGTCGCCCGCGGGCAGCGACGTCATCAGCGCGATCCTGGTCATGCCCTGCGTCCTCAGCGTCTCCGCCAGGTCGACGCCGGTTCGTTCGCCGGCAAGCCGGATGTCGGAGAGGACGAGATCGATGCCGGGCACGGCGATCAGTGTCAGCGCCTCGTCCACGTCCTCGGCCTCGATCACCGTATGGCCCAGCTGGCAGAGGAGCGCGCGCACGGCCTCGCGGATCGCCGGATCGTCCTCGACCAGCAGCACCAGCAGCGTGCGCGCGTCGCCCGCCCAGCGGAGCGGCAGCCGAAGCGAGACCGAGGCTCCGCCTGTCGGCGGGTTGGAAAGCCGCACGGTCCCGCCGAGGATCCGCGTCTGGTCATAGACCATGGTCAGGCCGAGACCGGAGCCCGTCGCCCCCTTGGTGGTGAAGAACGGATCGAGCCCGTGGCTGAGCGCCGCCTCGCTGAAGCCGGGCCCGTCATCCTCGACCCGGAGCTCGATCCAGGTGTCGCGGATCGGCCGGGCAAGCACGTGGATGCGACCCTTCGCGCCCATGGCGTCCCGGGCGTTGAGGATGAGGTTCAGGAGCGAGTCCTGCAGCGAGCCGGCGTCGGCGATGATCGGGGCATCGAAACCATCCTGGCTGATCGACAGGGCGATGCCCGCCGGCAGCGACGGTTCGGCAAGCCGTCGCAGCCCGGCGAGGAAGTCGCTGAGCAGCAACGGGGCGGGGTTGGATGGCGATACCCCCGAGATCCGGGCGACCCTGCCGAGCAGGTCCGCGCCCCGCCCCGCCGCGGCGAGCGTCGCCGTCGCCGCCTCCCGCGCCGGCGCGGGCAGGTCAGGCATGCGCTGGAGCTGGGATTGGAGGCCGAGGATGATCGTGAGGAGATTGCCGAAGTCGTGGGCGAGACCCGAGGTGAGCTGCGCCGCGAGCTCGCGCTTGTGGGTCTGCGCGAGGGCGGCCCGGGCCTGCGCCTCGGCGGTCACGTCGGTCGAGAGGATGTAGACGCCCTTGACCTCGCCGCTCGGCCCGACCTCGGGCGTGAAGGCCGAGCGGATGCGCCGGCCGGACGGCTCGTCGGTAAACTCGAAGACGCTCGAGGCGCCGACGAGCGCGTCGCGCAGGTACGGCTCGATCTTGGAGAAGGCCGCCGGTCCCATGGCCTCGACGCCCGTGAGCCCGACGATGTCGCGGCGCGAATCCGGGATGACCGATTGCAGGCGGCCGTTGGAATAGGTGTAGCGAAGTTCGCAATCGACATGGGCGATGTGGGCCGGCATCATCTGGGTGGTGGTCCGGATCCGCTCCTCCATCGCGGCGAGGCCGTGCCGTGCCTCGACCAGGGCGGCGTTGGTGGCCGCGAGCATCCGGTTGGCCTGGGCGAGCGCCTCCGAGCGCGTCAGGAGCTGGTCCGAGAGCTCCTCGGAGCGCGCGCGCAGCAGCGCCTCCTGCTGCTTGATCGCGGTGATGTCGGTATAGACGGCGACCCATCCCCCCTCCGGCAGCGGCGTGCCCTCGACCGAGATCCAGCGGCCGTCCGGGCGGCGGCGCTCGAGATAGTGCGGCTCGAAGGCGAGGGCGGCTTCGACCCGGACGCGGACCGCCTCTTCCGGATCGGGAACCGGGCCGTACTCGCCGCGCTGCACGAGGTAGCGGATCGTGTCGGCGAAAGAGGCCCCGTAGACGAGAAATTCCGCCGGTATGTCGAACATGTCGCGAAACTGGCGGTTCCAGACGACCAGACGCAGGTCGCGGTCGTAGATCGAAAGCGCCTGATTGATCAGGTTCAGCCCCGCCTGGGTCAGGCGGGCGGTGGTTTCCCTGTCAGGCATTTCCATCCCCGCATCCAACCGCTGCTTAGCACCAATTCCGGAACCGGCAAAGGTGGCCGCGGGGCAGACCGTCCGAGCCCAAATTTGGCCCTGTAACATTTGACAAGGTTGCCGACAAAGTCTGGCAAGAATCAGCGTCTAGTAACTTGGCTCAAGAAACCGAAGCCGGTCGATACCGCCGAAACGGCGGAAGCCTCAAGGGAGGGGAAACTCGTGCAAGGAACCGCCAGTCGCGGCGAGCAGCCGGCATTCGCGTCGATTCCGGCGCTCCTGGCCCGCAATGCCGTCGAGCATGGCAGCCGCCCGGCCTATCGGGAGAAGGAATTCGGCATCTGGCAGACCTGGACCTGGGCCGAAGCGGCCGACGAGGTCCGGGCGATCGCCGACGGCTTTCTCGCGCTCGGAATGAAGCAGGGTGACCACCTGGCGGTGATCGGCCGCAACCGCCCGGCGCTCTACTGGTCGATGGTCGCGGCGCAGTTCTGCGGGGCGGTCCCGGTCCCGCTCTACCAGGACGCGGTGGCCGAGGAGATGGCCTATGTGCTCGAGAATTGCGGCGCGCGCTTCGTCATCTGCGGCGACCAGGAACAGGTCGACAAGGTCATCGAGGTGCAGCGCGCCGTCCCCGGCATCGACCACGTGCTCTATCTCGACAAGCGCGGGATGCGGAAATACGACCACGCGCACCTGAACTGGCTCGACGACATCAAGGCCGAGGGGCGCGCGGCGCATCAGCGCTTCGACGGCGAGCTGGACCGGCGGATCGCGGCGCTGACCTACGACCATACCTGCGTGATGCTCTACACCTCGGGCACCACCGGCCGTCCGAAGGGCGTCGTCCTCTCGAACCGCAACGTGATCGAGACGGCGAAGAACTCGGTCGAGTTCGACCATCTGCGGCCCGGCGAGGAGATCCTCGCCTGGCTGCCGATGGCCTGGGTCGGCGACTATATCTTCTCGGTCGGCCAGACCTACTGGTCCGCCTTCTGTGTGAATTGCCCAGAGAGCGCGGCCACGATGATGACCGACCTGCGCGAGATCGGGCCGACCTACTATTTCGCGCCGCCGCGCATCTTCGAGGGCCAGCTCACCAACGTCCTGATCCGCATGGAGGATGCCGGCCGCTTCAAGCGCTGGCTCTTCAAGCACTACATGGCGCTGGCGCGGCGGGTCGGCCCGGCGATCCTCGACGGACGGTCGGTCTCCGGCGGCGACCGTTTCGGCTACTGGCTCGGCGACAAGCTGATCTACGCGCCGCTGAAGAACGCCCTCGGCTTCTCGCGCGTGCGGGTCGGATACACCGCCGGCGAGGCGATCGGGCCGGAGATCTTCGAGTTCTATCGCTCGCTCGGCATCAACCTCAAGCAGCTCTACGGCCAGACCGAGGCGACGGTCTTCGTCACCCAGCAGCCGGACGGCGAGGTCCGGGCGGACACCGTCGGCGTGCCGAGCCCGGGGGTGGAGCTGCGCATCGCCGAGAGCGGCGAGGTCTTCTACCGCTCGCCGGGCGCCTTCGTGGAGTATTTCCGCAACCCCGAGAGCACGGCCTCGACCAAGGACGCCGACGGCTGGGTGGCGACGGGCGACGCCGGCTTCATCGAGCCCGAGACCGGCCACCTTCGGATCATCGATCGCGCGAAGGACGTGGGGAAGATGGCCGACGGGCGGCTGTTCGCGCCGAAGTATGTCGAGAACAAGCTCAAGTTCTACCCGAACATCCTCGAGGCGGTGGTCTTCGGCAATGCGCGCGACCGCTGCGCGGCCTTCATCAACATCGACCTGCACGCGGTCGGCAACTGGGCGGAGCGCAACAACATCGCCTATACCTCGTACCAGGAGCTCGCCGGTCATCCGACCGTCTACGAGACGATCAAGGGCCATGTCGAGGAGGTGAACCGCGCCGTCGCCGCCGACCCGATGCTCGCCGGCTGCCAGATCCACCGCTTCCTGGTCCTGCACAAGGAACTCGACGCCGACGACGGCGAGATGACGCGGACCCGCAAGGTCCGCCGGCGGATCGTCGAGGAGAAATACGCCGACCTGATCGCCGCGCTCTATGACGGACGGCAATCGGTCTATACCGAGACCGAGGTCACCTACGAGGACGGCCGCAAGGGATCGATCAAGGCGACGCTGCGGATCGCCGACGCCGCGGTCGCGCCCGAGGCGCCGAAGCGGAGTGTCGCGGCATGAGCGCGGCGGCCGAGGAGAGCTTTCGGACCGCGGACGGCCGCGTCATCGGCCCGGTGGTGATGGAGCTCAAAAACATCACCCTGCGCTTCGGCGGCGTGGTCGCGATCAAGGACATCTCCTTCGACATCCGCGAGGGCGAGATCCGGGCGATCATCGGGCCGAACGGCGCCGGCAAGTCGTCGATGCTGAACATCATCTCGGGCTTCTACGTTCCGTCCGAGGGCGAGGTCTGGTTCCGCGGCGCGAAGCGGCCGCCGATGAAGCCCTACGAGGTCGCCCGCCAGGGGATCGCCCGCACCTTCCAGAACATCGCCCTCTTCGAGGGAATGAGCGTGCTCGACAACATCATGACCGGGCGGCTGACCATGATGAAGGCCGGCCTGGCCGCTCAGGCGATCTGGTGGGGCCCTGCGGAACGCGAGGAGAACGAGCACCGCGAGAAGGTCGAGAAGATCATCGACTTCCTCGAGATCCAGCATATCCGCAAGACGCCGGTCGGGCGGCTGCCCTACGGGCTGAAGAAGCGGGTGGAGCTCGCCCGCGCGCTCGCCGCCGAGCCGAAGCTCTTGCTGCTCGACGAGCCGATGGCGGGGATGAACGTCGAGGAGAAGGAGGACATGTGCCGCTTCATCCTCGACGTCAACGACGAGTTCGGCACGACGATCACGCTGATCGAGCACGACATGGGGGTGGTCATGGACCTGTCCGACCGGGTCGTCGTCATGGATTACGGCCGCAAGATCGGCGACGGCCCGCCGGCCGAGGTGCGCGGCAACCAGGCGGTGATCGATGCCTATCTGGGGGTGAGCCATGACTGACCGGATCCGCCGTTCCGTGGGAGGCTGCGATGCCTGACTGGCTGCTCTTCGGACTCGAGGTCACGATCAACGGGCTGATGGCGGGCGTGCTCTACGCGCTCGTGGCGCTCGGCTTCGTGCTGATCTACAAGGCATCCGGCGTCTTCAACTACGCCCAGGGGGTGATGGCGCTGTTCGCCGCGCTGACCCTCGTCGGCCTGCAGGACGGGCAGATCCCGTTCGCGCATCTCATCAACGCGGTGTTCGGCACCAACCTGCACAGCTTCGGCTGGACGCTGCCGGGCGTCGTCGCCATCGTCCTCACCGCCGCGGTGATGGTGCTGCTCGCGGTGCTGATCGAGCGGCTGATCCTGCGTCACCTCGTCAACCAGGCGCCGATCATCCTTTTCATGGCGACGATCGGGCTCGCCTACTTCCTCGAGGGCCTCGGCGACGTGATGTGGGGCGCCGACATCAAGCGGCTCGACGTCGGGCTGCCGCAGGGGATGAACACGACGGTCGACGAGCTGACCTACGGGCTGTTCGGCTACGGCTTCTTCATCGACAATCTCGACATCGTCGCGACGCTGATCGCCGTGGGGCTCGTCGTCGCCCTGACCCTCTTCAGCCAGTATTCCAAGCAGGGCCGCGCGCTCCGCGCCGTGGCGGACGACCACCAGGCGGCGCTGTCGGTCGGCATCTCGCTTCGGTTCATCTGGATCCTCGTCTGGTCGATCGCGGGCTTCGTCGCGCTCGTCGCCGGGACGATCTGGGGCGCGAAGTCCGGGGTGCAGTTCTCGCTGTCGCTGATCGCGCTGAAGGCGCTGCCGGTGCTGATGCTCGGCGGCTTCACCTCGATCCCCGGCGCGATCGTCGGCGGCCTGATCATCGGGGTCGGCGAGAAGCTCTTCGAATTCTCCGTCGGCCCGATGATCGGCGGCGCGACCGAGAACTGGTTCGCCTACGTGCTGGCGCTCCTCTTCCTCGTCTTCCGGCCGCAGGGCCTGTTCGGCGACCGCATCATCGAGAGGGTGTGAGAGATGTTCTATCGCGAGGCCGGCCAGTTCAGGACCTCCTATGCCGAGGATGGCCAGACCTTTCCCATCCGCGTCGACCGCGTCGCCTATTACGCCCTGCTGGTCGCCGCTTTCGGGGTGATGCCCTTTCTCATCAACGATTACTGGGCGAACGCGGTGCTGGTGCCATTCCTGATCTATGCGATCGCCGCCCTCGGGCTCAACGTCCTGACCGGCTATTGCGGGCAGGTGTCGCTGGGCTCGGGCGGGTTCATGGCGGTCGGCGCCTATTCCTGCTACAAGCTGATGGTCGCCTTCCCCGAGATCTCGATCCTCGTCCATGTGCTGCTCGCCGGCGGCATCACCGCGGCGGTCGGGGCGCTGTTCGGCCTGCCGTCGCTGCGCATCAAGGGCTTCTACCTGGCGGTCGCCACCCTCGCGGCGCAGTTCTTCCTCGTCTGGCTCTTCAACAAGGTGCCATGGTTCTACAACTACTCGGCGTCCGGGCAGATCTCGGCCCCCGAGCGGACGGTCCTCGGCATCGTCGTCACCGGCGCCGGCACACCGGCCTGGGCCAAGTACCTCGTCTGCCTCGCCTTCGCCGTCATCCTTGCCTGGGTCGTGCGCAACCTGACCCGCGGCGCGCTGGGACGGCAGTGGATGGCGATCCGCGACATGGACATCGCCGCGGAAATCATCGGGGTGAACCCGCTCCGCGCCAAGCTGTCGGCCTTCGCGGTCTCGTCCTTCCTGATCGGGATCGCCGGCGCGCTGTTCTTCGCCGTCTATCTCGGGGCGGCGGAGGTCGGCGAGGCGTTCGGCATCAACAAGTCATTCCTGATCCTGTTCATGGTCATCATCGGCGGCCTCGGCTCGATCCTCGGCTCCTTCGCCGGCGCGGCCTTCCTCGTGCTGCTGCCGGTCTTCCTGAAGAACTTCCTCGTCGGGCAGCTCGGCTGGCCGACCGACCTCGCCGCCCATATCGAGCTGATGATCGTGGGCGCGCTCATCATCGCCTTCCTGATCGCGGAGCCGCACGGCATCGCCCAACTCTGGCGCACCGCCAAGGAGAAGCTCCGCCTCTGGCCGTTCCCGCACTGACGGCACCCAGACCTTACGACCCCGGAGGAAAAACCAATGAAGAAATCCCTCGCCATGCTCGCGATCGCGGCCCTTGTCGCGGCCGCGCCGCCGGCCAGCGCCGACCTGATCATCCCGAGCCTCAGCTACCGCACCGGCCCGTTCGCGCCGAGCGGCATCCCGCTCGCCGACGGCTTCGCCGACTATTTCACCCTGCTGAACGAGCGCGATGGCGGCATCGGCGGCGTGCGCATCGTCTCGGAGGAGTGCGAGACCGCGTACAACACCGAGAAGGGCGTCGAGTGCTACGAGGCGACCAAGAGCACGGCGCTCATCTACAACCCGCTGTCGACGGGCCTCACCTACCAGCTGATCCCCAAGGCGTCGGCCGACGGCATCCCGCTCTTCACGCCGGGCTACGGCCGCACCTCGGCGGCCGACGGCTCCGTCTTCGAATGGGTGTTCAACTATCCGGCCAATTACTGGGACGGCGCCTCGGTGGCTATCAAGTACCTGCTCGAGCTCAATGGCGGCACCATCGAGGGCAAGAAGGTCGCCCTCGTCTACCACAATTCCGCCTATGGCCGTGAGCCGATCCGAACGCTCCAGGACCTGTCGGCGAAGCACGGCTTCACGCTCGTCGAGATCCCGGTCGACTCGCCGGGGCAGGAGCAGAAGTCCCAGTGGCTGCAGATCCGCCGCGAGCGGCCGGACTACGTCATCCTCTACGGCTTTGGCGTGATGAACCAGGTCTCGATCCAGGAGGCTGCGAACATCCACTTCCCGATGGAGAACATGATCGGCGTCTGGTGGTCGGGCTCGGAGAACGACACCCGCCCGGTCGGCCCGGCGGCCACGGGGTACAAGGCGCTCGCGCTCCATGGCACCGGCACCGGCTATCCGGTCTACGCGGACCTGAAGCAGTATGTCTACGACCCCGGCAAGGCCGCGGGCGCCGGCGACCAGGTCGGCAGCGTCCTCTACTCGCGCGGCCTGTTCATGGCGATGGTCATGGCCGAGGCGGTCAAGAAGGCGCAGGAGCTCGCGGGAACCCCGGACATCACCCGCGCCCAGCTGCGCGACGGGCTCGAGCAGATCGACATCACCGAGGCGCGGCTGACCGAGCTCGGCTTCCCGGGGTTCATCCCGCCATTCAAGGGGTCCTGCGAGAACCACGGCGGGCCCGGCCTCGCGATGATCCAGCAATGGGACGCGGCGACCGACAGCTGGAGCCAAGTCACCGACTTCATCGAGCCGGACCGCGAGCTGATCGACGCCCTCATCAAGGAGGACGCGGGCGCCTACGCCAAGGAGGCGGGGATCACCCCGCGCTGCTGAGCCGCCGGGGGGCGCCGCCGGCGGCCCCCTTCCCGAAGCCCCTGTCCCGAGGAGGGTCGCATGCTTGATGCCGCGCCGACGCAGGAGACGCTGCTGGAGGTGAGCAACGTCGAGGTCATCTACAACCACGTCATCCTCGTCCTGAAGGGCGTCAGCCTCGCCGTGCCGAAGGGCGGCATCACCGCGCTCCTCGGCGGCAACGGCGCCGGCAAGACGACGACGCTGAAGGCGATCTCGAACCTGCTCCACTCCGAGCGCGGCGAGGTCACCAAGGGCGCGATCCTGTTCGAGGGGCGGAGGGTACAGGACCTCTCGCCGGCCGAGCTGGTCCGTCGCGGCTGCATCCAGGTGATGGAGGGGCGCCACTGCTTCGGCCACCTGACGGTCGAGGAGAACCTGCTGACCGGCGCCTATATCCGCAGCGGGGGCGAGGTCGCCGCCGATCTGGAAAAGGTCTACGCCTACTTCCCCCGCCTGCGCGAGCGGCGCCGCAGCCAGGCGGGCTACACCTCGGGCGGCGAGCAGCAGATGTGCGCCATCGGCCGCGCGCTGATGTCGAAGCCGAAGATGATCCTGCTCGACGAGCCGTCGATGGGCCTCGCGCCGCAGCTCGTCGAGCAGATCTTCGAGATCGTGCGCGAGGTGAATGCCAAGGAGGGCGTGACCTTCCTGCTGGCCGAGCAGAACACCAATGTCGCGCTGCGCTACGCCCATACCGGCTACATCCTCGAGAGCGGCCGGGTGGTGATGGAGGGCAGCGCGCGGGAGCTGCGCGAGAACCCGGACGTGAAGGAATTCTACCTCGGCATGTCCGACGAGGGGCGCAAGAGCTTCCGCGAGGTGCGGAGCTATCGCCGGCGCAAGCGCTGGCTGAGCTGACCCCGGCGAACCGGCCCGCGACGGCTCCGGAGGGAGCGCCGCGGGGGACGCGCCGCGCCGCCAACGGGCGGCGCGCATGGCGCGATATTGTAGGCTGATGGAGGCGGGCAGCGGCCCGGGCTGGCTATGAACCTGATCCTGAAACCCTTCGACGTGCTGGAAACCCGCGATCCGGAGGCGCGCGCCCTCGACATCGCCGAGGCCCTGCCGCGACAGGTCGCCCGCGCGCGCGCCTCGGCGCCGGGGCTCGCCCGCCTGCTCGGCGATGTCGTCCCGGAGGAGGTGAACAGCCTCGCGGCGCTCGCCACCCTGCCGGTGCTGCGCAAGTCCGATCTCGTCGCGGCGCAGCGCGCCGACCCGCCGCTCGGCGGCCTCGGCACCCTGGCGACCGCCGCCTACGACCATGTCTTCCAGTCGCCGGGACCGATCTACGAGCCCGGCCGGACCGCGCCCGACTGGTGGCGCCTCGGGCGCTTTCTGAACGCGGCGGGGATCGGAGCGGACGACATCCTGCAGAACTGCTTCTCCTATCACCTGGTGCCGGCGGGGATGATGTTTGAGAACGGCGCCCGCGCCGTCGGCGCCGCCGTGCTGCCGGCGGGGACCGGCCAGACCGAGCTGCAGGTCCGCGCCGCCGTCGACATCGGCACCACCGCCTATGCCGGCACGCCTGACTACCTGAAGGTGATCCTCGACAAGGCCGACGAGATGGGCGAGCGGCTGCGCATCGCCCGCGCGGTGGTCGGCGGCGGTGCGCTCTTCCCGTCGTTGCGACGGGAATATGCCGACCGGGGCATTCTCTGCCTTTCCTGCTATGCCACCGCCGATCTCGGCAACGTCGCTTACGAGACCGTCGGCCCGGACGGGCTGAACGAGGGCATGGTGGTGGACGAAGGCGTGATCGTCGAGATCGTCACGCCCGGCACCGGCGCGCCCGTCGCCCCGGGCCAGGTCGGCGAGGTGCTGGTCACCACGCTGAACCCCGACTATCCGCTGATCCGCTTCGCGACCGGCGACCTCTCGGCGCTGCTGCCCGGGACCTCGCCCTGCGGCCGCACCAACCTGCGCATCCGGGGATGGCTCGGCCGCGCGGACCAGACGACCAAGATCAAGGGCATGTTCGTGCGTCCCGAGCAGGTCGCGTCCTTCGTCGCCTGCCATCCCGAGATCGTGCGCGCGCGGGTGATCGCCACGCGCGAGGGGGAGATCGACGTCATGACCGTGATGGTGGAATCGCCGGCCGACGAGGGTGGCCGCTACGAGGGCTCGCTCCTCGACACGCTGAAGCTGCGCGGCCGGGTCGAGATCGTTCGCCCGGGGACGCTGCCGAACGACGGCAAGGTGATCGACGACCAGCGGCGCTACGACTGATGTTCCCGCCGGACCTGTTCCCGACGGAACGCGCCTGGCGACGCGCCCGTCCAGCCGCGGAAGGCGCGGTGAAAGGCGGTCGGTTCGCTGTAGCCGAGCTCGGCCGCGACATCCGCGACGCTGAGGTTGGCGCGGCGCAGCAATCTCCGCGCCAGACCCAGGCGGATGGCGTCCTTGATGGCGCCGTAGCTCTGCCCCTCGGCGGCCAGCCGCCGGCGCAGCGTCGCGGGCGACATCGCGAGATCGGAGGCCAGCCCGTCGAAATCCGGCCAGTCGGCCGGCGCCGCCGCGCCGAGCCGCGCCCGCACCCGCTGCGCCAGCCCGTCGTCGTGGCGATAGCCGAGCAGAATGTTGGCCGGCGCCGCGCGCAGGAAAACCTTCAGCGCCGCCTCGTCGCGAATGATCGGCCGGCGCAGGAAGGCCGCGTCGAAGGCGAGGCGGCACTGCGCCCGGTCGAAGGTCACCGGCGCGCCGAAGAATTGCCTGTAATCGAGCCGGTGCTCCGGCGCGGGACAGGCGAACGCCACTCCCCGCAGCGGAATGCGCTGTCCGATCAGCCAGCAGGCAACGCCCATCACGATCAGCCAATAGGTGCGATAGGCGAGCGCCGGCCGCGGGCCGCCGCGATCGACCAGCAGGATCTCGGCCTCGCCGCCACGCTGCCGCAGCTCGCCCCGCGGATCGTCGAGCACCACCGCGAGGAAGGCCAGCGCACGGCGCAGGGCCCGCTCCAGCGTGCCGGCATGGAGGGCCGCCTGGCAGAGAAGTGTGAAGCTGCCGGGCCGCATCGGCCGCGCGGCGAGGCCGAAGAACTCGTCCTCCATCGCCAGAGCGATCTGCCACCAGAGCCGGCCATACTGGACGTTCGAGATCGGCGCCGACACCTCGGCCGGCAGGTCGGCGCACGCGAGCAGCGGCCGCGGATCGAGGCCGCGCGCCCGAACGCAGTCGAGCGCGTCCTCGACGAAACCCGGCCCGATGAGTGCCCGCTCCATGCGACAATCCTGGCATTTCCGATCAGCAAATGAGACCGCAACTGTCATTGTTTGCAAGGCCGATCCACGGCTATTCCCCGTCGCCAAGGACGATGCCCGGATCGGGGCGCGCGACGCGGGGAGGATCATTGGTGACCGACGGGAACGCGATCGCGGCGCTTCGGGGCAATTCGCGCCATGGGTCTCCGCGACCCGATGATCCGCGGCGGAGACCGCGCGGGCCGTCGCAATGCCTGCCTCGCGCCGGGCGCCCGGACCGGCGCCGGCGCGAGGCGAGATGAAGCAAAATGGGCCGCGCGAAGCCGGGAAGCGCGCGGCGGTCCGAAGGAGTGGAACGTAGGATGGACATCAAAGATCGGGTGTTTCTCGTGACCGGCGCCGGTTCCGGGCTGGGCGCGGCGGTCGCGGATATGATCGTCGAGGCCAGCGGCCGCGTGGTGCTGGTCGATGTGAGCGCCGACGCGGGCGCCACCAAGGCCGCGACCCTCGGCGACCGGGCCCGCTTTCAGCGCGCCGACGTCACGAGCGAGGCCGATGGCAAGGGCGCCGTCGCCACCGCGATCGAGGCCTTCGGGCGCGTGGACGGGCTCGTGAACTGCGCCGGCATCGCGCCCGGCGAGAAGATCCTCGGCCGGGACGGACCGCATCGGCTCGACAGCTTCGTCCGGGCGGTGACGATCAACCTGATCGGCACCTTCAACATGCTCCGCCTCGCGGCCGAGGCCATCGCCCGCAACGAACCGGGTCCCTCCGGTGAGCGCGGGGTGATCGTCAACACCGCCTCGATCGCCGCCTACGACGGGCAGATCGGCCAGGCCGGATACGCGGCGTCGAAGGGCGGGGTCGCGGCCCTGACGCTGCCCGCGGCGCGCGAGCTGGCCCGCCACGGCATCCGCGTCGCCGCCGTGGCGCCCGGGATTTTCGGCACGCCGATGATGGCGGGCCTGCCGCGGGAGGTGCAGGACGGGCTCGGCGCCTCGGTACCGTTCCCCTCGCGGCTCGGCGACCCGCGGGAATTCGCGGCCCTCGTGCGGCACATCGTCGAGAACCAGATGGTGAATGGCGAGGTCATCCGGCTCGACGGCGCGTTGCGTATGGCGGCCAAGTAATCAGACAGACGGTCAGGGAGGAAACAAGATGAGCAAGACGGATCCGATCGTCATCGTCGGCGCGGCGCGCACGCCGATGGGCGGCTTTCAGGGCGATCTCGCCGGAGCGCAGGCGCCCGAGCTGGGCGCGGCCGCGATCTCGGCGGCGCTGGCCGGCGCGGGCCTCGACGCCGCGTCGGTCGAGGAAGTGGTCATGGGCTGCGTCCTGCCGGCCGGCCTCCGGCAGGCGCCGGCGCGGCAGGCGGCGCTCGGCGCGGGCCTGCCGCTCGGCGCCGGGGCGACCACGATCAACAAGATGTGCGGGTCGGGGATGAAGGCGGCGATGCTGGCGCATGACCTGATCGCGGCTGGCTCCGCCGACATCGTGGTCGCGGGCGGCATGGAGAGCATGTCGAACGCGCCCTACATCCTGCCCAAGGTCCGGGCCGGCCTGCGGATCGGCCATGGCCAGGTGATGGACCACATGTTCCTCGACGGGCTCGAGGACGCCTACGACCGGGGCAAGCTGATGGGGAGCTTCGCCGAGGATTGCGCGCAATCCTACCAGTTCACCCGCGAGGCGCAGGACGCCTATGCCGTCGCCTCGCTGACGCGGGCCCAGAAGGCGATCACCGAGGGCCGCTTCGCCGCCGAGGTGACGCCGGTGACCGTCAAGGCGGGCCGCGCCGAGGCGGTCGTCGCGATCGACGAACAGCCCGGCAAGGCGCGGCTCGACAAGATCCCGACGCTCAGGCCCGCCTTCCGCGACGGCGGCACGGTGACAGCGGCCAATTCCTCGTCGATTTCGGACGGCGCGGCGGCGCTGGCGCTGATGCGCGCCTCGGAGGCGGAGCGGCGCGGGCTGACCCCGCGCGCGGTCGTGGTCGGGCACGCGACCTTCGCCGACAAGCCGAGCCTGTTCCCGACAGCGCCGGTCGGCGCCATCCGCCGTCTGGCGGAGCGGACGGGCTGGACGCTGGGCGACGTCGACCTCTTCGAGGTGAACGAGGCCTTCGCGGTCGTCGCCATGGCGGCGATGCGCGACCTCGACCTGCCGCACGACAAGGTCAACGTCCATGGCGGGGCCTGCGCCCTCGGGCATCCGATCGGCGCCTCGGGCGCGCGGGTGCTGGTGACGCTGCTGGCCGCGCTCGAGACCTATGGGCTTGACCGCGGCGTGGCCTCGCTCTGCATTGGCGGCGGCGAGGCGACGGCGGTCGCGATCGAGCGGGTGGTGTGATGCTGTTGACCGAAACCGAGGAGCAGATCCGGGACGCCGTCCGCGATTTCGCGCGCGAGCAGCTCGCCCCCGGCGCGGCGGAGCGCGATGCCAAGCACGCCTTTCCCGCGGCGCAGGTCGCAGCGATGGGAGAGCTCGGCTTCATGGGCATGCTGGTGCCCGAGAAGTTCGGCGGCTCGGAGCTCGGGACCGTCGCCTATGCGCTGGCGCTCGAGGAGATCGCGGCGGGCGACGGCTCCTGCTCGACCATCGTCTCGGTGCATTCGTCGGTCGGCTGCGCGCCGATCCTCCGCTTCGGCACCGAGGAGCAGAAGGCGCGCTTCCTGCCGCGGATGGCCGCCGGGGAATGGATCGGCGCCTTCGCCCTGACCGAGCCGCAGGCCGGCTCGGACGCCGCCGCGCTGCGCACGCGCGCCCGCCGCGACGGCGACCATTACGTCATCGACGGGGCGAAGCAGTTCATTACCTCGGGCAAGAACGGCCATGTGGTGATCGTCTTCGCCGTGACCGATCCCGACGCCGGCAAGAAGGGCATCTCCGCCTTCATCGTCCCCACCGACACCCCCGGCTATCAGGTGGTGCGCGTCGAGGAGAAGCTCGGCCAACATTCCTCGGACACCTGCGCGCTCGCCTTCGAAGGCATGCGGGTCCCGGCCGGGAACCGCCTCGGCGCCGAGGGCGAAGGCTACCGCATCGCGCTCGCCAATCTCGAGGGCGGGCGGATCGGCATCGCCGCGCAGTCGATCGGCATGGCCCGGGCCGCCTTCGAGGCGGCGCGGGACTATGCGAGGGAGCGGATCGCCTTCGGCAAGCCGATCATCGAGCACCAGGCGGTGGCCTTCCGTCTCGCCGACATGGCGACGCGGATCGAGGCGGCGCGGCAGCTGATGCTGCACGCCGCCGCCCTGCGCGAGGCCGGCCGTCCCTGCCTGACCGAGGCCTCGATGGCCAAGGTCACCGCCTCGGAGATGGCCGAGGCCGTGTGCTCGGCGGCGATCCAGATCCATGGCGGCTATGGCTATCTCGCCGATTATCCGGTCGAGCGCATCTATCGCGACGTGCGGGTCTCCCAGATCTACGAGGGGACGAGCGACGTGCAGCGGCTGGTGATCGCGCGGAGCCTGTAGGTGCCGGGCGTTCTGGACGGGCTACGGGTGGTGGAGCTCGCGGGCCTTGGCCCCGCGCCCTTCGCCGCGATGATGCTCGCCGACCACGGCGCCGAGGTGCTGCGGATCCACGGGCCGAGGCCGCGGCGCGGCATCCCGTCGATGGATACCGCCGCCGACGTGGTGGCGCGGGGGCGGCCGGGCATCGCGCTCGACCTCAAGCATCCGGACGGCCGGGCGCTGGCGCTCGACCTGATCGCCGGTGCCGACGCGCTGATCGAGGGGTTCCGTCCGGGCGTGGCGGAGCGGCTGGGGCTCGGGCCGGAGGTCTGTCTCCGCCGCAATCCGCGCCTCGCCTATGGCCGGATGACCGGCTGGGGTCAGACCGGGCCGCTGGCCGAGCGCGCGGGGCATGACATCAACTACGTGGCGCTTTCCGGGGCGCTCGCCGCCATCGGCCCGGCCGAGCGGCCGGTCGCGCCGATGAACCTCGTGGCCGATTTCGCCGGCGGCGGCATGATGATGGCCTTCGGCCTGCTCGCCGCCATCCTGAACGCGCGGACCACCGGAATTGGCCAGGTGGTCGACGCGACGATGACCGACGGCGCCGCGGTGATCGCCGCCATGATCCACGGCTTCCGCGCGGCGGGGGCGTGGAAGACCGCGCGCGAGGCGAACCTTCTCGATGGCGGCGCCTATTTCTACGGGATCTATGCCTGCGCCGATGGCGGCTTCGTCGCCGTCGGCGCCATCGAGCCGCAGTTCCACGCGCAGCTCATCGCCGGGCTCGGGCTCGACCCGGGCGCATTCGACCAGACGGACAGGGACCAGTGGCCCGAGGCCAGGGCGCGGCTGGCGGCGGCCTTTGCAAGCCGCCCCCGCGACGCCTGGGCGCGGCATTTCGAGGGGACGGATGCCTGCGTGACCCCGGTGCTTGACTGGGACGAGGCGCCCGCCCACCCGCACAATGTCCGGCGCGAGGCCTTCGTGACGGTCGCCGGGGTCACCCAGCCCGCGCCGGCCCCGCGTTTCGCGCGCACGGCGGCGCCGCCGCCGCGGCCGCCGATGATGCCGGACGACCCGGCGGCCGCGATCGCCGGCTGGAACGTGCCGGGCGACCGGATTGCCGAGCTGGAGCGGGTCGGCGTACTTGGCCGCTGGACCTGATCGACCAAGCAGGGGGAAAACATATGCCAGAGTTCATCGAAACCAGTCGCGACGGCCGAGTCGCGCTGATCCGGCTCAACCGGCCGGAGCGTCTGAACGCGCTCAGCGCCGGGCTCGCCGCCGAGGTGATCGCCGCGGCGGAGGAGATCGACCGCGATCCCGGGATCGGCGCGCTGGTCCTGACCGGCTCCGAACGGGCCTTCGCCGCCGGAGCCGACATCTCCGGCATGGCGGAGATGGACGCGAGCGACATGATCGAGGCGGACTATTTCGCCGAGTGGGATCGCTTCGTCGCCTGCCGGACGCCGCGCATCGCCGCGGTCCAGGGCTTCGCGCTCGGCGGCGGCTGCGAGCTGATGATGATGTGCGACTTCGCCATCGCCGGCGAGGGCGCGAAGTTCGGCCAGCCCGAAATCAAGCTCGGGGTGATCGCCGGCATGGGCGGGACCCAGCGCATGACACGGCTGATCGGCCGCGCCCGGTCGATGGACATGCACCTGACCGGCCGGATGATGGACGCGGCCGAGGCGCTGAGCGCGGGCCTCGTCGCGCGCGTCGTGCCCGACTCCGAGGTCCTGCCGACGGCGATGGAGGCGGCGCGCACCATCGCCGGCTATTCCCGCGCCACCGCGCGGCTGGTGCGCGACACCGTGGGCCGCGCCGAGCAGCTGTCGCTGGCCGAGGGGATCAATTACGAGCGGCGCCTGTTCCACCGCCTGTTCGGAACGCCCGACCAGCGCGAGGGGATGCGGGCCTTTCTCGAGAAACGCGCCCCCCGGTTCGCCGGTGCCCCGAGCGCCCCGAAGTCGTCCGACGGCTCCGGCTCTCCCGTGTCGACAATAGGCTGACCTGCCCGCGGCACGTGACTGCGGTTTTTCCGAGAAGGAGCGGGATGAAGATCCTCGTGCCAGTGACGCGCTCGACGACGACACCATGAGCGAGAAGCCGACCGCCCGGGAAGTGGCAGACAGGCAGGAACGTCGACGGCCGCGAAGCCACCTGCCAGCCGCTTCGCGCCTGTCCAGGGACGCTTGCGCGCGCGCAGCGGTGGACTTCGTCCACGACCAGCTCGCGACGGGTCGGAAGCTTCGGGTGCTGACCATCGTCGACACCTTCTCGCGCTTCTCGCCGGTGCTCGACGCCCGCTTCAGCTACCGCGGCGAGGACGTGGTGGCGACGCTCGACCGGGTCTGCGCAGGGGTAGGCTTCCCGAGGACGATCCGCGTCGACCAGGGCAGCGAGTTCATCTCCCGTGATCTCGACCTCTGGGCTTACTCCCATGACGTGATCCTGGACTTCTCCCGCCCCGGAAAACCCACCGACAACGCCTTCATCGAGGCCTTCAACGGCCGCTTCCGGAGCGAGTGCCTGAACACCCACTGGTTCCTGACCCTTGCCGACGCCCGCGAAAAGTTGGAGGCTTGGCGCAGGTACTACAACGAGGACCGACCCCACGGTGCCATCGGGTACAAGCCCCCGATCGCCCTTATGAACCCCGACGGCGCAGCCGGCCAGCCGTCGTGACGAAGCCCGAAAACTCCAGCCTCGGGTGATCCAGAGAAGGGTCTCACCTCATAGGGTGACGGACTCCCACTCAAATCGAGGGAGCAGGAAGGGGGCAGGTCAGTGGCGGTGATGCAGGAGGCCTGGATCGGCGGCGCCTCGACCCGGCGCGTCGACGATCTGGTGCAAGCCATGGGGCTGACCGGCATCTCCAAGAGCACGGTGTCGAAGCTGTGCAAGGACATCGACGAGCGGGTGCGGGAGTTCCTCGACCGGCCGGTCGCCGGCGACTGGCGCTCGCCATCGGGCTCGAACCGATGGCGCCTCGATGGCTCGCCTCTGGCTCGACGCCACCTACCTCAAGGTGCGCCAGGGCGGGCGCCCTGCCGCCGCCGCGGCCTTCTTCGGCTGAAAACGCTCCACTGGAGCGTTTTCTCGCCTTCGGCGACCGGCTCCGAAGCGTCTCGGTCGCCGCCATAATCGCCATGGCGGTCTAAAGCGCCCCGGGTTTGCCGGAGGCGTTTTGGTTTGAGTCCTGCGCCGCCACGGCGGATGTCTCCAGTCTGGCGTAGTCGTTCGCTTCGGCTTCGGCGGGCGGGATGTTCCCGATCGGTTCGAGCAGTCGGCGCTCGTCGAACCAGTGGACCCATTCGAGGGTGGCGAACTCCGCGGCCTCGAAGGATCGCCAGGCCCCTCGGCGGTGAGTGACCTCGGTCTTGAAGAGGCCGATCACCGTCTCGGCGAGCGCATTATCGTAGGAATCGCCGACGCCGCCCACGGAGGGCTGGATCCCGGCCTCGGCGAGACGCTCGGTGTAGCGGATGCTATTGCGATCCTCGGTCGGAGTGGCAGACAAGGCGGCCGCCGTCGAAGGGGTGGCGCTGGTGCAACGCCTGATCGAGGGCGTCGAGCACGAATTCCGCCGTGGCGACGCGCGACACGCGCCAGCCGACGATCCGCCGGGCGAAGGCGTCGATGACGAAAGCGACGGAGACGAAGCCGCCCCAGGTCGCGACGTAGGTGAAATCCGACAGCCACAGCATGTTCGGCGCCGGCGCCCGGAACACCCGGTTCACCCGGTCGCGCGGACAGGGCGCGGCGGGATCCGGCACGGTGGTCCGGATGCGCTTACCGCGGACCGCGCCCGACAACCCCATGCTCCGCGTCAGGCGGGACACGGCGCGGCGGGCGATCTCGAAGCCCTCCCGGAGCATCTGACGCCAGACCTCCCGGACGCCGTAGACGCCGAAGTTCTCGTTGAAAACGCGCCGGATCTCGACGCTGAGCCGGGCATCGCGGCGCGCGCGCGGCGGGAGCCGGCCCGGACCGAGCCGGCGGGCGGCGTGTTCGTGATCGGTCGACGGAGCGATCGGCAGGACACGGCAGAGCTCCTGGGCGGTTCTGCCAAGTATACGCAACATGCCGCGCACGCGCTGCAACTCGGCCATGGTAGCGGTCTTGCACGTCAGTGTGGCCAGGACGTCAGGGTGGAAGGGGTAGGCTTGCTCGAAGTCCCCTGCGTCCACCCTTCGGCCATCTTCGGAGAGCTTCTCACGATACCGGGTCCAGAGTTCACCGTAGGCCACAGCCGCGCGGTGTGCGGCATCCGGGTCGATGCGAGAAAACAGCCGGCGCCGTAGCAGGGCCGCGGTCTCGTCGTCGCGCGTCGGATTCAGATTCGTGGCTTTACGACCAGAAACGCTTGTGAGTTCGTCAAAGGCGAGCCCGAGCCGCCTGTCTTCTTCCGAGAAGGCGTCTCTCGAGCCGCCGTCGGATCGCAACGCGAGCGTGAAGACAAGCGCCGCGTCCCGAGCGGCCTGAACCGCGCTCAGCAGCGCCTCCAGGAAGCTTGTGAGCTGCCCCTGCCCGCCAGCGAGGCGGGATGCCTTACGCAGGTATTCTCCAAGCTCATCGAGAACAATCAGCGTCGGATCGGCCCCGAAGAGTTCCTGGATCGTGTCGGCTCCCGGCGCAACGCGCTGTTTATCCGAGGCCTGGACGCGGGCATAGCCCTCAGTGCCGGCCAGCATGTAGGCTATCTCTTCCCAAGGCGTGAACGCCCTGATGCCGTCGCCCATAGATCGTCCGTTGGCCGGGTCTGCGTTTTCGCCGTCGTAGGCCGCAATGCGGACATGACGTCGCTGCACAAGGCTGGGATCGGCGAACTCTGCCACATTTTCGACCCCGACCAAGCCTCGCGCGGTATGACGGAGCGATCAGGCCATGCGTCTTGCCCCCACCGTAGGAGGTGTCCAGACGGAAGAGTGCCGATATCCCGCCTCCCGGACCGGACAGGCGTCGGCAGACATTTGCGAGAAGTTCGCGCAACCCGGAAGTGGGGTGGGTGTTTGCGAAGAACTGGCGAGGGTCGGAATAGTCCGCGGGCCCTCGGCCAGTCCTGACTCCATCAAGCCGTGCCGCGTAATAGCTTTCGGCGAAAACTCCCGACAGGATGTCCGGTCGCGGATCGCAGGTGTCGAAAATCGTTGGGCAAGCCATTGTTCTTTTTTGGTTTCACGGCGACGAATCGAGGCGTCGCGCTGGTTGTCGGATGAATAGCCGGCGTAGATGGCGACCTCCACGATGTCTTTTCAGTTCATGACGCCGCTCGGCCACCTTGATAATACGGTCGAGGCGCACACGCGCGGCGATTGGGCGGCCTGCGACAGCCGACTCCGGACCTTTCTTGAAGGCCTGCTCAACGACATCGCCCGGAATATCCGGCCACAAGATGCCGCGCGGCGGCCGAGTTCCGAGAACCGGCGCGCGGCATCTTGGCCGATCCGAATGTTGGATTTCTCGCGGTCGATCGGAACGAATGGACGACCGACGGCAAGAACCACGTCAACGGCCTTTTCAAGATGCCGCGCTCCGAGGGTTCGCACCCCGCACCGCCTCCGTCGAAACGGCCTGCTTCTCCCGCGCTACGATCCGGCTGTCCGCTACGTCTCGCGCGGAACGATGCCAGTGCGCCGGGCCGTCCGGAAGCCGTCTCGGGCAGGTAGTAAACGGTAACGTACTTCGCGGCTTCGGGAGGCGGCGGCAGGCTAGCGGCGTCACGCGGATGAGAGCAGCCGATGGCACGGATCGACAGCGCACAGGCCAGGATCGCCGAGCTCGCGTCCCGCTTCCCGGCGGAAGCGAGGCGGCTGAGCGGCCTCGCGGTCCGTGATCCCCGCTTTCGCGAGCTCTGCGAGGAGTACGGCCTCGCCCGCGAAAGCCTCGTCCGCTTCGAGGCGATGCCGGACGCCGCCGAGCGCCCCGAGGTTCCGGACTATCGCGTGGCGATCGCCGAGCTCGAGAGCGAGATCGGCCGCTATCTCGGGGAGGCGCGACCGAGCCGCTGAGGGCCGCCGACGACCAACGATAACGGCGCGCCGGGCGGCCTCGGGAGGGCCGCCGACGAAGCGGCCGCCCCCGCCGAAACAGGGCAAGCGCATGAAGAAGTTTCCGACCGCCTTCACCATCCTTTTCGGGCTCATCGTCGTCGTCGCGGCGCTGACCTGGATCATCCCCGCCGGCCAGTACGAACGGGCGATGAACGAGACGCTGGGCAAGGAGGCGCCGGTCCCCGGCACCTACCACCAGGTCGAGCCGAACCCTCAAGGCTTGGGCGCCGTCCTGATGGCGCCGATCGCCGGCCTCTACGACCCCGACACCGGCATGGCGAACGCCGTCGATGTCGCGGTGTTCGTGCTCGTCATCGGCGGCTTCCTCGCGGTGGTGACGAAGACCGGCGCCATCGACGCCGGCATCGGCTGGCTGCTGACCGCGCTCCGGGGGCGCGAGATCTGGATGATCCCGATCCTGATGGGCGCCTTCGCCCTCGGCGGCACCAGCTACGGCATGGCGGAGGAGAGCCTCGCCTTCTACGCCATCATCCTGCCGGTCTTCATCCGCGCCGGCTACGACGCGCTGACCGGCGTCGCCGTCATCATGCTCGGCTGCGGCATCGGCACGCTCGGCTCGACCTTCAACGCCTTCGCGACCGTGGTCGCGTCGAACGCCGCCGGGGTGCCTTTCACCGACGGGCTGCTGCTCCGGGTCTTCATCCTCGTCGCCTGCCTCGCCGCGGGCATCCTCTTCGTCATGCGTTACGCGCGGGCGGTGAAGGCCGACCCGTCGCGGTCGGTCGTCGCCGCGCAGCGCGAGGAAAATATCCAGCGCTTCCTGAAGGGCGCCGAGGCCGGCGCGCCGCTTCCCGAGTTCAACCGGACGCGGGAGGTCATCCTCGCCCTCTTCGGGCTGACCTTCGTCGCCATGCTCTACGGGGTGATCGCCAAGGGCTGGTGGATGGGGCAGATGTCGGCGCTGTTCCTCGGGATGGCGATCCTCACCTTCGTCGTGGCCAAGTTCGACGCCTCGACGCGGATGGACGAGGGGACGTTCGTCGACACCTTCGTCAACGGCGCGCGCGACCTGCTCGGCGTCGCCCTCATCATCGGCGTCGCCCGCGGCATCGTCGTCGTCATGGACGCGGGCAAGATCACCGACACGATCCTCCACGCCCGCGAGGCGGCGCTCGGCGGCCTCGGCTCGGTCGCCTTCATCAACCGGATGCTGCTGAACCAGACGGCGCTGTCCTTCCTCGTGCCGTCCTCCTCCGGCCTCGCGGTGCTGTCGATGCCGATCCTCGCGCCTCTCGCGGACTTCGCCGGGGTGGCGCGCAGCCTCGTCGTCACCGCCTACCAGTCGGCGAACGGCTGGGTGAACCTGTTCAACCCGACCTTCGCGGTGGTGATGGGCGGGCTCGCCATCGGGCGCGTCGCTTATGACAAGTGGCTGCGCTTCCTCTGGCCGCTCCTCCTGATCCTCGCCGTCATCATTTCGGGGGCGCTGAGCGTCTCGGCGATGATGGGCGACACCCCGCGTGCCCCCACGCCCGCTCCGGCCGCGGCGCCGGTCAACTGAGAGCGCGAACGCGCCAGAAACGGGAGGAACCCCATGCAACTCGGCGTCCATTCGGAGATCGGCAAGCTCCGCAAGGTGATGGTGTCGCGCCCCTCGCTCGCCCATGAGCGGCTGACGCCCGGCAACTGCCACGACCTCTTGTTCGACGACGTGATCTGGGTGCAGAAGGCGCGCTCGGACCATGCCGACTTCGTGCTGAAGATGAAGGACCGCGGGATCGAGGTCTTCGACATCCAGGACCTCCTCACCGACATCCTGCGCGACAGCCCGGAGGCCCGGACCTTCATCCTCGACCGACGGATCACCCCGAACCAGGTGGGACCGGCGCTGGCGCGCGTCCTGCGGCCATGGCTCGACGAGGCGGACCCGCATTTCCTCGCCCGGCACCTGCTCGGCGGCGTTGTTCTGGAAGACATGCCCCCGGAGATCATCACCCCGCTGATGCGCGACGCGCTGTCGGAGACGGAGTTCCTCGTGAGGCCGGTTCCGAACGCGCTCTTCCAGCGCGACCCCTCCTGCTGGATCTACGGCGGGGTCACCTGCAACCCGATGTACTGGCCGGCGCGCAAGCCCGAGGCGCTGTTCCAGCGGGCGGTCTACAAGTTTCATCCGGAGTTCACCGGGAACGAATTCGAGATCTGGTGGGGCGACAGCGACGAGGACTGGGGCAACACCTCGATGGAGGGCGGCGACGTCATGCCGATCGGCAAGGGCGTCGTCCTGATTGGCATGGGCGAGCGCAGCACCCGGCAGGCGGTCAACCAGGTCGCCGACCGCCTGTTCGAGCGGGGCGCCGCCGAGCGCGTCATCGCCTGCGCCATGCCGAAGTCGCGCGCCGCGATGCACCTCGACACCGTCTTCACCTGCCTCGACCACGACAAGGTGACGGCCTTCCGCGAGGTCGTCGACGAGATCGTCTGCTTCTCGCTCCGCCCCGACGGCAAGGGCGAGGTGGAGATCACCCGCGAGGCGGGACACCTGTTCGACGTCTACAAGGAAGCCCTCGGCCTCAAGGACCTCGTCGTCGTTGGCACCGGCGGCAACGCCTTCGACGCCGAGCGCGAGCAGTGGGACGACGGCAACAACGTCGTCGCCTTGGAGCCCGGCGTGATCGTCGGATACGACCGCAACACCCACACCAACACGCTGCTCCGCAAGGCCGGGATCGAGGTCATCACCATCGGCAGCCAGGAGCTCGGCCGGGGCAGGGGCGGCGGCCACTGCATGACCTGCCCGATCCTGCGCGATCCGGCCTACTGAACAGAACAAGGGGAAACGCCATGTCCTTCAACCTCAAGGGCCGGAGCTACCTGAAGCTCGACGACTTCAGCCAGCGCGAGATGCTGTACCTGCTCGACCTGTCGCGCGACCTGAAGCGGGCGAAATATTCCGGCACCGAGCGCCAGCTGCTCAGGGGCAAGGAAATCTGCCTGATCTTCGAAAAGACCTCGACCCGCACCCGCTGCGCCTTCGAGGTGGCGGCCCACGACCAGGGGGCGCATGTCACCTATCTCGACCCGTCGGGCAGCCAGATCGGCCACAAGGAGTCGATGAAGGACACCGCCCGCGTCCTCGGCCGGATGTTCGACGCCATCGAGTTCCGCGGCTCGTCGCAGCACGCGGTGGACGATCTCGCGAAATACGCCGGCGTGCCGGTCTACAACGGCCTGACGGACGACTGGCACCCGACGCAGATGCTGGCCGACATGCTGACCATGGTCGAGCATTCCGACAAGCCGCGGACGCAGATCGCCTACGCCTTCCTCGGCGACGCCCGCAACAACATGGGCAACTCGCTGCTCGTGCTCGGCGCGATGATGGGCTGCGACGTGCGCATGGTGGCGCCGAAGGCGAACCAGCCGCATGACGACGTGCAGGCGATCGCGCGGAATTGGGCGGAGCAGACGGGCGCGCGGCTGATGGTGACCGACGACATCGACGCCGGCGTGAAGGGCGTCGACTTCGTCCATACCGACGTCTGGGTGTCGATGGGCGAGGCGAAGGAGGTCTGGGCGGAGCGGATCAAGCTGCTCTCGCCCTACCGGGTCGACATGGCGCTGATGAAGAAGACCGGTAACCCGACGGTGAAGTTCATGCACTGCCTGCCCGCCTTCCACAACACCGAGACGAAGGTTGGACAGGACATCTTCGAGAAGTTCGGGATCAAGGAGATGGAGGTGACGGAGGAGGTGTTCGAGAGCCCGATGAACGTCGCCTTCGAGCAGGCCGAGAACCGGCTCCATACGATCAAGGCGATCCTCGTCGCGACGCTGGCGGGCTGAGTCGATGGCCCGGATCGTCGTCGCCCTCGGCGGCAACGCCCTCCTGAAGCGCGGCGAGGCGCTCACCGCCTCGAACCAGCGCCGCAACGCCCGCGTCGCCGCCGAGGCCCTCGCGCCCCTCTGCGCCGACAACGAGATCGTCATCACCCACGGCAACGGCCCGCAGGTCGGCCTCCTCGCGCTTCAGGAGCTCGCCTATCCGGGCGAGGACTCGCCGCTCGACGTGCTCGGCGCGGAGACCGAAGGGGCGATCGGCTACATGATCGAGCAGGAGCTTGGCAATTTGCTCCCCTTCGAGAAGCCCCTCGCCACGCTCCTGACCATGGTCGAGGTCGACCCCGACGACCCGGCCTTCGCCGACCCGACGAAGTTCGTGGGGCAGGTCTACGACGAGGCCGAAGCCAGGGCGGAGGCCGCGTCGAAGGGCTGGGTGGTGAAGCCCGACGGCGACAAGTGGCGCCGCGTGGTGCCGTCGCCGCTGCCGAAGCGCATCTTCCAGATCCGCCCCGTCCAGTGGCTGCTGGAGAAAGGCACCGTCGTCATCGCCGCCGGCGGCGGCGGCATCCCGACGATGTACGAGAAGGGGACGAAGCGGCTCGTCGGCGTCGAATGCGTGATCGACAAGGATCGGGCCACCGCGCTCCTCGCCCGCGAGATCGGGGCCACCGTCTTCGTCTGCGCCACCGACGCCGACGCGGTCTATCTCGACTGGGGCAAGCCCGAGGCGCGCGCGATCCGCCGGGCGACGCCGGACGCGATGGACGCCTACCGCTTCCCCGCCGGCTCGATGGGCCCGAAGGTCGAGGCCGCGCAGGACTTCGCCCGCTCGACCGGCGGCCGCTCGGTGATCTGCGCCCTCGCCGACGTGCCCGCGGCGGTCCGCGGCAAGAAGGGCACGACCATCGGCCCCGCTCCGGGCGGCGACGGGGGCGACATCGTCTTCCACTGAGGACACGACCCATGCACCTCCGCCGCTCCTCCACGCCCGCCCCGCTCGGCCTCGCCGCCGCGCTCCTCCCGGTCGTCGCGCTGGTCTGCCTCCTCGGCCTCTCCTTCTTCCTCTTCGGCGACGGCGCCGCCTCGGGCCCGAACCAGGTGGCGCTGGTCTTCTGCTCGATCCTCGCCATCACCGTCGCCTGGCGGCACGGCCATTCGATCGACGACCTGCGCGACGCCGCCGTCGGCAGCGTCATGGCCGGGCTTCCCGCGATCTTCATCCTGCTCGCCGTCGGAGCGCTGATCGGCACCTGGGCGCTCAGCGGCACGCTCGTCGCCATGGTCTACTTCGGCCTGAAGCTGCTCAGCCCCGACTATTTCTACCCGACCGCGTGCCTGATCTGTCTCGTCGTCGCCGTCTCGATCGGCAGCTCGTGGACCGTCGCCGGCACCATCGGCATCGGCCTGATGGGCGTCGCGCGCGAGATGGGCCTCGACCCCGCCGTCACCGCCGGCGCCGTCATCTCCGGCGCCTATTTCGGCGACAAGCTCTCTCCGCTCTCCGGCACCGCCAACCTCGCGTGCGCCGCCGCGGGCTCCGACCTCTACGAGCATTTCGGCGAGTCGCTGCGCACCTCCGTGCCCGCGCTCGCCGTCGCGCTCCTGATGTTCTGGTTCCTCGGCAAGCCCGTCGCCTTCGACCCCTCCGCCACCACCGCCAGCATCGAGGCCGCCTTCCGGCCGTCCTCCGTCCACTTCATCCCGCTCGCCCTCGTCCTCGCCCTCGCGATCATGCGCTGGCCGCCCTTCGTCGCGATCTTCCTCGGCGCGCTGGCCGGCGGCGTCCTCGCCGTGATCGCCGCGCCCGAGCGCGTCGTCGCCTTCGCTGGCGGCGGGCTGCCGCGCGGCCTCGCGCTGCTGAAGGGCGTCTGGTCCACCCTGGCCAGCGGCTACGTCTCGACCACCGGCGACGCCGCCCTCGACACGCTCCTCACCCGCGGCGGCATGGCGAGCATGCTCGGCACCGTCTGGCTCATCCTCGTCGCCCTCGCTTTCGGCGGCTTCCTCGAGCGCGCCGGCGTGCTCGAGCGGCTGATCGGCCCGCTGATCGCCGCCGCCCGCTCCGGCGGTGCCCTCGTCGCGACGCTGGTCGGCGCCGCCTTCGGCACAAACGTCCTCGCCTCCGACCAGTATATAGCCGTCGTCCTCCCCGGCCGGATGTTCCGCCCCGCCTTCGAGAAGCACGGCCTCGCCCCCGTCGTCCTCTCCCGCACCCTCGGCGACTCGGCCGCCGTGACCTCGCCGCTCATCCCGTGGAACAGCTGCGGCGCCTACATGGCCGCGACCCTCGGCGTCGCGACCACGAGCTATCTGCCTTACGCCTTCTTCAACCTCCTCAACCCCTTCGTCTCGATCGCCTTCGCCTTCCTCGGCCTGCGGATGCTGCGACGGAAGACCGCCCCGACGCCCGACCAACCCTGAAGGAACCCGCCCATGCCCGCCGCCCGTTCGCCGCGCCTCTTCGCCGCCACCGCCCTGACGGCGCTGGCGACGGCCCTCCCCGCCACCGCGCAGCAGGCGACGACCGCCGACGTCGACAAGATGGCAGCGCTGATCGAGGCGCAGCAGAAGCAGATCGACGCGATGCGCGCCGAGCTCGACGCGCTGAAGGGAGGACGCACCGTCGCGGCCCCGAAGGCGTCCACGGTTTCCGGCGTCCCGGTGTCCGTTGCCTCCTCCTCCGCGGCCTCCGCCGCCCCGGCCGACGGCGAGGACCGCGACGAGGCGCAGATGGTGGCCGAGGGCTTTACCTGGATCGACAGGAGCGGCCGCTCGCTGACCCTCTCCGGGCAGGTCAACCCGGCCTTCAACGTGGTGGACGACGGCATCTCGACCGACGTCTACATCGTCGACAACGACACATCGGGCACCCGTTTCCGCCTCGACGCCGACGCGCCGCTCGGCGAGACCGCGCTCGGCGCGACGCTCGAGATCGGCGCCAGCCCGAACAACTCCTACGACGTCAGCCAGCTCGACAGTCAGACCGACGCCGATTTCAACGTCCGCCGCGCCGAGGTCACCTTCCGCGACGACCGCTACGGCCGCCTGCAACTCGGCAAGGGCTCCTCCGCCGCCGACGACACCGCCGAATACGACCTCAGCCTGGTCGCCGGCCCGATCATGTACGCGGGAGTCGCCGACATCGCCGGCGGTATCTTCTTCACCGACGGCGCGGAGCTGAGCGGGACCACCGTCGGCGACGCCTTCTACGATTTCGACGGCGACCGCCTCGCCCGCGTCAGATACGACAGCCCGATGTTCGGCCCGGTCCAGGGCTCGGCCTCCTACGGCCAGGACGACCAGTGGGCCGCGGCGGTGACGCTCGGCGGCGACTACGGCGACTGGAGCGGCTGGACGCTCGGCGATTTCACCGTCCTCGCCGCCGCCTCGGTCTACAACACCGACGACGACGCGGTGGACTACGCCTACGCCGCGTCGGGCTCGGTCAAGTACGACCCGATCGGCGTCAGCCTCACCCTCTCGACCGGCGGCTATCGCCTCGACGAGGGCGACGATCCGTCGAACTTCTACGCCAAGGTCGGCTGGGACACGAGCCTGACCGCCCTCGGCGAGACCGGCTTCGGCGTCGACTACACCCACGGCGAGAACATCTCCGCCGACGGCGCCGACGGCACCTCCTACGGCCTCGCCGCCGTCCAGAAGATCGACCGCTACGGCATCGACCTCTACGCCCAGCTCCGCTGGTACGAGCTCGACCAGCCCACCGACCCGGACCTGAGGAACGTGACCGTCGGCACCTTCGGGACCAAGTTCACCTTCTGACCGGGGACGAACGGCGCCGCGCGAAAGGAACCGGAAGGGATGTATCTCAACGTGGCGCTGCTCGCGCTCCTCGCGGCGGCCTATGCGCTTCTCTCCGGGCGGATCGACCGCTCCCGGATCAGCGGGCCGATCGTCTTCGTCGCCGTCGGCCTGCTGCTCGGGCCCGCCGCGCTGCACCTCCTCGCCCTCGACGCGACGATCGGTGACCTCCGCCTGCTCGCCGAGATCACCCTCTCGGTCGTGCTCTTCTCCGACGCGGCGAACGCCGACATCGACCAGATCCGGCGCACCCGCTTTCTGCCCCGCCGGCTGCTCCTCATCGGGCTGCCACTGACCATCCTCCTCGGGCTCGCGGCCGGCCTCGCGCTCCTGCCCGGGCTGACGCTCGTCGAGACCGCGCTTCTCGCCACCGCCCTCGCGCCGACCGACGCCGCGCTCGGCAAGCCCGTCGTCACCAATCCCGCCGTGCCGCCGTCGCTCCGCGAGAGCCTGAACTTCGAGAGCGGGCTCAACGACGGCGTCTGCGTCCCGGTGATCGTGCTCCTCCTCGGCGTCGCCGCGGGCCAGGCGCACGACGGCGGGGCGCTCGCCCACGTCTTCCTGACCGTGGCCGAGGAGATCGGCATCGGCTTCCTCGTCGGCGCCGCGATCGCCATCCCGAGCGCGTGGCTCGTCGGCCGCGCCCGCGCCGCCGGCTGGATCGGACCGAACTGGACGGGCGTCCCGGCGATGGGCATCGCGGTCGCCTGCTTCGCGCTCGCGCAGGCGCTCGGCGGCTCGGGCTTCATCGCCTGTTTCGCGGGCGGCCTCGCCTTCGGCGCCCGCCGCCCCGACCGGCACGAGCTCCTGCGCGCCGCCGAGGGCGCCGGCGACGTGCTGTCGCTGATGACCTGGGTCGTCTTCGGCGCCCTCGTCCTGCCCTCGGTCGCGGGCGCGGTCAGTCCGGCGGTCGTCGCCTACGCCGTCCTCAGCCTGACGCTGGTACGGATGCTCCCGGTCTGGCTCTGCCTGCGCGGAACCGAGGTCGCCGCGCGGGACCGGCTCTTCATCGGCTGGTTCGGTCCGCGCGGCCTCGCCAGCATCGTCTTCGGCGTTCTGATCCTCTCGGCCGACCTCGCCGGGGCCGACACGCTCGCCGCGACGATCGTCTGCGCTGTCCTTCTCAGCGTGCTATGCCATGGCGCGAGCGCCACCCCGCTGATCCGCCGCCTCGCCCCCGGCTGGTCGCGAGCCGCGGCGCCGGCCCCGCACCCCGACCAAGGACCCCGATGCCCGCCCTCCCGCGCCTGACGGCCCTTTTCCATGGCCTCCGCGCCGCGTTCCGCGAGCCGGAGGTCCGCGCCCTGACCATGCTCGCCGCCGCGCTCGTCGCCTTCGCGACAATGTTCTACCGACTGGTCGAGGGCTGGTCGCTCCTCGACTCGCTCGACTTCTCGGTGGTGACGATCGCCACCGTCGGCTACGGCGACCTCTCCCCCCACACCGCGCTCGGCAAGATCTTCACGATCGGCTTCATCGTCTGCGGCATCGGGCTCTTCGTCGCCGCCGCGACCAGCATCGCGCAGGCCGTGATCCGATCGGATGATCGGAAATGAACTCGCAGTTGAGCGGGGACGCACACCGACGGATCATCCACGCCGCCGAGCGCGGAGGCGGGAGCGCCTGCGCGGCGAACGCGGGCCAGAGCCACAGCCCAGTCGCCGCGCCGGTGAGGCCGAGGCCCGCGAGGTAGAGGGGCGATCGCAGCGCTGCGGGCGAGCATGCCGCCGTTCGAGACCTTTCGCGACGCGGAAAGCTACGACGCGACGCTCGCCCATGAACTGGCCCACTGGACCAAACACCCGGCCCGGTTCGACCGCGACCTCGGTCGCAGGCGGTGGGGCGACGCCGGCGACGCCGCCGAGGAACTGGTGGCGGAACTGGGCGCGGCCTTCATCCGCGCCGATCTCGGGCTGGCTCGGGAGGAACCACGCGCCGATCACGCGTCCTGCATCGCCTCATGGTTGAAGTTATGCGTAGGTGAGCATAACCCAATTTATTCACAGGAGCCCATAATGCGAAGGAAGACGACCAGGTTGCCGGACGTCCGGGGTTCCTGGCCGCGTTCCTCCGCATCGGTACGCCTTGGCGCGCCGGAGGCAGCCTCAATAGACGTCGCGAACGTATCGCTTGTCCCGCTGCATCTGGGCGACGTAGTCAGCCGCCGCATCGGCGCTCATGCTCCCGTGCCGTGTCAAGACCTGCTTCAGGGCCGTATCCACGTCCCGCGCCATGCGGCTGGCGTCTCCGCAGACGTAGAAGCCCGCGCCGGCATCGATCCAGCGCCAGAGTTCAGCGCCTTCCTCGATCATGCGAGTCTGGACATAGACCTTTTCGGCCTGGTCCCGCGAAAATGCCAGGCTGAGGCGTGCGAGATGGCCATCCTTTTGCCACGCCTCTATCTCGTCGCGGTAGTAGAAGTCCGTCGCAGCGTGCTGCTCGCCGAAGAAGAGCCAGTTTCGGCCACTGGCGCCGGTTGCCTGTCGGTCGTGCAGGAATCCCCGAAAGGGTGCGACGCCGGTGCCCGGGCCCACCATTATGACGGGCCGCGACCCGTCGGCCGGGGGATGGAAATGGGCGGAGGGCTGCGTGAAGATCAGTGCTTCTTCCTCTTCGGCGCGGTCCGCGAGGAAGGTGGAGCAGACCCCCTTGCGATCTCGGCCGGCGCAGGCGTAGCGCAGCGTCGAAACCGTGAGATGGACTTCACCGCCTTGGGCGTGCGGGCTCGAAGCGATCGAGTAGAGCCGCGGTTGCAGCGGCCGCAGGATCTGCGACAGCACCTTGGGGCTTAGGTTCGGGCGTGCGTCGCTCAGAACGTCGGCGATCTGCCGACCCCACAGCCAGCGCTCGAGCTCCGCCCCGCGGGAAGGGTCGAGCAGGGGTGCGAAGGCGGCGTCGGGTTGACGCTCCACGATCGCCTCGAGGAACGGGCGGGTGAGCTTGGAGATTTCCCAATGGCGGGAGAGGGCCTCTGCGAGGCTTACCTCGCCCGCGTCCTTGACCGCGACGGGGACCGCGCCCGAAAGGTCGAGCGCCTCGAGAATCTCCGCCACGAGGGCGGGACAGTTGACGGGCCAGACTCCCAGCGCGTCGCCCGACTTGTAGGAGAAGCCGCGCCCGGCGATGTCGAACCCGAACTGGCGGACTTCCTTCAGCGCGCCGGCGCCGCTCAGAAGGACGTTGCGGGCAAGCCGGGCGCGGAGCGGCGCCTTTCGGCCGAAGGTGGCTGGCGCCGCGGTCTCGGACGAGGCATCGAGCTTCGGGTTCTTCGTGGCGATGAGGAGGTCACCCGTCTCCTCTTCCTCGGAGGGGGAGGACCGCTCTTCATTGGCCGCGAGGGCGGATTGGATGGTCTCGAGCCAGTCCGCGGCGCTGTCTTCGTAGTCAGGCTCGCAATCGACCCGCGTTGCCATCCGTGTCGCGCCGAGCGCCTCCAGGCGGGCGTCGAGCTTGCGGCCGAAACCGCAGAACTGGTCGTAGCTCGAGTCGCCGAAGGCGAGGACCGAGTAGCGCAGGGCCTCCAGCCGCGGGGCGGTCTCGGCGGCCAGCGCCGACCAGAAACCGCCGCCATTGTCGGGAGCGTCGCCATCCCCGAACGTGCTCGTGATGAAGAGCGCGTGCCGCGCCTCGGCCAGGCCCTCCGGCCCCGCGGATTCCATCGCGATCAGGCGGACGGGCCTGCCAGCGGCCTTGAGGCGTGCGGCGCAGGTCTCGGCGAAGGCTTCCGCGTTTCCGGTCTGGGATGCCCAGAGGATCAGCGTCTCCCCGTGCGCCGCGCTCGCCGGCGGCGCCGTGAGGGCAGGCGCGGTCGCGGCTTCCCGCGCTTCCGCGACAGGCAGGGGTGCCCGCGCGAAGAGCCCCGCCAACAAGCCGTTGACATAGTGGAGGCTGCCCGGTGCGAGGGGCGCGCCGGCCGGCATCAGCGGAACGCCTCCGGCCTCGCGCGCTTCGGGGCTTCGAAGCGCGGTGACGAAGCCCGAGAGATAGGCCTGCTCGCCCGGGCTGAGCGCGGGCGGCATGGCCGGCTCAAAGCCCAGCAGTCGGGAGAAGGCATCCACGGCGGCGGTGGTAGAGGCGCCGGCCAGGGCCGGCTCGAAGGGAGCGGGTTGCTGCGCGTCCTGCATGGCTTTCTCGGCTTGAGGTGAGTGGATCGCGGCGGCGGGGCCGGAGACGCGCGTGAGCGCCACGGCCGTGAACTTGAATTCCGGCTGCATCGAAATCGGGTCGACGGCATCGCTGGTCACCGCGTTGATGGCGAGGTCCTCGCCGAAGACGTCGTTCCAGTGCATCGGGGCGAAACAGTTGCCGGGCCGGACCCGGTCGGTGATCGTCGCCGGCAGCACGGCGCGGCCGCGCCTCGAGGTCACGGCGACCTGGTCGCGGTCGGCCACACCGACCGTCTTCGCGTCCTCGGGATGGATCTCGACGAAGGGTCCGGGATTGAGCTTGTTCAGCGTCGGGACCTTCCCGGTCTTTGTCAGGGTGTGCCACTGGTGCTGGAGCCGGCCGGTGTTGAGGACCATCGGATAGTCGGCATCCGGCATCTCGGCCGGATTCATGTGGGGGCGCGGCAGGAAGAAGGCCTTGCCACGCTCCGTCGGGAAAGAAATGGCGGGCCGTAGACCGCCGGCTTCGACCCGAATGGTTTGGCTTTCCCCGTCGTTGAGATAGCGGATCGGGTTCCGATCACTCGCGCCCTCCGACGGGCAGGGCCATTGCAGGGGCGTCTCCCGCAGCCGCGCGTGACTGGCGCCGCGGAGATCGTAGCCGGTCTTCGGGTTCCAGAAGCCGCGGATTTCCTCGAAGACCGCGGCGGCGGAATCGTAGGAAAACGCCTCGGCATAGCCCATCTCGCAGGCGACGCGAGCGATGATCTCCCAGTCCGCCATCGCCTCGCCTGGAGGCTCGACGGCCTTCCGCATCAGTGTCAGGTTGCGCTCGGAATTGATCATCACCCCCTCCGCCTCGGCCCAGAGGGCGCCGGGCAGGATGATATCGGCGTAGCTGTTGGTCTCCGTGTCGACATAGGCGTCCTGCGTGACGACGAGTTCGGCGGCTTCGAGCCCGGCGATCACGGTCTTGCGGTTGGCGACGCTTGCGACCGGGTTCGTGCAGATGATCCAGCAGGCCTTGATCCGGCCCGCCACCATGTCCTCGAACATGCGGATCGTGCCCGCGCCCGCCTCGACGCGCAGCCGGCCTTCCGGCACGCCCCAGACCCGCTCGACAAAGGCGCGATCGGCCTCGCTGGCCGTCGCCCGCTGGCCCGGCAGGCCCGGTCCCATATAACCCATCTCACGGCCGCCCATGGCGTTTGGCTGGCCGGTCAGCGAGAAGGGACCGCTGCCCGGCCGGCAGATCGCGCCGGTGGCGAGATGAAGATTGCAGATCGCGTTGGTGTTCCAAGTGCCGTGGGTGCTCTGGTTGAGACCCATGGTCCAGCAGGACATCCATTCGGGCGCCGCGCCGATCCACTCGGCCGCCTGGCGCAGATCGGCTTCGGGGATCCCGGTGATCTCGGAGACCTTTTCTGGCGGATAGTCCGCGAGAAAGCCCGGCATGGCCTCCCAGCCCTCGGTGTGCTCGGCGATAAAGGCCGCGTCGGTCCGTCCCGAATCCACGAGCAGGCGCAGCAGGCCGTTCAGCAGCGCGAGGTCGGTCCCGGGACGGATCCGCAGGAACAGGTGCGCCTTGTCGGCCGTGGCGTTGCGGCGCGGATCGACCACGACGAGCTTCGCGCCCGCCTTCACCCGGTCCATCATTCGCAGGAACAGGATCGGGTGGCAGTCGGCCATGTTGGCGCCGATGACGAAGAAGAGATTTGCCCGGTCGAAATCCTGGTAGGAGCCGGGCGGGCCGTCGGCGCCGATCGAGAGCTTGTAGCCGCTTCCGGCACTTGCCATGCAGAGCCGCGAGTTGCTCTCGATGTTGTTCGTGCCGATGAATCCCTTGCAGAGCTTGTTGGCGAGATACTGGGCTTCTAGCGACATCTGACCCGATACGTAGAGCGAGACAGCGTCCGGGCCGTCCCGGTCGATGATCCGGCGCAGGCCCTGCGCCGTTCGCCGGATCGCCTCCCGCATGGGAACCGGACCCAGGTCCCGGCCGCCGGGAATCCGGGCATAAGCCTTGTCCGCTCGCCCCTCGGCCGTCACCGGGATGTTGCAGCTCGCGCCTTTGGTGCAGAGCCGACCGAAGTTGGTCGGATGGGTCTTGTCGCCCGAAATCTTGGCGATACGCCCGTCGGCGACCTCCATCACGATGCCGCAACCGACTCCGCAATACGGGCATACGCTTCGAACGGTCTTCCTGGTCACGGTGCGCGCCCCAAAAAAACGATAAAAGCCAGCGGCGGCCTCCCGATGGGGTGGTCGGGCCGATGGTGCGATTGCCTATTCGTGGCGCCCTCATGGCGCCGGATTCCTCGTGCGCTCCGTTGCGCATGTGGAATCAAGTCTCTTTATCGCCTAACGAATATATCGATCCGCGCGAAGCGGTTTCCCCGCGCGGAGAGCCTGTTTGCGCGCCGTGACGGGATGGTTGCCAAAAGATTAACCAGATCAAGGCCTTTTCGGGTATTTATTGGTCGACCGTGGCGCGCGGCGCGGCCACTCCGCGGCGGTCACCGGATGGGGGCCGCCCCATCGTCGGCCACGCCACGCGATAGTCCATGGGGTGTCGGGGCGTGTTGAGGCTTCGGCGAAGCTGCTGGGGACTGCGATCTGGGAACTTCCCGCGCCGTGGCTGCGTCCAATGGACCGACGCCGTGCATTTCGCCGGCGCCCTGCATTCGGAGCCGATCCATGAAAGCCCTGAGCCTCCTCGCCGCCGGCCTCCTCGCTAACGCCGGTGCCGCCCTCGCCGACGGTGTGACGCAGGCGCCGCCGCCCGCGCCCTACGAGGCCGTGGCGAGCCTCGTGAAGCTGCCGGACTTCCTCCCCGGCCTCGGCGCGCTCTACGTCGACCCGGCGACGCTGCCGGCGGGGCCGTTCCTCGCCTACGACCATGACGGCAAGCTCGTCAGCACCGTCTACATGATCCCCGTCGCCGACCTGAACCCGGACAAGCGCTTCGACAACCTCGCCTCGCCGGGCGGCGCCGTCGACCATGTCGACGTCTATTTCAATGCCGGCCACCCCGGCGTCGAAGTGCCGCACGCCCATGTCGTGCTCTGGCACGTCCCGGCGGCCGACGAGGCGCGGGTGGCGAAATGAGGCTCGCCCGGCGCGGCTTCCTCGCCGGCGCCGCCGCCCTTCTGGCGCTGCCGGCGCGGGCGGCGGGGCCGGTCGAGATCGCCATGGCGGGCGACGCGGACGGCGCGCATGTCTGGTTCGATCCGGCGGGGCTCTTCGTCCCGCCGGGGACGAAACTGCGCTGGACCAACCGCGACCCCGGCAACGCCCATACCTCGACCGCCTACGACCCGGCGAACCTCGACCGGCCGCGGCGCATTCCCGCGACTGCGATTGCGTGGAATTCGGACTATCTGCTGCCGGGGGAGGCCTTCGAGGTGATGCTGACGGTGCCCGGCGTCTACGACTTCTGCTGCGTCCCGCACGAGCACGCGGGCATGGTCGGCCGCATCGTCGTCGGCGCGGTGCCCGCGGGCTGGCACGGCTGGCCCGACGGCGACCTGCCGGCGGGGGCGCTCGCCGCCTTTCCCGACGCGGCGGTGATCGTCGCCCAGGGCTCGGTCCGCGCGATCGGGAGGCCGGCATGAGCGGCGCGGCGCAGCGGGCGGAGGCCGTTGCCGGCCTCGACGAGGTCGCCCTCGTCGCCCGCGTCCGCGCCGGCGACGAGGCGGCGGTGCGGGAACTGGTGCGCCGGTACAACCGGCGGCTGTTCCGGGTGGCCCGCGGCGTCCTGCGCGACGACGTGGAGGCCGAGGACGTGGTGCAGGAGACCTACGTGCGCGCCTTTCTCAATCTTTCCCGCTTTCGCGGCGAGGCCGGGATCGCCACCTGGCTGACCCGGATCGCCCTCAACGAGGCGGTCGGCCGCCTGCGCCGGCACCGGCCGACCGAGGACATCGCAGCGATCGGCGAAGTGTCGGCCGACGATCCGCGCGTCGTCGCCTTCCCCGCGCCGGCGGCGCCGACGGCGGAGGCGGAGGCTGGCCGCGCGCAGGCGCGGGCGCTGCTGGAGCCGCTGATCGACGACCTGCCGCCCCACTTCCGCGTCGTGCTGATCCTGCGCGACGTCGAGGGCATGACGACGGAGGCGGCGGCGGAGCATCTCGGCATCCGGCCGGAGACCGCCAAGACACGCCTCCACCGCGCCCGGCGGCTGTTGCGCGCGGCGCTGCTCGACCGGCTCGGCGGTGGGTTCGGCGAACTCTATCCTTTCGACGGCGCCCGCTGCGCCGGGATGGCCGATCGTGTCGTTGCCCGGCTGGCACAAGAGGGATGGCAGGGTCGGCGATGAGTCCGGGCCGCGCATGACGCCTCCGCCGATGCAACGCCAACAATCTGGCGATAGCCATGCCTCTCGGGGGACGAGCATCCGCCTCTCGATCGCCCAGCCACCGATGCCATCCTGGCAAGCGCCGCCGTTCCCGGGATCTCGGCGTGCCAGTGGCACGTCGCGCGGGCGCGCTAGCGCGAAGGCCGCGGGGGGTGCGGATTTCCGCGGGAAGGTTGAATCGTGGCGCGAGAGCCCCCGCGGGGCGCATCAATAAACCGGAGCACCACCCGAAACGCGCCATCGCCCACTGCCAGCCGGCGGTCCTCGCATCGGAGTTTCCACACAGCCTCGGCCCTTGCCGCCGTTCGACCGCGCGCTGGCCGCGCCATCGAGCGGTCATTCAGGTCGGTCTCGCGGGCACGCCCGGCCCGCGAGACCGGATCAGCCCTTGTCGCCTTGCGCCGTGGCGGCCTGTTCGAGCATCTTCACGTCCTCGGGAGACAGCCGCGGGCGCTGGATGTCGAGGGTGATGCGGTCGATCTGGCCGTTGAAGGCGAAGGGCGGCTGATAGTCGGCGTCGTCCACCCCGGTCTCGGTGTCCGAACCGATGTCCTGGCTTTCGTCCCAGGCGAGCGTGATCGGGACAGTATGCTCCATCTTCCGGCGCGCGACCTCCTTGCCATCGACCTTGAGCACACCCTCGGCCGACTTGCCGACGCCCGAGAGGTTGTTGAAGGCGAAGGTGGCGAAGCCGAGCCCATCGTAGGTGAAGTCGAACTCCAGCGTGTGCTTGCCGGGCGTCAGCTTCTCCGGCGCCTCCCAGCGCACCCGCTCGAGGTCGACGAGATTCCAAGTGTAGACCGGCTTGCCCTTGAGAATGTAAAGGCCGTGCCCGGCGAAGCGGCCGCCCTGGGTGAACAGCATCCCGTCGCCGCCGTCCTCGCCGACCTCGACTTCGGCCACGATCCGGTAGCTGGCGTTCAGCAGGTTCGGTTGCGTGCCGTTCGGGTTGCCCACGACCGGCGCGGTGTATTCGAAATGCGTCATTCCGGCGATCGGGCTCGGCCGCGGCGCGACCATGCGGGTCGCGAGCGCGTTGTCGAGCGGGAAGACGTTGTTCCTCGCCGCCTCGACCATGAAGAGGTCCTGCATCTCGCGAAGCTTGTCCGGCATCTCCGCCGCCAGGTCGTGGTCCTGCGTCCAGTCCTTCGTCAGGTCGTAGAGTTCCCACTTGTAGGCCTGCGCCACGTCGGTCGGCGGCGCCGAGAACAGCGCCCAGGGATCGACGATCGGCGTGGTGTTGGCGTACCAGCCATCGTCGTAGATGCCGCGGTTGCCGAACATCTCGAAATACTGGATCTTGTGCCGTGTCGGATCATCCGGCTTCGCGTCCCAGGTATAGTCCATGCTGATCCCGTCCATCGGCTTCTGGGCGATGCCGTTGACGAAATCGGGCGCTGGGATGCCCGTCGCCTCGAGGATCGTCGGCACGATGTCGATGAAGTGGCTGAACTGGTTCCTGACACCCCCTGCGTCCTTGATCCGGTCGGGCCAGGACATGACCATCCCCTGCCGGGTGCCGCCGAAGTGCGAGGCGATCTGCTTCGTCCACTTGAACGGCGTGTCGAAGGCCCAGGTCCAGCCGACCGCCATATGGTTGTAGGTCTGGTCGGTGCCCCAGACGTCGTAGAAGTCGCGGAGCTGGACGTCGACCGGCACCTCGACGCCGTTGAACTGCGCCACCTCGTTCGGCGTGCCGTTCGGCGAGCCCTCGGCCGAGGAGCCGTTGTCACCGACGATATAGATGATGAGCGTGTCGTCGAGCTTGCCCATGTCGCGGATCGCGTCAATGACCCGGCCGGTCTCGGCATCGGCATAGGCGAGGTAGGCGGCGTAGACGTCGGCCTGCCGGATGAAGAGCTTCTTCTCGTCCGCCGACAGCGCGTCCCACTGCTTCAGGGCGTCCGGCCACGGTGTCAACTCGGCGTTCTCCGGGATCACCCCGAGCCGCTTCTGGTTGGCGAAGATCGTGTCGCGGAGCGCGTTCCAGCCGCCGTCGAACAGGTGCATCGCGCTGATCCTGTCGACCCATTCCTTGGTGGGATGGTGCGGCGCGTGCGTCGCCCCCGGCGCGAGATAGACGAAGAACGGCTTGCCCGGCGCCACCGAGTTCAGCGTCTCGAGCTGGCGGATGGCGTCGTCCGCCTCGGCGGTGATGAGGTTCCAGCCCGGGTTGTTCAGGAACGGATAGACCTGCGTCGTGTCATCGAAGAGGTTCGGCTGCCACTGGTTGGCGTCGCCGCCCATGAAGCCGTAGAAATGGTCGAAGCCGAAGATCTCGCCGGTCGGCCACTGGTCGAAGGGCCCGGCCTGGCTCTCGGTATAGGGCGGGGTGTTGTGGTTCTTGCCGTACCACGACGTGTTGTAGCCGTTCGCCCGCAGGATGCCGCCGATCGAGACGGAATCCCGCCCGATCACCGAGTCGTAGCCGGGAAAGCCCGTCGCCTGCTCGGCGATCACGCCGAAGCCGACATTGTGGTGGTTGCGCCCGGTCAAGAGCGCCGCCCGCGACGGCGAGCAGAGCGCGGTCGAGTTGAAGTTGGTGTAGCGCAGGCCCTCGGCGGCCAGCGCGTCGAGCGTCGGCGTCGGGATCACCCCGCCGAAGGTCGAGGCGGCGCCATAGCCGGTGTCGTCGGTCATGACGAGGAGCACGTTCGGCGCGCCGGCCGGCGGCACGGTGCGCGGTGGCCACCAGGGCGTCGACTGGACGGCATTGAGGCCGATGCCGCCGCCGAAGGGCGGCGCCGGATTGGGCACGAACGTCCCGTCGATCGGCCGCGTCGCATCGGGGGACCCGACGGGCGCCGCCTGCTGCGCCCAGGCCGCCGTCGCCAGAAGTGCGCCGACGGCGATCGCCGACGGCAATGCGAGCCAGTTCATGTGCATCCCCCTGTTGGCAGCTGGCCGCGAGGCCGTCACGCCGCGCCTCGGATCTTACCACTCGCGCCGTTGACCCGTTTGCCTTTTGGGGACAATCCTCGGCGATGGAACCGCGGCAGCGCGCCACCCCGCTCGTCCTTCTCCCGACGCTCCTCGCCGATCTCGGGGTGCCGGCCGATCCGGTGTTCAACGGCACCGGCGTCCGGCCGGAGGACTTGCGCGCCGATGCCTTCATCCCGGCGACCGCGGTTCCGTTGCTGCTGGAGCGCGGCGCCGAACGCGGCGGCCGCCAGGACTTCGGGCTGTTGCTCGGGCAGCGGCAGCGGCTCGCCTCGCTCGGGCCCGTTGGCGGGATCATGGCGAGCGCCGCCACCCTCGGCGAGGCGCTGAGCGACTTCGTCGCCTGCCAGATCGGCAACTCGACGGCGAGCACGGTCTATCTCAACCGCAGCGGCGGCGACTTCGCCCTCGGCTATGGCGGCTATCGCGCCGACATGACGATCTCGCCGCAGCTGCAGGACATGGTGCTGGCGGCGGGCTGCGCCTTCGTCGCCGAGCTGACCCATGGGGCGGTGCGCCCCGTCGAACTCGTCACCATGCGCCCGGCGCCGAAGGAGCCCGCCCGCTGGACGCGCCTCGCCGACTGTCCGGTGCGCTTCGGCCAGGCCGAGACCTGCCTGATCCTCGCGCGCGGCGGGCTCGAGGCGCGCCTGCCGACGGCCGACCGGGCGCGGCACGACGCCCTGCTCGCCGACCTCGCACGCCGGATCGCGCAGGCGCCCTGGGGCAAGGCCGGGCAGGTCAGCCACGCGCTCCGGGCGCTGCTGCCCGCCGGGCGCTCGGGCATGGCGGCGATGGCCGAGCGCCTCGGGACGACGCCCCGCACCCTGCGCCGGGCGCTGGCCGCCGAGGGCACGACCTTCGAGGCAATCAAGGACAGGGTGCGGTTCGCGATGGCGCGCGAGGTGTTGGCGCTGAGCACGCTGCCGATCGGCGACATCGCCCTGACGCTCGACTTCGCGACCCCGAGCGCCTTCGTCCGCGCCTTCCGGCGATGGGCGGGCGAGGCACCGTCCGACTGGCGGGCGAAGGCACGGGCGCCGCGATAGGGCCGACTCTGGCCCGATGATGGCCCCAGGCGGGCTTGCCCCTCGTCCGATGCTACGATCGCCGGCGTCGGTTTGAGCGGAGACAGGGTGGGTCCGGAGTACAGGAGGCTTCACCATGCGCGCCGACAATCGGCAGCACGCTGCGTGGGTGCGATCTCGGCCGCTTTGAGAGTGAGGAACGTCTTCGCGGCAGGCGATGGTGGCGACGCTTCGACCGCCTTGCCCGCCGGCGCGGCGGGCGCCGCGATGCCGCAAGCGGATCTCGCGAAGCGGCGGGGTGTAGTCCGTCATGGCCGTGGCCTCTGAGATGGAGAGGGCGGTCCCGGACGCGCGCGCGCTTCCGGGTCACGGGCGGCCGGGTCGCGGCGGGGGACGGACGGCCGGCTCGGCCCGTGCGGGTCGGCCGAGCCGGCCTCTAGGGGAACATTTCGCGCAGGCGCTTCTTGTTGAGCTTGCCCACGCTCGTCTTCGGCAGTTCCTCGACGAAGACGATCCGTTCCGGCACCGCGAAGCGCGGGATGACCCCCCGGCCCGCGAACTCCAGCAGCATGTCGCGCACCGCGGCCTCGTCGACCGTCGCGCCCGACTGCGACGTGACGACCGCCAGCGGGCGCTCCGTCCACTTCGGGTCGGGAACGCCGATCACCGCCACCTCGGAGACACCCGGCACCTTCAGGATCATGTCTTCGAGCTCGAGCGAGGACACCCATTCGCCGCCGGTCTTGATGACGTCCTTCAGCCGGTCGGTGATCCGCAGGTAGCCGTCGCCGTCGATCACCGCGATGTCGCCGGTGTGCAGCCAGCCGCCTTCCCAGAGGCGCTCGGAGGCCGCGGGATCGTGAAGGTAGCCCTCCGTCAGCCAGGGCGCGCGCAGCACGATCTCGCCCTGCGCCGCGCCGTCATGGGGCACGTCGTTCATCTCGGTGTCGACGATGCGGAGCTGCATGTTGCGCACCGGCCGTCCCGTGCGGCAGCGGATCTCGACCTGCTCGTCGAGGCCGAGGCTCTCCCACTCGGGCTTCAGGTGCGCGACCGAGACGATCGGGCAGGTCTCGGACATGCCGTAGCCGGTCAGGGCGTCGATTCCCATCTCGAGCGCCTCGCGGCAAAGCGCCTGCGGCAGCGCGGCGCCGCCGATCAGGGCCTTCCAGCCCCGGAGGGTCCCGCCGGCCGCCTTCGGGTGCGACATTATCATCCGCAGGATCGTCGGCACGCAGTGCGAGAAGGTGACGCCTTCGCCGGCGATGAGGTCGAGGAGCGTCTCGGGTGCGAGCTTGCCGGGATAGACCTGCTTCGCCCCGATCATCGTGGCGATGAAGGGAAAGCCCCAGGCGTGGACGTGGAACATCGGCGTGATCGGCATGTAGACGTCGGTCGGGTTGAACCGGCCATGCCCGGTCCCGGCGAACTCGCCGGAGACGCTCAGCGCGTGGATCACCAGCTGCCGGTGACTGAAATAGACGCCCTTGGGCAGGCCGGTGGTGCCGGTGGTGTAGAAGGTGGTCGCGCGGGTGTTCTCGTCGAGTTCGGGAAAGTCGAAGCGCTCCGGCGCGGCGGCGAGCATCGCCTCGTACTCGATGGCGATCGGCAGGGTCGTCGCCGACGCCGCGGTGCCGTCATCGAGCAGCACGAGCCTCGGCGCGCGCTCCACCCGGTCCCAGATCGACTCGAGCAGCGGCAGGAACTCGGCATTCACCAGGATGGCGTCATCCTTGGCGTGGTTGATGGTATAGAGGATCTGCTCCGGCGACAGCCGCACGTTCACGGTGTGCAGCACGGCGCCCATCATCGGCACGGCGAAGAAGCTCTCGAGGTAGCGGTTGCTGTCCCAGTCCATCACCGCCACCGTGTCGCCCGGCGCGACGCCGAGCGCCGTCAGCCCGGCCGCGAGGCGGGCGATCCGCGCATCGAGCTCGGTATAGGTGAGCCGCCGCTTGTCGGCGTAGACGATTTCCTGCTCCGGCGCCCGCCGCACGCCCGACTCGAGGAGCCGCCGGATGAGGAGCGGGCAACGATTGCCCGAAGCGGTGTGCGTGCTGGGGCTGGCGGTCATGACTGCGGTTCCTCCCGTCGATTCGTTGTCGTCATCATGCGCCACTCAGACGCGGCGGTCGCCGTTCGAAGGGTAGGCTCGGCGAGAAAGTCGCGCGGGCACCCCGCGGTCTCCTCGGCGCTCGTCGGCATGAAGAGATGGCGATCGTCGATGTCGACGAGGCGGGCCCGGGGCAGCGGGGACGCCATCACCCGCGCGTTGATCGTCGGGATGATCGGGTCCCCGTGCCCGCGCGGCACCCGCGCGGGCACCCTGATCCGCCAGAGCCAGGGCAGGCTGCTCCAGCCCCGGATCGCCAACATCTGGTAGAGATAACCGCGCGGCGACGGCGGGACGGCCGCCGCCGCGCCGGCCATCGGCCCGCCGTGGATTCTGCCTGCGTCGCGCCGCATCGCGGCGCCCGCGCGCCGGGCTGGCGAGGCGCAGCGGCGCGTCCGCCCGACCGGGCACCATCGGCGCACCCGGGCTCGTCCCCGCCAGGACCAGCCGCCGGACCCGCTCCGGCGCCTCCCAGGCCAGCGCCTGCGCGAGCATCCGCTCCAGGGAATTCCCATCACGTCGACGGGTCCCTCAATCCCGAGGACCGCCGGCACGTCCATGACCCAGCGCGAGACGCGGCCCAGGCGATAGGGCGGCGCCGGCGCCGGAGAGCCGCCGGTCCCCGGCATGTCGAAGACGATGACATCGACCTTCGGCAGTGCCGGGGCGAGCGGCTCCGGCACCTCGGGATTTGCCTCGATGCCGTCGCAGCGGTTGCTGCCGAGCCGGTCCGACGGAGCGGGACCGGCGCGGCGGGGGCTCGCCCATCAGGTAGTTGTTGACCCAGTAGCTCCAGACGAGATCGTTCGGCCGCGTCCAAGCCAAGACCCGGCCCGTCTCGCTTCCCTCGATCACTCCCTTGCGCGCGACCTCCCTCTTCGCGCCCCATGAAGGGTCAGGAGGAGCAGATCCAGGGCTCGTGGGTCGTGGAGACCGCCGGTGATCGCGCCCCATGAAGGGTCAGGAGGCCGTCCTCGCCCGAGAACAGTTCGGTCACGTCCGTCAAGGTGGTGGAGATTCCGGTGTCGCCACCTGAGAGCATCGGTCAGGCGGCCTGCGTTGTAGTGCTGAGAAGTGGGTCGCTCTCAGCGGCGTCGATCTGGGCGAAGGCCTCGACCTGCATGTAGCGGTGCTGGCTCTGCCACTCGCCGTTTTGTTCGAGCAGCACCGCGCCGATCAGCCGGACGATCGCGTCTTCGTTGGGGAGTTGGGAGGATCAGAAATCCTTCCAGTGGAAGGATTTTCCGACCAACGCCGACGATGTCGGCGCGACGCTTCACCTCCTTGTCGAGGCGCTTGAGCGGGTTGGTGCTGCGCAGCTTTGTGCGGTGCTGAGCCGGGAAGCTCATGGAGGCGAGCACGTCGGCCTCGCTTCCGTCCATCAGCTCGGCGAGCTTCGGCCAGCGGGCGCGGAGCTGGTCGGCGACGTGGCGCCAGGTCTCGACGGCGGCCTTCCTGTCGGGCTGGTCGAAGGCCTGGCGGATGGCGGCGGCGACGACGGTGTGCTGCCCCTTGGGCACATGGGCGAGCGCGTTTCTGATCCAGTGAACGCGGCAGCGTTGCCAGCGAAGACCCGCGCGATGGCGGCCTTGAGGCCGGTGTGCGCGTCGGAGATCACCAGCTTCACGCCCGCGGCCCGCGGCTCTTCAGGCTGCGCAGAAAGTCGGTCC
>JBGAJI010000096.1:0-11569 GCA_044225035.1 Amaricoccus sp. | reverse complement strand
TCGGCCAGGTCGCGGCCAAGGGCGGCGCCGGGCGCGGCCTCGCGCTCGGCGTGCGGCCCGAGGCGATCGAGGTGGCGCTGGAGGCGCGCGACGGCTTCACCCCCGCCGAGGCGCATATCATCGAGCCGCTCGGCTCGCACGACATCGTCGATGCCCGGCTCGGCGGGGTCACCCTGCGCGCCCGCACCCGGTCGGGCTTCGTCCCGCGCACCGGACAACCGGTCTGGCTCCGGCTCGACCCGGCGCGGATCCATATCTTCGACAGCGCGACAGGCGCCTCGCTCGGGGTGCGGCTCTGATGGCGCGCATCGAGCTTCGGGGCGTGAGTGTCCGCTTCGGCGGGGTGGCCGCGCTGGAGGATGTCTCGCTCGACGTCGCGGATGGCCAGTTCTTCGTCCTCCTGGGCGAGACCGGCGCCGGCAAGACCACGACGCTGCGCCTCGTCGCCGGGCTGGAGAAGCCGGCCACCGGCCGCGTGCTGATCGACGGCCGCGACGTGACGGACTGGGGCGCGGCGGAACGGGACGTGGCGATCGTGCTGCAGCACTATTCGCTCTATCCGCGCTATACCGTGCGGCAGAACCTCGAATTTCCGCTCAAGTCGCCGATCCGCGCCACGCCGCCGGCCGAGATCGCCGCGCGGATCGCCCGCGTCGCCAGGACGCTGCGGATCGAGCATCTGCTCGACCGCAAGACCGACCGGCTGTCGGGCGGCGAGATGCAGCGCGTCTCGATCGGCCGGGCCATCGTACGCACCCCGCGCGCCTTCCTGATGGACGAGCCACTGTCGGCGCTCGATGCGAAGCTCCGCGAGGCGCTCAGGGCCGAGCTCAAGGACCTGCAGATGACGCTCGGCGCCACCTTCCTCTTCGTCACGCACGACCAGGTCGAGGCGATGTCGATGGGCGACCGGATCGGCGTGCTCGACAAGGGGCGTCTCGTCCAGGTCGGCACCCCGCGCGAGATCTATGGCGATCCGGTCAGCACCTTCGTCGCCCGCGCGGTCGGCAGTCCGGCGATGAACCTGCTTCCCGGGGAGGCGCGCGGCGGGCGCGCGGTGATGGGGCCGGACGGCTTCGCCCTGGCGCTGGAAGGCGCGCCCTCCGACCGGCCGCTGATCTTCGGCATTCGCCCGGAGGATATCGCGCTCGGCGGCGAGGGCGTGCCGGCCCGGGTCGCCGACGTCGAAAACCACGGTGTCGAGCAGATCGTGACGCTGGAGGCCGGCGGCCATCGCCTGCGCGCCACCGCGCCGGTGACGCAGCGCCTCGTCCCGGGCGAGATCGTGCCCCTCGCCTGGGTGCCGTCCAAGGTCATCCTGTTCGACGCCGAAACCGGCCGCGGCCTGCGCCACGCCTGACGGGCGGTCAGAGCGGAAAGCGGTCCCGATACAGCGGCTCGACCTCGGGGTTGCAGAAATTGAGCGGCAGGCCGTTGGCGAGGACCCGGACCACCTCGTCCGCCGCGCCGTCGCCCATGCGCAGCATGCTCTCCTCGGTGATGCCGGACATATGCGGGGTCAGGATCACGTTCGGCAGCGCGAAGAGCGGATCGTCCGGCGGCAGCGGCTGTGTCTCGAAAACGTCGAGCGCGGCGCTGATCCGGCCGGTCCGAAGCTCCGCCACCGCCGCCGCCTGGTCGACGATCGGCCCCCGCGCCACATTGATGAGCGCGGCGCCGGGTTTCATCGCGGCGAGGCGGCGCGCGTCTATGATGCCGCGGGTTTCCTCGGTCAGCGGGCAGCAGACGACGGCCACGTCCGCCCCTTCCATCAGCGCGTCGAGCCCCACGCCCGCCACCTCCGGCGGCAATGTCTCCGGCCGGCGCGTGGTGGCGATCACAGTCATGCCGAAGGCGCGGCCGAGCAGGGCCAGCGACCGGCCGATATTGCCGAAGCCGAGGATGCCGAGCGTCGCGCCGCGAAGCTCGCGATTGGTATCGACGAGGTCGCGCGCCACCGTCCAGCCCTCGGCGCGCAGCCGGCCGTCGATGGTCCGGAACCGCCGGCGAAGGGCTATCGCGGCGAAGATCGCGAATTCCGCCACCGTGCCCGCGTTCGCGCCCGGCACATTGGCGACGAGCACGCCCGCGGCGGTCGCCACCTCCATCGGCACCATGTCGAGCCCGGCGCCATGCCGGACCGCCGCGCGCAGTCCCCGGGCCCGGGCGAAATAGTCCGCCGGCACCGGGGCGCGGACCACGATGACCTCGGCCCCGGCGCCCTCGGCCAGGATCGCCTCGGGCGTCGGCGCGCTCGCCACGAGGTAGTCGCCCGCCGCTTCCAGCCGCGCGGTGACCGCCGGATGCAGCCGGTGCGTCGAGAAGATCAGCCCCATCCCTCAGCCCTCCGCCGCCTCGATCCGGGCGTCGAGCAAACCTTTCCAATAGCTCTCGGCACCCTGCAAGTGGGCGTTCATCAGTGCCTGCGCCAGATTTCCGTCCCGCCGCCGCAAGGCGTCGTAGATGCCGAGATGCTCGGTATGCGACTGAGCGCAGCGGGTCGGATCGCTGAAATAGATCGGCAACCGCCGTATCCCGACGGCGTAATAGACCCCGCAAACATTGTAGAAGACCGTGTTTTGCGTTGCCCGCACGATCTCGAGATGGAAATCGCGGTCCTCCTCGGCCAGCGGCTCGCCCGCCGCGATCCGCCGTTCGGAGGCAGCGAGGATTTCCTCCAGCCGGGTGAAATTCTCCTCCGTCGCCCGCTGGCTGGCGAGCTCCGCCGCCTTGATCTCGTGGATCTTGCGCAGCTCCACCGTCTCGTAGATCCGCACCGGATCGAGCGGCAGCCCCGCTTGCGCGAACAGCGCCATCGCATCGACCGAGGCCGAGCGCGCGGTCAGGAAGATCCCCGACTTCGCCCGCCGCTCGACCACCCGCATCGCTTCGAGCACGGCCAGCGTCTCGCGGATCTGGCCGCGGCTGACGCCGAAATGCTCGGCGAGCTCCCGTTCGGACGGCGTCCGGCCGCTCTCCGGCGCGGAACTCGCGTAGAGATGGGCGGTCAGTTCGGGGAGCAGGTTCTTCTCCGTCATTCGTTCAGCAGCTCTTTACATGCGCGCCCAGGAAGCTCTCCGATATTGTGAAGCCGAGGCCCGGTCCATCCGGGATCGCCACCATGCCGTCCCGCGCCTCGACCGTCTCTTCGATCAGATCATGGATCATCGGATTGGCGCCGCAGGAAAATTCGATGGTAAAGCTCGCCGGGCTGGCCGCGCAGAGATGCAGCCCGGCGAAGAAGCAGGGCGCCCCGGCCCAGAGATGCGGCGCGAAGCGCAGGTTGAAGCTCGCGGCCAGCGCCGCGATCCGCTGCGCTTCGGTGATGCCGCCGCAGAAGGCGGGATCGGGCTGCAGGATGTCGGCCGCCCGCAGGGTGACGAGATCGCGGAAATCGAAGCGCGTCGCCTCGGACTCGCCGGCCGAGATCGGTACCGAGGTCGCCGCGCGCACCTCGGCCATGCCGGGCTTGTCGTCGCCGATCACCGGCTCCTCGAACCAGGCGAGGTCGCAATCCTCGACCATGCGGGCGAAGCGCTTCGCCCCCGCCACGGTATAGGTGCCATGCGCGTCGACCGCGATCTCCACCTCCGGCCCCAGCGCGGCGCGCGCGGCGCGCACCCGGGCGGCGGAGACATGCGGCGGTCCGTCCATCGCGCCGACCCGCATCTTCACCGCGCCGAAGCCGCCGGCCGCGATATAGGAGCCGAGCTGAGCGCCGATCTCCTCCGCCGGCGCCCAGCCGCCCGAGGCATAGGCCGGCATCCGGTCGGCCTTGCGCCCGCCGAGCAGCTGCCAGACCGGCTGGCCGAGATGCTTGCCGAGGATGTCCCAGAGCGCGATATCGACCGCGCTGATCGCCGCGACGCCGAGGCCGCGGCGGGCGAGCGCCGGCATCGCATGGCCGGACCGCGCCGCCGACTCGGCGCGCGTCTCGTTATAGAGCAGCTCCCAGATCTGCGTGATGTCCCCGGCGCGGAGCCCGATCAGCCGCGGCCCGATCTCGTCGTTCAGGAGCCGGGTCAGCGCGCCGTAGCTGCCCGCGCTGCCGGCCGCGTTCTTGCCTTCGCCCCATCCGACCAGTCCGTCCTCGGTCTCGATCCTGAGGATCGTGGCGTCGAAGGTGCGGAGCGTGCCGAAGTCGCTCCGGTGCTGGCGGGCGGCCGCGATGGGAATGCTGACCCACCGGGCCTCGACGCTTCTGATGCGCATGGGGATCGTCCGCCGGGGGCTACCGGATCAGCGGCAGCAGGGTTTCGGCCGTGATCCGCATCTGGCCGTCGTAGAAGGCCTCGGTGAGCAGGCTCGACCCATGGTCCTGGATGAACTTCAGCTGCTCGGGCGAGATATCGACCGGATTGCGCTCGACCATGTCGGGATAGATCGCCGCCGGGGTGCGATCGACCGGCGCGACGAATTCGTTGGTCAGCGCCCCGTCATAGCCGATCTCGCGCAACGTGCCGACGATCTTCGGCCAGTCGATATGCCCGAGCCCGGCGGCGAAGCGGTTGTTGTCGGCGACATGGAAATCATAGAGCCGGTTCCCCGCGAGGCGGATCGCCTCGTGGACGTTGCTCTCCTCCATATTGAGGTGATAGGCGTCGAGGCAGACGCCGCATTCCGGCCCCACCGCGTCGGCCAGCGCCAGCGCCTGGGCGCAGCGGTTGAAGAGATAGGTCTCGAACCGGTTCAAGGGCTCGATCGCGATCCGCACTCCGCGCTTCTGGGCATGGGCGAAACATTCCTTCGTCGCCTCGACCACCCAGCCCCATTCCTCCTCCTCCGTGGCGTCGGGCACCACCTTGCCGACCGTGGCCGGAACCAGCGTGACGATCTCGCCGTCGAGCTCGCTGACCATGGTGATGACCGATTTCACGTAATCGACCGACCGCGCCCGCTGCCCCTCGTCCTTCGCCGCGAGGTTGCGCTCGCCGAGCGTCAGGGTGACCGCGCCCCAGCAACGGATGCCATGCTCCCTGAGCAGGCGGCGGGTCTCGCCAACCTCGTACTGATCCGGCTCGCCGGAGATTTCGATGCTCTCGTAGCCGTATTTCTTGATCCGCCGCAGCGTCACGTCCAGCGGCTCGGCCCGCATCCAGTTGTGGGTCGACAGATGCATCGCAATCCTCCCTGTCCGGTTCGAACCGACCCTTGCGATCGGGCAGGCCCGCCATCTGGTTCTACCAGATTATCTGACTTGAAGACCTGGGAGAATTGGTAATACCAAATGGCGCAGCGGAAGGGTGAGAGAATGAAGGTCGGAATGTGCATGTTCCTCTGGACCACCCATGTCACCGGAGAACATGAGGCCCTGTTGCGCGACATCCGCGCCACCGGCTTCGACGGCGTCGAAATCCCGATCTTCGAGGGCGAGCCCGAGCATTATGCCCGCCTCGGCGCGCTGCTCGACGAGATCGGGCTGGAACGGACCGCCGTCTCGGCGATGGGCGATCCGGCGATGAACCTGATCGGCGACCGGGCCGAGCGCGCGGCCGGCGTCGCCTACATGACGCGGGTGATCGATTGCGCGGCGGCGCTTGGTGCTACCCGGCTTTCCGGGCCGCTGCATTCGACGCTCGGCCGCTTTTCGGGCGAGGGGCCGACGTCGCAGGAGCGCGCCCGCTCCGCCGCCAGCCAGCGGACCATCGGCGACCATGCCGAGAACCGCGGGGTGGTGATCGGGCTCGAGGCGCTGAACCGGTTCGAATGCTATCTCTTCAATACGATGGCGCAGCTGACCGAGCATCTGGCCGAGGTCGGCCACCCGAACATCAAGGCGATGTACGACACGTTCCACGCCAATATCGAGGAGACGGACCCGATCGGCGCCTTCACCCGCCATCGCGACATGATCGCCCATGTGCATATCTCGGAGAACGATCGCGGCGTGCCCGGCCGCGGCAATATTCCCTGGGCCGAGACCTTCCGCGCGATCCGCGCCTCGGGCTATGACGACTGGCTGACGATCGAGGCCTTCGGCCGCGGCTTGCCGGCGCTCGCCGCCGCGACCAAGGTCTGGCGCGACTTCGCGGAAAGCCCGGAGGCGGTCTATCGCGAAGGCTACCGGCATATATCCGAGGGCTGGGCGGCGGCCGAGGTCGCCGCCACCGCCTGATCTCACGCCTCGGCGAGGAAACTCAGGATCTGCCGGCCGGGCAGGAAGAAATAGCCGCCGCCGCGCACCGTGACGAACCTCGGCAAGGGGGCGAGACCGACGGGTCCGCGGCGGGACGGGATGGTGAAGCCCTCGCAACCCGGCTGGCAATTGCCGGCGATCGGATCAACCTCGGCCGTCAGCCCGTGGAATTTCGCGCTGCCCATCCAGGTCTGCTGGATGAATTCGAACTGCCGCTCGATATCGCCGTTCAGGCACATGAACATCAGCCCCGCCGTCGTCGTGCCGTCTGGCCCGAGATAGCCGCGCCCGACGCGGATCACCCGGTGGCGGTTGCTGATCTTGATCTGGTCGTTGTCGCCGGGCGACAGGCTCTCGTGATGGGCGGCGCGTCGGCGTCGCCCGCCGCCGCCTCTTCCGGATGAACGACGGCCGCCTCGATCGCCGAAGCCGCCGCGCTGGCGGGCCGGCTCCTCGGGCGCGAGGCGGCGGCCATCGGGTCGCGGCCGGTGATCCGCTTCAGCTTGCTCGCCGCGATATAGGGGTTGCGCACCAGCGACGACCCATCCTGCCAGCGGCCGATCATCTTGGCGCCGACGAACTTCGCCATGTTGTCCGCGCCTTTCAACAGCGGCAGGTCCGGGAAGGCGCGCTCGAGCCGCGCGCCTTCGCTCTGGCAAAAGGTGTGGAACCCCGCCGCGTCCTGTTCCAGCTGCCGGATCACCAGGAACGAGCCGTTATAGCCGACGAGCCGCGGATTCCCCGCCGCCGTCTCGGCGAACCCTTGGGCGCGTCCCGCGATCGGCAGGCGCAGTCCGGGGTCGTGCTCGGCGGCCATCACCGGCCCCGGCGGAAAGTTGCGGTGGTTGTCGGGATAGCCGAGCACGAACTCGCCCGGCTCGACCAGATGGATCGGATCGTCGTTGCGCAAGCCGCGATAGGTGCCGCGTATCGCCGGCTGCGAAACGCCGTCGACGAAGCCGAAAGGCTCCACGCGGTCGGCCAGCTTGTCGGCGACTTGGGTCAGGTCGACGCTATGGACGATCCGCCCGCCCGCCGCCTCGGTCAGCTTGGCGATCTCGTCGCAAAGCCCGTCGATCGGTCGCGGCCCGTCCCCCTCCGCCAGGTCGCCATAGACGAGCAGCGCGATGTCGTCGCCCTCCGCCCCCCAGGCCCAGTGCTCTCGGGCGTTGGCGCCGACGTCGCCGAGGATGCGCTCCCGGCCCGCGGCATGCATGCCGGCGAGGAACGCCGCCGGAAAGCTGCGCAGCGCGTCCGGCTCCAGCCCCAGCCGTTCGAGGCCGCGGGAACTGGTGGCAAAGCTTATCAGCGCCTTTTCCTTGGCATAGCGCCCGTCGTTGAAGGCGATGCGCGGCAGCAGCGCACGCAGCCAGTCGCGGTTGGCGGCGACATCCTTGCCAAGCTCGATCAGCATCAGCCGGCCGTCCGGCTTGAACCCCATGCCGCCGAAGACGAGGCTCTGGATCTGCGTCGTCTCGAGCTTCTCCGGCGGGCGCGGCGCGGATCCGAACCGCGCCAGCCACTCCACGGCGTTGCCTTCCGTCTGCGCGGCGGAAATCCCGCGCCGGATCGCCTGATTGCAGCGGATATTGGCGGTGGTGAGATCGGGATAGGCGCAGTACCAGAACGGCGTGTGCAGCATGCTGGCCCGCGCATAGCGCTTGAACCTTTCGCCATCCGTGGCGCCGTCCGAGAAGAGGTTGCGTGTCCGGGGAAAGCCGGTGGTATTCGACCAGACCGCTGTCAGGCCCTCATGCGCCTTGGTTATGAAGTCTTCGAGATAACTCTCCCAGCTGCCTCCAAAATTCGAGAAGAAGATCAGGTCGCCGGTCCCCGGCAGCGTCACCCAGCGCGCGAAATGGATGGTGCCGATCTCGCCGAGATGCCCGGGCTTTGGATTGAGCGCGGTCAGCCGCGCGATCGCCCAGAAGGCGAGCCGCACGGTCAGCTTGCGGATCGGGCCGGGCTTCATGACCGTCTGCGAGACCATGTGGTTCTGCGCGAAGCCGGGCGCGTTCTCGCGCCGGAACATCTCCGACAGTTCGTCCGGACCGGCGCTCCGGTCGGACAGCGGGTCCCGCGCCTCCTGCCGCGCGAAGACGAGATAGACAATGCCAAGCGTCACGAGCAGGAACAGGACGAGCAGGCCGAGGGTGGCGGCGAGAAAGCCGATCACCTGCCGGACCGCGTCGAGCCCGCGAAACGTGCCGGGCGGCCCATAGCTCCAGGCGTCCGGCCAGGCGAGCCAGCCGCAGAGCGGCAGGAAGATCAGGATCAGCGGCCAGAGGAAGGTGGCGACGAAGCCCGGCGCCAGCCGGATCAGCTTCTCCAGCGATCCCGGCTCCTTCTCCCGCCCCGGCGGCAACGGCGGCGCGGGATCGAGCGCCCAGCGGTGGGCGGCGGATTCGCCGAGCGCGCGGCGCACCAGCTCGATCCGGCGCAGCGGCGGCGTCTCCGGCTCCATGGTGGCGAGGATGCGCGCGGCCTCCTCGGCCAGCGCATGCTCGGCCCGGATCGTCGCCACGCTCTGGCCTGGCGTGCCCTGGAAGGCGAGGCCGACGGTGTCGAACAGGCCGTGGCCGACCCGAAACCGGTGCGCGCGCCAGTAGGCGGCGATGTCTTCGCCGTCGCGCCAGTCGCTGGCTTGCGTGAAAATCGGCTCGAACAGCGCCCCCGCGCGGCGCGCCAGTTCGCCGGTGACGAAATCCTCGTCGCCATCGGCCGAGATTTCGAGCACGAGATGGCCGGCGCGGCCGTCGCTGCCCGCCAGCGCGTGCAGGCTGGCGAAATGCAGGAAGGCCGGGCCATCCTCCACCGCCGCGCGAAGCGCCGCGTTGGCCGGGTTGCCGAGCGCCGCGTCGATCTGGCGGCGGAGATCCCCGACCTTGCCGATCGCCAGTGGCGCGGCGATCGTCACCATCGATTGCGCGGGCGTGGACTGCGTGGGCATGGACTGGGCGGTGGCGGGCATTGCGCGGCTCCCCTGTCGGTCGGTCAGACTCCCAGCCCGCGAACGCGCCCCCGACCCGCGACGGCCGCGCCGCCGGATGAGAAGCCAATCGGAACGGACCCCGAGTGTGGCCCGACGGCGTCGATCGTATCGCGCGTGACAAATCCGGCCAAAATTGCCTGGAGATCAAATTATACTGAAGAATCGGCGCGAATGCACCAGCGAAGATCGCAAAGGGATCAGCGGCGGTCGGCCAAATACGCCGAACCATCCGGGGCAGGGCGTGCCGGACCGCGAGGCCCGGCACGAGGGGCGTCAACCGACGCGGCGGACCGAGGGAATGGCCCAGGACCCGTCGAGGATCGAAGGCGTGCCGTCCTCCGGCCAGTAGAGCCGCAGCATCAGCAGGAATCGGTCCTTCGGCGCGGGCAACCAGTTCGATTCCTTGTCCTTGCCCGGGCTCTCATGCTGGATCAGGATATCGACCGAACCATCGGCGTTGGCTTGCAAATCCTGCCGCGGGCTGATGGAATAGCGGTTGAGCGGGTTGGCGACGAAGAAATAGGCCTCGTCATACATGGTCAGCGACCAGAAGCCGTTCACCGGCGGCAACTGGCCCTTGGGGAAGGTCAGCACCCATTTCTCCGACCCGCTGTAGTGGCGGAAGGGCAGTAGGCCCGCCGGGGCGGTCGAGGTCGGATAGACCGCGTCCTGCGGACGGTTGGCGCCGAGGCCGATCGCCGCGATCAGCGCGCGTTGCAGATATTCCGTGCCATAGAGCCCGGTCAGGAGGGTGAAGCCCCAGCCGTTCACATTCTTGATCTGGCCGCCGCTGTCCTTGAAATGCAGCATGATGCGAGCGAAGCCGAGCTCGGGGATCCGCTTCTTCAGGAACGCGTCGAGCTTCGACGCGTCGAAATCGTGTCCGGCGACGATGCCGATACCCGCCAGCTTGTCGAGCAGCGGCGCGTCGGCGGCGGCCGGCGGGTTGCGTTTCATCAACTCGCAGGCCAGGGCGAAATAGGCCTCGGCGTCCAGCGCGTTCACCTGGTCGCGGACGGCGGTCTTCATGTCGATCTTCGGATCGACCTTGCCCGCCGGCGCGGTCCAGCCCGTGTCATCCCAGGCGCTGAGCGGCGCCAGCCGTATCTCGTCCTGCAGCTTGTGGACGGCGGCGTAGTCCTCCGGCGTGCCGGTGCAATAGATCCGGCCGAGCAGCCAGACGAGGCTCGTGGGCGAGCGGTATTCGACCACGCCCTCGGGCAGGGTCCCGCTCCACCCCGGGCCGGTGATCGCCCAGGTCTGCGGGCCGGTGCCGGTGGTGCGCTTGCCGGGCACGTCGAACACCGACGTCCAGCCGTCGAGCATGGGGAAGAGCGCGTAACGGTCGGCGAAGTCGGGCAGGGACACCAGCCACGGCTCATCCCCGACATCGACGAAGCTCGTGGTATAGAGCGTGTCGGCGTTCGGCGCGGTGACGTCCCGGAAGCTCGAATCCGGATATTCCCGCAGCTTGATGAGGTGGCCCATCGGGCCGTGCGTACCCTCCACCTTCGCCACGTTGGTGATGACGCGCCGCGTCATCTCCATCGTGACCAGCGGATAGAAATAGGCATAGGCCTCGAGCGCGAGCCAGAGGTCGTCGCCGCCCTCGCGCAGATCGTCGAGGGGACCATCCTGGGCGGCGGCGAGGCCGACGTAGGAGACGCCCGCCAGAAGCGCGCCGGTTCCGAGAAGCTTGCGCCGTGAAAGCACCATTCGCGTGGGTTCCTTTTTCAGTAGCAGGGCGGGTAGGGCGGATAGCCGCAGGCCGGGCGTTCCGCCGCCGCGGTCGCCGCGCCGGCGTACCAGGCGCTCCGATAGGCGGTGCGGCGCGCGGCGCCGGCGAAGGACAGCGGCGTGAGCGGCCGGCCGATGATGTCGATGAAGACCGCCGCCGGACCATTGGCGCCGGCGAGGCCGCCCTCGAGCAGATCGACGTCGAACACGAGATCGGCGCCCTTCATCACCGGGTTCCTCAGCGTGACGACGGCGTCGAGGATCGTCTTGTCGTCGTCGCCGAAGACCGAGACCGTGGCGTTCGGCGGGTCGGCGAAGAAGCTGTCTGGATAGGTCGGGTTCCATTCGTCGAGCAATGTGCTCGTCAGCGCGTGGCCGGCGGCCCGGACCGGCCGGTCGGCGAAGACGATGGAATTGCCGGCGATGTTCCTCAGGGTCAGCGTCGTCCCGTCGAGCACGGCGCCGCCGGCGTTCATGACGATGAGCGAGGGCACGACCTCGGGCCGGGCCTGGCCGATCGTCTTTTCGAGCGGGTGGTGTGGCGGCGCGGCAGGCTCGGATTGCGCGAAGCCGGGCGCGGCCGCGAGAAAGGCGGCGACGACCGGGGCGATGAAAGTGGCGAGGCGGAGCATGATGATGATCCTCGGAAAGCGCCGCGAAATGGCGTGGCCAGTCGAGGTGCGGCGCGCCGGACCCCGCCCGAC
>JBGAJI010000095.1:0-11609 GCA_044225035.1 Amaricoccus sp. | reverse complement strand
GACGGCGTGGAAATCTCCAGCGCCTCGGACAGGAGCGCGCCGAGCGGGCGATCCGCGCCGGACACCGCCGCGTCCGGCGCGGCCGCCAGCTGGTCGAGCAGCGCGGCGACGAGGTTGGGATCATTCACCGGCATGACCCCGAGCGCGTCGCCAGCCTCGTAGGCGAGGCCGCTCTCGCCGAGATCGAACTCGAAATGGCGAATCTCCTTGGCCGAATTGGCACCGGACAGCAGCCGGTTGGTGGCAAGCCGCGCCGGATAGGGATTCTTGCGGCTCCATCCGGTCTTGGCGGGCGCCGCCGCGGCCGGGACCGGCGCGGCGGCCGCGCCCTTCTCGGAGGCGAGCGGCAGGGTCGCGGCCATCCAGGCGGCGGCGGGCTCGTCGTAATCCACGTCGCAATCGACCCGCGGCGCCAGCCGACGGGCGCCGAGCTGTTCAAGCCGCAGGTCAATGAGCTTTCCCGCCTGGCAGAAGCCGTCATAGCCGGTGTCGCCCAGCGCCAGCACCGCGAATTCCGCCGATTCGAGCCGGGGCGCGGTCGGGGCGGACAGAGCCTCCCAGAACAGCTGCGCATTGTCGGGCATCTCGCCCTCGCCATAGGTCGAACAGACGACGATGATCCGCCGCATGCCGGCCAGCGCCTCCATGCTCACGTCGTCGAGCGCCTGGGTCCGGGCCTCGAAGCCCATGCCCTGCGCCGTCCGGGCCGCCGCCTCGGCCACCGCCTCGGCATTGCCGGTCTGGCTGCCATAGAGCAGGTTCAGCACCGTCGCGGGCCCGGTCTCGGCCGGCACCGCGACCAGCACGGCGCGCGAGCGCAGGCCGGTGATGAATCCCGCCAGCCAGACCCGCTGGTCGCCGGAGAAGGGCGCGTCCTCGGGGATGAAGGGAATGTTCATCGCTCAGCCCCGCGCCGCTTCGGCGAGCGACTCGCGGGCGAACAGTTCCTCGAACGAGGGCATCGGCCCGATCGCCTCGCGGTTGCGGCGGTCGTGGCGCAGGATCCAGCCGTAGGTGCCGGGGCTGTCCATCGACAGAATGTTGCGCAGCGCCAGCGCCTCCTTGTAGTCGCCGATCCGCTTGTTCGAGATCAGGACCGCGAGTTCCGGGTCGGAATAGCCGGCGATCGCCTCGCGCGCATGGCGCAGCAGCCGCGCCATCAGGGCGAAATCCTCGGTCAGGATCAGGTTGCGCGCCGCCTTGCGCACCGCCGGCTCGTTGGCGGACGTCGCCTTGAGCCGGCTGCGCGCCAGTTCCTGCGCCGCTTCGAGCACCGTCCAGTTGTTGAGCAGCTGGAACATCTCCTCATTGGGCATTTCGCCATGGCCGGGCGCGCGGCCGCTCAGCACCGGCGCGCCGGAGCGCCAGGCGCGCTTCAGCCGGCGCACCTGATGCGCGGCCAGCGCCGAGGCCAGCTCTTCGAGCAGGTCCTTGCGCGGCTTGTTCGCGAGGATCGTATCGGCGTCCTGATAGAGCAGCAGCGCGCGCGGCAGGGCATAGGCGAAATGGCCCGATTCCGCCTCCCAGTTGGCGAGCAGCCATTCGGCCTTGGATGAATTGGTCGCCGCGAAATGCCATTCCAGCAGCTGGCGCACGGCGAGGCCGTGGATGATCGCCTCCTCGTCGCCATCGCCGATATGGCCGAGCTTGACCGAATCGTGGCTCGCCCGATGCGCCAGCTCGCCGTAGGGATCGTATTGATAGGCGAAGCCGCCCGACATGCCGTTGGCGAAGCCCTTGCCGAAAGCGCCGAGATTCAGCACCGCGCCGTTGGTCATGTATTCGACGCAGAAGTCGCCGACGCCCTCGACCACCGCCGTTGCGCCGGAATTGCGCACGGCGAAACGGTCGCCGGCCTGTCCCTCGACGAAGGTCCGGCCGCCGGTCGCGCCGAACAGAGCGAAATTGCCGATCAGCACATTGCCGCCGGGCTCGTCCGAGCCGCCACCGGGCGAGCGGATGACGATCTCGCCGCCGCAGGCCGACTTGCCGACCCCGTCGTTGCAGGTGCCGGTATGGACCATGACCATGCCGTCGTTGCAGAAGGCGCCGTAGGACTGGCCCGCCGAGCCTTGCGTCGCGATGCGCACCGAGCCGGGGCGCAGGAAGCGCCGGCCGCGATCGTCGGTCAGCGTCATCGGCAATGGCGTGTCGCGCAGCTCGTGGTTCAGCATCCGCTCGACATCGATGGCGAGCTGGCCGCCCACCGACTTGTTCCGGTTGCCGAGACGCAGGTTGCCGCCGAGTTCCACCTTGTCGACCACCCCGTCGATCAGCGCGGGGCGCAAGAGGTCCAGGAACGCGTCGTCCACCGCGAAATCGCGCTCCATATAGACCGGATCGTCGATCACGATCTCTTCCACCTCGGCCAGCATCGCCCGCAGGTCGAGCTGGCCGACCGCGGCCGGATGGTGCACGAGATGCAAGAGATCCGCCCGCCCCCGCGCCTCGCGCAGCGACCGGAGCCCGAGCGAGGCGAGGATCTCGCGCACCTCATGGGCGATGTTCAGCAGATATTGCGCCAGCGCCCGGGGATCGCCGTCGAACACCTCGGGGTTGGTGGTAAGGCCGGCCGGGCATTTGACGTTGCAGTTCTTGGCCATGACGCATTTCAGCATCATCAGCGCGGTGGTGCCGAACTCGAAGCTGTCGCCGCCGAGCAGCGCCGATTTCACCACGTCCGTCCCGGTCTGGTGCGCGCCGGAGCAGCGCAGGACCACCTTGCCGCGCAAACCATTGGCGCAGAGCGCCTGATGCACCTCGGCGACGCCGATCTCGGCCACCCGGCCGGTGTATTTGAGCGAGGTGACGGAAGCGGCGCCGGTGCCGCCGGTATTGCCCGCCACATTGATCACGTCCGCGCCGGCCTTGGCCACGCCGACGGCGATGGTGCCGATGCCTTCGGACGAGACGAGCTTCACCACCACCCGGCAGCGCGCCGCCTTGGCGTCGTGGATCAGCTGCGCCAGATCCTCGATCGAATAGGTGTCGTGGTGCGGCGGCGGCGAGACGAGCTCCACGCCCGGCGTGCCGCCGCGGGCCGCCGCGATCTCCACCGTGACCTTGGCGGCGGGCAACTGGCCGCCCTCGCCCGGTTTCGCGCCCTGGCCGATCTTGATCTCGATCTCTTCCAGCATCGGATCGGCGAGATAGCCGGCCCAGACGCCGAAGCGGCCGGAGGCGAACTGCTTGATCTTCGAGCCGCGGATGGTGCCGGAACGGCTCAGATGCTCGCCGCCCTCGCCGCAGTTCGACATGCCGCCGGCCATGTTGGTGCCATGCGCCACCGCCTCGTGCGCCGTCGCCACCAGCGCGCCGTGCGACATGGCGCCCGAGGCGAGCGTCGGAGTGATCTCATGCGCCGGCTGTACCTTGCGCAGCGGCAGCGGTTCCGGCGCCCGGCGCAGACGGCGCAGCCAGTCGAGCGCGGCGCCGCGCGCCTGGAGCATCAGCGCCCCGGCCTCCAGCCAATGGCCGAGGATATCGCCGTCGAACCGGTCGACCAGCGACTGCCCCAGCGCGTCCAGCCGCGCGATATCGCGCTTCGATCCGGTCAGCCGCAGGCGGAAATGGTCGCCGTCCACCGCCTCGCAGGTGAGGCCCCGCACGAGGAAGCTGTTGTTGCCGCGCAGGTCGAACCGCCCGAGCTCGCGCCCGAACTCCTCGGCCGAGCCGAGGTAGCGGGCGTCCGCCGGAAAGGACAGCACGTCGCGCAGCGCCGCCGGGCGCAGGACGCGCTCCTCGGCCATCATGCGGACGAAGGCACGATACCCGGGCGTCATCTGGAAACCGTCGATCGCCTTTTCCGTCAGGCGGTCGAAACTGTTGTTGGTATAACCCTCGTCGGAAATGCCGAAGGCGTCCTCCAGCCGGTTCAGCGTCAAGAGGCGCAGCGGATCGGCCTCCTCTCCCGCCGTCGGGAACACGACCTCCTCCTCGGTCATCTCGACGAAGCCGCGCACGGCCGTCGTGCCATAGCTGTGCCCCGCGCCCTCGGCCCGTTCCTTGAAGAGGCCGAGCATCGGCACCTCCTCCTCGCGCGTGACGCTCAGCGCGCGCCGGTGCCAGTCGGCCGCGGCCTGGGCGATCACCGCGAAATTGGCTCCGCCGACCGCCGATTTCACGTCCGGGAAATAGCGGCGCAGCACGGGGTCGTTGGTGTCGAGGAAGTTCGGCTCGAAGAACTCGCCGCCCGAGTAGCTCTCGACGGTGCACAGCCCGACCTTGCCCATGGTCTTCATCAGCGCCTTTTCCGCCGCCTTGGCGAAGCGCTTGAACGCCTTGTCCGCCTCGGCGCCGAACTTCTCCTCGGCGCGGAACTGCACGCCGAGCGGATAGACCGCCGAGGCCCCGAAGCCGAGCGCGCAGGCGACATGGTGCGAGGACGAAATCTGCCCGCTTTCGACGATGATCGAGACCCGCAGCCGCATTCCCGCCGCGATCAGCCGCTGATTGATCGCCGAGACGACCAGCGTCGCCGGCATCGCCGCGCGGGCGCGCGACACATGCCGGTCGGTGATGACGGCGATGCCGCCGCCTTCGCGCGTCGCGAAATTCGTCACCGCCTCGGCCAGCGCGTCGATGGCGCCGACCATCGACGCCCGCTGTCCTTCGGGATCGTCGAACACCGGCTCGTACAGCATTTCGAACCGCCTGACCGGCGTCTCGGTCTGTTCGCGGATCTTCAGCATTTCGAGATGGGTGAGGATCGGCGAATCAACCACGATCTGCCGCGCCGCCTGGGCGCCGATGTTGGGCTTGGCGCCCAGCGCCACCCGCATGGTCATCCCGTCGATCTCGCGAATCGAATCGAGCGGCGGATTCGTCACCTGCGCGAACCGCTGCGAGAAATATTTCGCCACCCCGCCCTCGGTATCCGACAGCGCGTTGATCGCATTGCCGTAACCCATGGCCGAGATCTTCTCCGCCCCCGTGGCCAGCATCGGGTCCATCATGAACCGGAAGCTCTCCTGATTGTGGGAATAGGCGACATAGCGGGCATGCCGGTCGAGATCGCCGGAATAGCGCAGCGGCGAGCCCTGCTTTTCCGCCGGAACGTCCGGCAGGTCGGCGAGCCGGACCCGGGCGCCTTCGAGCAGGGCGGGATAGTCGCGCCGCGCCGCCAGCATCTCCAGCGCCTCGACCGTGCCATAGCAGCGGTCGGCGTCGTGGTCCCAGAAGAGCATGCCCCCGGCCTCGATCCGCCCGCGGCGGATCACCGTCTCGGGCGGAAAGTCGATCTGCCCGGCCTCGGACATCACCGCGAGATAGTCATGCGTCTCGACCGTCCTGAGCGGCCTGAGGCCGAGCCGGTCGAGCCGCGCGCCGATGATCGTGCCGTCGCCGAAGATGAGCGCGGCCGGGCCGTCGTTCTTTTCCTCGTAGAGCGAGAAATATTCCAGCATCGCGCGCACGCGCGGCGACAGGGTGTCGTCGTTCTCCCAGGCCGGCGGCATCATCGAGACGACGGCGGTCACAAGATCAACCCCGTCCTCGATCACCCGCGCCTCCAGCGTCTGGTCGAGGCGGCAGGAATCGGACTGGCCGCGCGGCCGGACGATCAGCCGGTTCTTCGCCTTGGCGATCGCCGCCTCCGACAGCCGGTTCTTCTTGTCGGTATTGAGCTCGCCGTTGTGCGCCATCAGCCTGAACGGCTGGGCCATGGTCGGATGGGGGTCGGTGTTCGTGGAAAAGCGCGTATGGAAATACATGGTATGGACCGCGTGGACCGGATCGGTCAGGTCGCGGAAATAGGGCACGATCTCGTTCGAATTCAGCCGCCCCTTGAACACCTGCGTCCGCGCCGACATCGACAGGGGATAGAGCCCGGCGAGCGTGTCGCGCGTATAGGCCTCGGCCTCGATGGCGAGCAGCGCCTGATGGATGCGCAAATCCAGCGCCGCGCCGCGCAAGCCCTCCGGAGCCGCGAAGATCCATTGCCGGATCGGCAGCTGATGGCGGATCGCGGCCGGGCGCAGCACGCTGTCGTCGACTGGCACGTCGCGCCGTGCCAGCAGGACGAGCCCATGGTCGGCGAGCGCCGCCTCGATGATGCGGACCGCCTCCGGCTCCGAGCCCGGATCGCCCGGCAGGAAGAAATTGCCGACGCCGAAGCCGCCCGGCTCCAGCGCCCGCCCGAGGATGCCCGAGAAGAAGGCGATCGAGAGGTCGACGGTCACGCCCGCGCCGTCGCCGACCCCTTCCGACGACATTCCGCCGCGATGCGGCACCGCGCACAGCGCCTCGTGGCCCTTCAGCAGCAGGTCGTGGGTCTGCGCGCCGTCCTTGCGCGTCAGGAAGCCGACGCCGCAGCTGTCCTTCTCGAGGCTCGGGTCATAGAGGCCGTGGTTGGTATCCTTGCGCATCACGCCAAGCTCCCTATCGTCGAGGTCCGGGTCCGCGCTCACGATCGTCCGGCGGAACCCCGGGGCGACGGCGGCGAGGCCGCCGGGCGCGAGGCGTCCCGGACTATTTCCGGCGCGATCTGGGATGGCTGTCCGGCGGAAGGCGCCGGTCTCGCTGCCTGCGGCCGATCCGCGCGCCCCTGGCGCCCGGTATCGGCTCTGGCCCGAGCTTATGAACATTCCCCGCCGCGACGCAACCGCGCGGGCACCTCGAATCGGGGGGAACAGCGTCGGCGATCAAATTTTGGACAGTCCTGCGACTTCGACGGGCGAAGGAAACCGCGACGGTCCCCTCCAGGCGGTCGGACGCACCTTCCCTTGCGCCCCCTCCGGCAATACATCGCCGGCTGGCAGCAACAGGACGGAGTCGCCGTAAGGGCGGCGCGGGACGGATGAACGAAACCTCGCAGAACCGGGCCGCGCGCCTCTCGGTCGCGCCGATGATGGACTGGACCGACCGGCATTGCCGGGCGTTTCACCGGCGGTTCACGCGTCGGGCGCTGCTCTATACCGAGATGGTCACCACCGGCGCCGTGCTGCGCGGACCGCGGGAGCGGTTGCTGCGCTTCGCGCCGGACGAGCATCCGATCGCGCTGCAGCTCGGCGGCTCGGTGCCGGCCGAGCTCGCCGAGGCGACGCGGATCGCCCGCGACCTCGGGTTCGACGAGATCAATCTCAATGTCGGCTGTCCCTCGGACCGGGTGCAGTCCGGCTGCTTCGGCGCGGCCTTGATGCGCGAGCCGGCGCTGGTCGCCGACTGCGCCGGCGCGATGATCGCCGCCGCCGGACCGGTGCCGGTCAGCGTCAAGTGCCGGATCGGCGTCGACGATCAGGACCCGGAGGTGGCCCTGCCCGATTTCCTGACCCGCGTCTCGGAGGCGGGGGTCCGGCATTTCGCCATCCATGCGCGCAAGGCCTGGCTCCAGGGTCTCAGCCCCAAGGAGAACCGTGAGATTCCGCCGCTGGACCATGATCTCGCGCGGCGGATGAAACTGGCTTTCCCCGAACTGACGATCGCGATCAATGGCGGGATCACCGATCTCGACATGGCGGAGGGCTTTCTCGGCCAGGGGCTCGACGGGGCGATGATCGGGCGCGCGGCCTATCACAATCCAGCGCTGCTCGGCGCGGTCGATCGCCGGATCTTCGGCGCCGCCACGCCGGACGTCGCCGCCGAGGACGCGGTGCGCGCGATGCTGCCCTACATCGAGGCCGAGCTTCGGGACGGGGCCGAGCTGGCTCACGTCACCCGCCACATGCTCGGCGCGTTCCAGGGCCGCCCCGGCGCGCGCGCCTGGCGCCGGACCCTGTCCGAACGCGCGCACCGCCCCGGCGCGGGCCCGGAGATCGTCGAATTGGCGCTGGCGGAAGTGACCGGCGCGGCCGTCGCCTGAAGCCTTTCCCTAGACGGATCCAGGGTACACAAATCCGTCCCCGCCCGCCTGCCACCGGCGGGAGTGAGCGGGGCGACGCGTCGTTCGCGGCGCTCTGCCAACGGCCCGGCCGACGCGGGTCGCGCCGGCTCGTCGGGCCGGGGAGGTCGCGGACCAAGGGGGCCGCTACTCGATCCGCGTGATCCGTCCGTCGGTGCCCGGCGCGTAGTCGGGATGCTTCGCGAGATAGTCGCCGACGACATCCTCGAGGTTCGGACCGAAATCATAGGCCTCGGTGCCCTGATCCCGCAGCGCCACATAACCGTCGCCGCCGTTGCGCATGAAGTTGTTGGTCGCGACGGTATAGACCTTGTCCGGCGCGATCGGCACCCAGGCGTCCTTCTCGAAGACCAGGACCTCCTTGATCCGCCCGGCGTTCGGCGCGACGGACGGATCCCAGCTGAATTTCAGCCCCGCCACCTGCGGGAAGCGGCCACCGCCCTCCTCGACCTGGCTGACGCCGTTCTCCAGCGCGGCGATGAGGCCCGACCCCTTGATATTGAAGGTCGAGAGCGTGTTCTGGAAGGGCAGCACGGCCAGCACGTCGCCCTTGCTGACCTCGCCGCCCTGAATTGAGGCGCGCAAACCGCCGCCGTTCTGCAGCGCGATGGTCACGCCCTGGCCCTTCACCCGGTCGAGCATCGCCTCGGCGACGAGATCGCCCATCTGGCATTCGCCGGCGCGACAGCTTTCGCGGCTGCCGTCGATATCCGCGCCGATCACCGCGACCTTCTTCGCCTTCAGTTCCTCGATCGGCCCGGCGTAGGTCTTGATCTCCTCCAGCACCCTCGGATCCGGCGTCACGCTGGCATCGAGCAGGATGGTCTCGCCGTTCGCCGCCGTGACCACGCCGTCGTCGTCGAAGGTGAGGGTGAGCTCGCCGAGATATTTCGAATAGGACCCCGCCGAGACGATCGGCACCGAGGCGCCGCCCGGTCCCTCGACCATCAGCGGATAGGGCTCGGGCGCGCCCTCCACCGTGTTCGAAAAGAGCGTGTGGGTATGGCCGCCGACGATGGCATCGATCCCCGGCACCTGCTCGGCGACGCGGATATCGGCCGGAACGCCGAGATGGCTCAGCACGATGATGTGATCGACGCCCTGCGCCTCGACCTTGGCCACCGCGTCCTTCAGATAGGCGATCGGGTCGCCGAAAGTGACGGTCGGGCCGGGCGTCGAGATCTCGGCCGTCTCCGGGGTGATCGCGCCGAGGATCGCCACCTTCTCGCTCGCGACATCGAGGATCAGCGGCCCTTTGTCGAGCGGTCCAAGCTTCGGATCGGCCGCGGCGTCGGCATTGCCGAACAGCACCGGGAATTTCGCCCCCTCGATGAAGGCGACGAGCGGCGCCGGACCGAGGTCGAATTCGTGATTGCCGAGCACCATCGCATCGAAGCCCATCTCGTTCAGGAAGGCGAGCTCGGCCTTGCCGGAATAGGTGGTAAAGAACAGGGATCCCTGGAAATTGTCGCCCGCGGACAGGAGCAGCGCGGGCTCGCCCCGCGCCTCGGCCGCGTCGCGCCGTGCCTTGATCTCGGTCGCGAGACGGGCCGCGCCGCCGAAGCAGGCGCCCGCCGCCTCGTCCTCGGCGGAGCAGGTCGAGTCGAATTTGTTGATCGATTCGATCCGGCTGTGGAAATCGTTGATATGCAGGATATCGAGCGTAAAGGCCCCGGCGGGCGCCGCGAACGCGCCTGCGATGACGGGGGCGATGGCGGCGACGAGCGGAAGGAGGCGGTGGCGCATGGCGTTTTCCCTCGGATCAGGCTGACGCGCGCGACTGTGCCCGCCCTCCGTGACGGTCGCAAGACGATAGGACCGGGACCCGCGGCCCTTGCGATTCGCGGGCCGGCGGGGCATGCGGTCACCGCTCGCGCCTCCCGCTCCGGGCGCTGGCGAGAGGTCCCGGATGACTGACTTCGAACGCGACGATCCCATCCTGACCGCCGGGCGGCGGGCGCGCCTTCTCGCCTGGTCCGGGCGTCGGCGCGGCTTGCTGATCGCCGGCTTCACCCTCGCGGCGCTGGTCCTCGCCGTCGCCGCGCTGACCCGGCTCGCGGCGGAGACGAGCTATCCCGAGGTGGTCGCCGCGTTGCTCGCGGCGCCGCCCTGGCGCATCGGGCTCGCCATGCTGCTGACGGCGGCCAGCTTTCTGGCGCTGACCTTCTATGATGCCACCGCCTTCGCCGCGCTCGGCGCGCCGCAGCCCTGGCGGCGGATCGCACCCGGCGCGGCGGCGGCCTATGCCGTGTCGCAGACAGCGGGCTTCGGGCCGCTCAGCGGCGGCGCCGTGCGCCTGCGGTTCTATACGCCGCTCGGCATCGGTCCGGGCGATATCGCGCGCGTCGTCATCTTCGTCACCGCCGCCTTCGGCATCGGCCTCGCGGCGACCGGCGCGCTCGCCGCGCTCGCCCGGGCCGGCGCCCTGCCTGCCGCTCGCCTTCGCGGGGCGCGCGGCGCGCCTGCCGGGCGGGCATGTGATCGACCTGCCGCCGCGCGGGCTGATGCTGCGCCAGCTCGGCATCACGGCGCTCGACATCGCCTGCGCCGCCGGCGTGCTCTGGGCCTTCCTGCCGGCCGGTGCCATCGGCTATGTCACCCTGTTGCCGCTCTTCGCCGTGGCGCTGGCGCTCGGTGTGCTCAGCCACGTTCCGGCCGGGCTCGGCGTCTTCGAGGCGGTGCTGCTCGCCGCGCTGGCCGGCACCGCGCCGACCGCCCAGATCCTCGCCGCCTTCGCGCTCTATCGCCTCGTCTATCAGGCGCTGCCGCTCGCCATCGCCGCGCTCGGCCTCGCCTTCGCCGAGGCGCGGCGGCTGACGAGCCCGGCGATGCCGGTGATGCGGGCGACCGGCGGCCTCGCACCGCAGGCGATCGCCGCCTTCGCGCTGATGCTCGGCGCCATGCTGGTGTTTTCCGCCGTCACGCCTGCCCGGGGCATCGACCTCGAATGGCTGAACGAGTTCCTGCCGCTGCCCCTGATCGAGGGCGCGCATTTCCTGGCTAGCGTCCTCGGCGCGCTTCTGATGATCTCGGCCCGCGGCCTCGCCTTCCGGCTCGATGGCGCCTGGTGGACCGCGCTCTTCGCCGCCGCCGCCGCTCTGGTCCTGTCGCTGGTCAAGGCGGTGGCGATCTTCGAGGCGGCGGCGCTGCTGCTGCTCGTCATCGCGCTCCTGCTCGGGCGGCGGGCCTTCGACCGGCGCGCGGCGCTGCTCGAGATCCAGCTGACGCCGCCCTGGATCGCGGCCGTCGCGGTCGTCCTGCTCTGCGCGCTCGCGCTGCTGCTCTTCGTGTTCGAACAGCCGAAGTTCGGCGCCGAGAGCTGGTTCACCTTCGAAATCTCCGCCGAGGCGCCGCGCGGCCTGCGCGCGCTGTTCGGGGCGAGCCTGCTGGCCGGGCTCGCCGCCGCCTGGTCGCTGCTGCGCCCGGCGCCGGACCGGGGCGCCCGGCCGGACGGCGAGACGCTGGCCCGCGCGGTCGAGGTGATCCGCGCGCAACCGGCGGCGGGCGCCAATCTCGCGCGGATGGGCGACAAGCGGCTGATGTTCTCGGACGACGGCCGCGCCTTCGTCATGTACGGCCGGCAGGGCAGCTCCTGGATCGCGCTTTTCGATCCGGTCGGCCCGGTCGAGCTCTGGCCCGAGCTCATCTGGCGCTTCGTCGAGACCGCCCGCGCCGCCGGTGGCCGCGCCGCCTTCTACGAGACGAGCCCCGAGCAACTGCCGCTCTACGCCGACGCCGGCCTCAGGTTCTACAAGCTCGGCGAGGAGGCGCG
>JBGAJI010000094.1:0-11915 GCA_044225035.1 Amaricoccus sp. | reverse complement strand
CGGCGGCGTGCCGGGGCCGATCGAGAGGACGGCGCGCAGGTCCGGTGTCTCGTCCCGGATCGCGAGGACCTTCGGCAGGTTCGCCGCGTCGGTGACCAGCGCGACCGCGCCGCTGTCGATCAGGCGGAAGCGCAGCCCTTCCTCGCCGAACAGGGTGAAGAGCGGCACGACGACCGCGCCGAGGCGATAGGCCGCGAAATGGGTCAACAGCGCCTCGGGCGATTGCGGCATCAGTACCGCGACGCGATCCCCGCGGCCGACGCCGTGCGCCGCGAAGGCGTTCGCGAGCCGCCGGGACTCTCGCGCCAGATCGCCGTAGGACCAGTCGCGCACCCCCTCGGGCCCGAGATGGCGCAGGGCGAGACGCGTGGGCTCCAGCCGGGCCCAGGCGTCGCAGGCGGCCTCGGCGATGTTGTAGCGCCCGAGCGCCGGCCAGCGGAACCGGGCGGTCACCGCGTCCCAATCGTCACCCGGAGCCAGCGTCGGGCATCCCGCGACCCGCATCACCCGATCCGCCAAACATCGGGGAACGATCCCATTTCCATTGTCACCGCCCTCGTTCCGCCGCTCCGAAGGATCGCACGGGGCGCCCCCGCCTGTCGAGGCCCCGTCCCGCCATCGGGATCGCCGAGGCGGCGCCCTGTCCGAAAGTCGCGGTCTCCTTGTAGAGCGGCCTCGCGGCGCCTATCCTGTGGAAACATGCCCGAGGGAGGGGCTTCGCCCGTGGTCGGAACGCCAAGTCTCGTCGATCCCTTCCAGCGCGCGATCAGCTATCTGCGGGTCTCGGTCACCGATCGCTGCGACTTCCGCTGCGTCTATTGCATGTCCGAACATATGACCTTCCTGCCGAAGGCGGAGCTGCTCAGCCTCGAGGAGCTGGATCGGCTTTGCTCGATCTTCGTCGGCCTTGGGGTTCGCAAGCTGCGAATCACCGGTGGAGAGCCGTTGGTGCGCAAGGGGATCATGAGCTTCTTCCGCGCCATGGGCCGTCATGTCGACAGCGGCGCGCTCGAGGAACTGACCCTGACCACCAATGGCAGCCAGCTGTCGCGCTTCGCGGCGGAGCTCGCGGCGTGCGGCGTCCGGCGGGTCAATGTCTCGCTCGACACGCTCGACCCGGCGAAGTTTCGGGCGATCACCCGCTGGGGCCGGTTCGAACAGGTGTTGGACGGGATCGAGGCCGCGGCGGCCGCCGGCCTGAGGGTCAAGATCAACGCCGTGGCGCTGAAAGGCGTCAACGACGACGAGGTTCACGACCTCGTGGCCTGGTGCGGCGCGCGCGGGCACGACCTCACCTTCATCGAGGTGATGCCGATGGGCGATCTCGGCAACGAGGACCGGCTCGACCAGTACTATTCCCTGAAGGCCTTGCGCCGGGATCTGGAGAGCCGCTGGACGCTGGTCGATTCCACCGAGCGGACCGGCGGGCCGGCGCGCTATGCGCGGGTAGCCGAGACCGGTGGCCGCGTCGGCTTCATCACGCCGCTGACCCATAATTTCTGCGAGAGTTGCAACCGCGTGCGGCTGACCTGCACAGGGCAGCTGTTCATGTGCCTCGGTCAGGACGCCGACGCCGATCTGCGTTCGGGGCTGCGCGCGAATCCGGAAGACGACGCGCCGGTGGTCCGCGCCATCGAGGCGGCGATCGCCCGCAAGCCGAAGGGCCACGATTTCGACTATTCGCGCCAGACCGTCGCGGGGCGCGTCTCGCGCCACATGAGCCACACCGGCGGATAGCCCGCGTCAGGACGGCAGGCGGCGCAGGGCTTCGCGGCGGGCGAAGGGCTTCAGCACGGCGCCCGGGCCGGCGAGGAAGGCGGTGACGCGCCGCGGGTCGCGCAGCGACAGCGAACGCAACCACCAGCCGATCGCCTTCTGGATGAACCAATCGCGGTCCGGCGCCAGCGTCGCGGCCCAGCCGAGGATCCGGGCGCGGGCATCCTCTTCCGCTTCCGTCGGATGGGTCTGCTTGGTCCAGGGCAGGGTGGCGACCAGCGCGGCGCGGCGCACCCACATGTTCGGATCGCCCACCCAGGCCTCGACCGTGTCGAGGCGTTCGGGGGCGGCGACAAGGCGGCGCTCGCCGGCCTTGCAGGCGTGATCGGCGATGGCCCAGGCGTCGAAACCCGGCACCCAGCGCAGGAATTCGGCCCAGACCAGCGGGTCGCCGTCACCGAGCCGCGCCTGCGTCAGGAGCTTCGCGGCGGCGATCCGCGCCTCGTGGATGTCGCTGTCCCAGAGCCCGGCGGCGAGGGCGACGCGCGCGGGCACATCCGCTCCGGCCCGCCAGCCGGCGACGGCGGCCTCGATCGCGGGAACGGCCAGCCCGAGATACGCACGGGGCGCCTTGTGATAGGCGAGCATTTCCGCCGCCTTGGCCGGATCGGCGGCGGCGCGCAGTTCGGCGATCGCCGCGGCCGGGTCCGGTGTCACGAGACGGGGATTCCCGTCGGCTTGCCGTCGATCGAAAGCGTGTTCCGCTCGGCCCAATAGGTCGCGATGCCGTCCGGGCCGGTCTTCTCCGCCCAGTTGCGCAAGGTTTCGCGCGGCTCGCGGAAATCCATGAAAGGCACGGCGAAACCGCAGGAAGTCTGCACGAGATCGACGGTCAGGTCGAAGATCTGCCGCGCGCCGGCGTCTTCGGGGAAATGCGCGTAGAGCTCGGCCCAGCCGGGCGCGTCGCGGTGGATCGCCGTCGCGGTGCCATAGGCGCGCAGGGTCAACGGACGCGTGGTGAAGGAGCACCACATGAGCGTCATTCGCGCGCTCTCGCGCAGATGCGCGGCGGTCTCGTTGCCGGAGCCGGTGAGGTTCAGCCAGATCAGACGGTTCGGCCCCAGCACGCGCAGGCTGTCCGTGCCCTTCGGCGAAAGATTGACCCGGCCCTCCGGCGCGGCGGTGGCGACGAAGAAGACATGCTGCTCGGCGACGAAACGGTCATGCTCGGGCTCGAATCCGGGAAACTGCTTGGCCATGGCCTATTCCACCGTCACGGATTTCGCGAGATTGCGCGGCTGGTCGACGTCCGTGCCCTTCAGCACCGCCGCGTGGTAGGCGAGCAGTTGCGCCGGCGCCGCGTAGAGGATCGGCGCCACGAACGGATCGACCGCCGGCATGCGGAGCGTGCGCCAGGCCCCGGCTTCGGCTTGGGCGAGGCCGCCCGCGTCGCTGATCAGGATGACGCGGCCGCCCCGCGCCAGCACTTCCTGCATGTTCGAGACCGTCTTGTCGAAGAGCGCGTCGGAGGGGGCGAGAACCACCACCGGCACCTTCTCGTCGATGAGCGCGATCGGTCCGTGCTTCAGCTCGCCGGACGCGTACCCTTCGGCGTGGATATAGCTGATTTCCTTCAGCTTCAGCGCGCCTTCCAGCGCGATCGGATACATCGTGCCCCGGCCGAGGAACAGCACGTCGCGGGCGCGGGCCAGATCCTTGGCGATTTCGGCGACCTGCGGCTCGACGCCGAGCGCGCGGGACATCAGCCCCGGCACGGCGCAGAGCGCGGAGACGAGATGCGCCTCGCCCGCCGCGGTGAGCACGCCGCGCTGCCGCGCCGCCCGCAGCGCCAGGGCGGCGAGCACGGTCAGCTGGCAGGTGAAGGCCTTGGTCGAGGCGACGCCGATCTCCGGCCCGGCGAGGATCGGCAGCGCCACGTCGCTCTCGCGCGCGATCGAGGAAGTCTCGACATTGACCACCGATAGCACGCCGCCACCCTGCGCGCGGACATAGCGCAGCGCCGCGAGCGTGTCGGCGGTCTCGCCCGACTGGCTGACGAAGATGCCGAGCGTGCCGGGCCCGAGCGGCGGCTCGCGATAGCGGAATTCCGAGGCGACCTCGATCTCGACCGGCAGCCGGGCGATGCTCTCGAACCAGTATTTCGCCACGTGGCAAGCGTAATAGGCGGTGCCGCAGGCCACGAGCACCAGCCGGTCCATCCTGGTGAAATCGACCCCGCTCGGCAGGCGGACGGCGGCGCGCTCGGCCGTGACATAGCGGGCGAGGGCGTCCGAGATGACCGAGGGCTGCTCGTGCATCTCCTTTGCCATGAAATGCTTGTAAGGGCCTTTTTCCGCGTAGAGATTCTTCGCCGAGATCTCGTGAAGCTCGCGCTCGGCCGGCGCGCCGCTGGCGTCGAAGATCTCCGCGCCCTCGCGGGTCAGGACGGCGTGGTCCCCCTCTTCGAGATAGGCGACGCGGTGGGTGAGCGGGGCGAGGGCCAGCGCGTCGGACCCGACATACATCTCGCCGGTGCCATAGCCGATGGCGAGCGGCGATCCGCGCCGCGCCGCGATCAGCAGATCGTCCTCGCCGTCGAAGAGAAAGCAGAGGGCGAAGGCGCCGCGCAGCCGGGCGAGCGTGGCGCGCGCCGCCTCGACCGGCGACTTGCCGCGCCTGAGCTCGCGGTCGCAGAGCCGCGCGATGCTTTCGGTGTCGGTGTCGGTCTCGAACACGGCGCCCTCGGCCTCGAGCTCGGAGCGGAGCTCGCGGTAATTCTCGATGATGCCGTTATGCACGACCGCGACGCGGCCCGCCTGATGCGGATGGGCGTTGCGTTCGTTCGGGGCGCCGTGCGTGGCCCAGCGGGTATGGCCGATGCCGACATGGCCGCGGATCGGCTGTTGCACCAGGAGGTCGGAGAGAGCGATGAGCTTGCCGACCGCGCGGCGGCGCGCGAGATGCCCGTCCTGCAGCGTGGCGATGCCGGCGCTGTCATAGCCGCGATATTCCAACCGCTTCAGCGACTCGAGGATCAGCGGTGCGACCTCGTGGCGGCCGAGGATACCGACGATGCCGCACATCAGCCTTGCGCCTTTTCGGCCTTGCGGGCGCGGAGCCGGGCCATGAGCTTCGCCGCGAGGCCGGGCTTGTTCATCTGGGGCGCCCGGGCGACGGCGAGCGCGCCGGCGGGCACGTCCTCGGTGACGACCGAACCCGCCGCGATCAGCGCCTCGTCGCCGACCGCGACCGGCGCGACCAGCGAGACATTCGAGCCGATGAAGGCGCGGGCCCCAATCTCGGTGCGATGCTTGAAGACGCCGTCGTAATTGCAGACGATGGCGCCCGCCCCGATGTTGGTCCTCGTGCCGACATGCGCGTCGCCGACATAGGCGAGATGGTTGATCTTGGCGCCTTCGTCGATGATCGCGTTCTTCACCTCGACGAAATTGCCGATATGCACGTCCTCGGCCAGCTCGGCGCCGGGGCGCAGGCGGGCGAAGGGGCCGACGCGCGCGCCGCGGCTGATGTGGCAATCCTCGAAATGGCAGAAGCCGACGATCTCCGCCCCGGATTCCACGGTGACGCCGGGGCCGAAGACCACGCTCGGGCCGATCAGCACGTCGCGGCCGAGCACGGTGTCGAGCGCGAACCAGACGCTGCCGGGATCGGTGAGCGTGGCGCCATTGTCGAGCGCGGCGCGGCGGGCGCGGGCCTGGAACGCGGCCTCGGCGGCGGCGAGATCGACGCGGCTGTTGACGCCCATCGTTTCCGACTGGTCGCAGGCGATCGCCTTGGCGAGGAGGCCGCGGTCATTGGCGATGGCGACGATATCGGTCAGGTAGAACTCGTTCTTGGCATTCTTGGTGCCGACCGCCGACAGGAGGTCGGGCAGAAGCCGCGCGTCGGTGGCGATGACGCCGCAATTGCAGAGGGTTATGGCGCGCTGGGCCGGGGTCGCATCCTGCGCCTCGACGATGGCGAGTAGCCGCCCCGCGCCGTCGGTGATTAGCCGGCCATAGCCGCCGGGCGCCGGACTGTCGAAGCCGAGCACCACGACGGCGGCGCCGTCGCGCCGCGCCTTCAACATCGCCGCCAGCGTTTCGGGCCGAATGAAGGGCGTGTCGCCATAGAGGATGATGACGTCGCCTTCGAACCCGTCGAGCTCCGGCACGGCCTGCGAGACGGCGTGGCCGGTGCCGCGTTGCTCCGTCTGGTGCACGATGCGCAGGTCGGGATCGAGGGCGCCGAGCGCGGGATCGACCTGGTCGGCGCCGGTGCCGGTGACGACGACGATCCGCTCCGGCTCCACCGACCGGGCCGAGGCGAGCGCATGGGCGATGAGCGGCGCGCCGGCGAGGCGATGCAGAACCTTCGGCAGGTCGGAATTCATGCGGCTGCCCTGGCCGGCGGCGAGCAGGATCACGGCGGTGGACATCTGGCGCTCGGGCTCCGCTGGGACGGTTCCCGCGCTTCTATCAGGGGGCGGACCGGGCGAAAAGGTCGCGTTCGATCAGTTTCTGTTTCAATTCCCTACGGAAATACGCGACATGAGAGCGTGTTGGCGAAACGGAGCACGGAATGCGGGTGGCGGTCTTCGACCTCGACGGAACGCTGGCCGACACGGCCGCCGACCTGATCGCCGCCGCCAACGGAACGCTGGCCGAGGCGGGCTACGGATCGCCGCTCGATCGGGTGGCGCATCGGGCCGAGGCCTTCGCCGGCGGACGGGCGATGCTGCGGGCGGGCCTCGCCGCGCGCGGGCTGGCGGACGCCGAGGCCGAGGTGACGCGCTTCTATCCCCGGCTGCTGGAGCTCTATCGGGACGGTATCGACCGCGAGACGCGGCTCTATCCCGGGGTGGAGGCGGCGTTCGACGGTCTGAGCGGCGCGGGCTGGCGTCTGGCGGTCTGCACCAACAAGCCGGTGGCGCTGGCCGAGACCTTGCTGGCGCGGCTCGCGGTGCGCGAACGGTTCGCGGCGGTGCTCGGCGCCGACAGCCTCTCGGTGCGCAAGCCGGATCCCTTGCATCTGACCGAGACGATCGCCCGCTCCGGCGGCGCGCCGGAGCGGGCGGTGCTGATCGGCGACACGGTGACCGATCGCGAGGCGGCGCGGGCGGCCGGCGTGCCTTGCGTGCTGGTGACCTTCGGCCCCGAGGGCGCGGCGGTGGCGCGGATGCAGCCCGCGGCGCTGCTCCACGCCTATGCCGACCTGCCGGCGCTCCTCGAGCGGCTGGTGCCCGCCGGCCCGATCCCGGCTTGAAGAGCCCATCACCCGGCGGCTATAAGCGGGTCGTCGCGGGTGTAGCTCAATGGTAGAGCAGCAGCCTTCCAAGCTGAATACGAGGGTTCGATTCCCTTCACCCGCTCCATCTCCCCGAACGGTTTTCCGCGCCCTCGGCATGGTCGAGCGGCGGAGACTTGCCCCACGGATCGACCGCGGCGTTCTGGACCCTTGCCACTGGCGGAGGCGCGCGTGGAATGGCATGGAAAGCGGCGACCGCGCGGCGTCGCGCGGCACGTGCGCGTCAAGGAGCCCGACCAGGATGTTTCCGCATCTCCGCCATCTGTTTCGCGGTCTCCGCGGCGCGTTCCACGAGCCGGACGTAAGGGCGCTCGGGACGCTGGCGGCCGCGCTGATCGTCTTCGCCACGGTATTCTACCGCCTGGTCGAAGGCTGGTCGCTGCTCGATTCGCTCTATTTCTCGGTGGTGACCATCGCCTCGGTCGGCTATGGCGACCTGACGCCGCATACCGCGCTCGGCAAGATCTTCACCATCGGCTATATCTTCGGCGGCATCGGCCTCTTCGTCGCGGCCGGAGCCAGCATCGCCCAGGCGGTCGTGCGAACCGGCGCGCCGCGCGAGTGAGGCGCGTCGGGCTTCGCGGGCCCTCCTTGACACGCGAAGCGAAAGGCGTACAAAGCGCGCCTTGAATTTCGGTCGCTGGCGCGCCGAACTGCGGGATTCGCGTCCCGCTGTGAGAAGGAATGAAAAATGGCGAAGCCGACCACCATCAAGATCCGGCTGAACTCGACAGCCGACACCGGGCATTTCTACGTGACGAAAAAGAACTCGCGCACGATGACCGAAAAGATGACCGTGCGGAAATACGACCCGGTCGCGCGCAAGCATGTCGAATACAAGGAAGGCAAGATCAAGTGATCCGCCTCTGACCGACTTCAGGCTCGAAGCCCCGCTCCGGCGGGGTTTTTCTTTTTCGGCCCCGCCGTCAGCCGTCCTTGACGATGAACTCGACCAGCATCGTCCGTTGCAGCGGGAAGAAGTTGTCATCCGACAGCAAAGTGACCCGGGTGTCGCCCCGCGCGTCCCGCCAGACCGACAGGCCCTCCATATTGTCGAGATCGCCGAACCGGGTGGTCAGCAGCGTCTCTTCCTTCAGGATACCGTCGTCGCTGAGCGTGAAGCGGCGCAGTCGGGTCTGAAAGCCGCCAAGCCATCTGAATTTGCGTTCCAGCAGATAGAGCCTGCCGTCGGGACCGAAATCGGCATCGGTTTCGTAGAATCCGTCGCGCCGCTGGATATCGTAGGGATTCTCCCAGGCGCCGTTCCGGAACCGGAAGACCGGCGCCTTGCCCTTGGGCGAATTGACGAATTCCGGGATCGCATAGAGCTCGTCCTTCGCGTCGATCGCGAGGGATTCGAGCCCCGTATTGTCGCGGAACCGATTCATCGCCGGAAAACCGGGGATACGCGTCGCCGGACCGCTGATCGGATCGTAGCGGCGGACGCGATGGAACCCCTCGAACGAGACATAGGCCCGGCCTTCGTTGTCGACCGCGAGCCCCTCCGCGTCGACCTCGCGCTCGGAGAGCGGCTTGCCATCGACGCCGAGCAGCGGCCCGATACCGGTGGTGCGCGCGCGTTTCAGTTGTTCGCCGTCGCGCTCGAGCCGCGCGGTCACCCACACGCCGCGATCGCCGATCGCGAGCAGGCTCCTCCCATCGTCGCTCAGCTTGACGCCCGAGAGGCCGCCGAAGCGGGGGTCGCCATCATACCAGACGACGCTCGCATCCTGGATCAGGCGGAAGTCGCTCGCCTGCGCGGCGGCGCACCAGAGAAGGCACAGGAACAAACTCAGCAAACGCATGTCACACCGGTCGGAAAAAGGGACAGTCAGGGCGCGCTCAGCACGCGCGAGCAGGCGGCGGGCAGATCGGCGAGGGTCAGCGGCGGGGTCGGCGGCGGCTTCGGCGCGTTCGGATCGGGCGGCTCCAGCGCCTTGGTCACCCACCAGACCGCGTCGGCGCAGCCATCGCCCGGCGGCAGAGGGGCGGGGGGAACACAGGTCGCGGACCCTTTCGGGCAGTTCATCCGCACGTGCATATGGTCGTTGTGGCCCCACCAGGGCCGCACCTTGCGCAGCCAGGCGCGATCGTTCGCCGGCGTGCTCGCGCACATCGCAAGCTTGGCCGGCGGGGTGATGAAGATGCGCTCCACCGCCGGATCGCGCGCGGCGGCGCGGAGCAGCGCGGCGTGGGCCGGCGTCCAGTTGGCATTGACCCCGCGCTGGTCGGCGGTGCGCACATTGTTGGCCGAAATCTTCTCGCGCTCCGCCCGCGACAGGTCGAGCCGGGGCGGCGGCAGCAGCCAGATATCGACGTCGAGCCCGGTCTGGTGCGAGGCATGGCCGCCGACGGGGCCGCCCCTCGCCTGGCCGATATCGCCGACATAGAGGCCCTTCCAGCCGAGCCGGACCGCCTCGCGGCTCAGCCGCTCGATAAAGTCGATGGTCGCGGGATCGCCCCAGTGATGATTGCGCGACAAGCGCATCGCTTGCCAGGTCGGGCCGCTCTCGGGCAGTTGCGTCGCTCCGGCGAGGCAGCCGCGCGCGTTCTGACCGATCGGAATGCTCGGCCCCGCCGTCGGCGTCTCCTCCGCGCCGAACAGGGCTTTCGCGGTGCGCGCCGCAGCCGCGCCGCCCGGCAGCGCCGAGAGGCAGGGCAGGGCGACCAGCGCCACCGCCAGGGCGACCGTCAGGCGGGCGGATCGGGTCCGGCGGGCAGTCATGCGGTCTCCGTTGTCGATTCGCCGGTTCTGACCCAGGTCAGCAGTCCGAGTCCAATCACGAAGAGCAGGAGAACCGGAGTGACGCCCAGGCGTTGCGATCCGGTCGCGGTGGTCACCGCCGCGATCATCGCCGGCCCGAGGAACGCCGTCGCCCGCCCCGACAAAGCGAAAAGGCCGAAGGCCTGGGCGCTGTCGATCCGCCCCTCCGCCTGATGGACGAGCAGCGTGCGCGACGCCGCCTGCAGCGCGCCCGCCGCCGCGCCGAGCAAAGCCCCGGCGAGAAAGAAGGTGATGTCGGGCGCCCGCGACTCCGCCGCCACCGGTACGAACGCCGCCTGTCCGGGCGCCGTGCCGAGGACGATGAGGCAGACGAGGATCAGGAGCCAGATGGTGGCGGCGATCACCGGCTTCGGGCCGAGCGCGCGGTCGGCCCGGCCGCCGACCCAGGCGCCGAGCGCTCCCGTCCCGGCGGCGGCGATGCCGAAGACGCCGAGCTGGAAGGCGCCCCAGCCGAGCACACCCGCCGCGTAGATGCCACCGAAGGTGAAGAGCGCGGCCAGCGCGTCGCGATAGACCATGGAGGCAATGAGATAGGCCGCGAGGCTCCGGTGGCGGAGAAGGCCGCGCAGCGCGGCGGCGAGATCGGCCAGCCCGCCGCGCACCGAGGCGCCCAGCCGTCCGCGCCGTTCGGCATCTGGGGTGAAGAGGAACAGCGGCCAGACGAAGAGGAGATACCAGAGCGCGCTGAGCGGCCCGGTCGCCCGCGCCGGCTCGCCGAGCGCCGGGTCGAGCCCGAGGACCGGCGCGATGCCGATCAGCGTCCGCGCGCCGCCCGGCGCCGGCACCATGAGCGCCAGCACCAGCGCCAGGGAGACGAGCCCGCCGGCATAGCCGAGCGCCCAGCCGGAACCGGAGATCCGCCCGATCTCGGCGCGCGGCCCAAGGTCGGGCAGCATGGCATTGGTGAATTGCGTGGTGAATTCCGAGCCGACGAAGGCGAGCCCGAAGGCGAGAAGGACGAGGCCGGTTTGCGGCGTGCCCGGCGCCGCCAGCCACAGGCCGAGACATCCGAGGACGTAAGGCAGCGAGAAGGCGAGGATCCATGGCTTGCGCGCGCCCGTCCGGTCGGCGACCGCGCCGAGCACCGGCGCGAGCAGCGCGACGGCGAGCCCCGCGACCGCCGTCGCGGTCCCCCAGACCGCCTGGCCCCGGACCGGATCGCCGATCACCTCGGCCGCGAAATAGGGCGCGAAGACGAAGGTCAGGACCAGTGTCTGAAACGGCTGGTTCGCCCAGTCGAACAACATCCAGCCCCAGACCCCGCGCCGAAGCTCGCTCGCCGGGGCGCGATCCCGCCGCGTCATCGCGCCCCCGCGGGCGCCGCGGGACGCCAGCCCGCCCGCGCGCAACTGGAACAGGGGATCGGTGTCATCGGGCCTCGGCCAAGCCGGAGTTTCCCCCTCTGTCACCTGTATCCGGCCCAGAAGCAACCCATGGTGGCGGCGCCCGCTGATGCGTGGGCTTCCGCGGTTAGGGATGGACGCTCGCCAACAGGCGGCGAGGCAAACGACCCGCGGGCCGGATGGCCAGCTACGGCGCCCGGTCCGAGGTCATGACGTCGCGCAACGCCTGGAGTTCGCCGAGGAGGCTGGCGAGGGCGGCCTTGTCGAGCATCTTCGGCGGGGGCGCGTCGCGGGCCGGCGGATCCTCGACCAGAAGCGCGGCGGTCGCGAAGAGATCGGCCTGCGCCACCGGCCGCGCGAGCGGGACGGGTTCGGGCTCGACCCCCATGGCCGGAGGGATCGTTTCGAGTGGCGCGGAAACCGGCGCCGCGTCGGCGGCGACGAGGTCGGGCGTCGCTTCGCCATTCTCCAGGGTGCCGAGGCCGATCACGTGGCGGATGCCGCGCTCGCGCAGGATTTTCTGCACGCCTTTGATCGTCATCCCGTCATCATAGAGCAGCCCGCGAATGCCCCGCAGCAGGCGCACATCCTCCGGGCGGTAATAGCGGCGGCCGCCGCCCCGCTTCACCGGCTTCACCTGAGTGAAGCGGGTTTCCCAGAAGCGCAGGACATGCGGCGGAACGTCGAGCGCGTCGGCGACCTCGCTGATGGTGCGGAAGGCTTCGGGGGACTTGTCCATGGCCGCCTCGCCCTAGCGCTTGTTG
>JBGAJI010000093.1:0-12006 GCA_044225035.1 Amaricoccus sp. | reverse complement strand
CGCCTCGCCGATCGAGGCGCAGCTGGAGGTCTCGCCCCTGGAGCGCGGCGCCTATGTCGCCGGCCGCTACAACGCGCTGCCGCGAGATTTCTCGACCGCGGCGCCTGGCCAGAAGCGGCTGCTGATCATCGGCGACAGCCATTCGCAGGATTTCTACAACATGGCGCGCGAAAGCGGCGCCTTCGACGGCTGGGCGGTGGCGACCCGCTATATCCCGGCCCGCTGCCAGACCTATTTCGGGTCCGAGGATGTCAGCGGCCTGATCTCCGCCGCCGAGATCAGGCGCTGCGCCGCCACCCGCGCGCCCGGTCCCCTGCCGGCGGAGGCCGACGTGATCGTCCTCGTCGCGAGCTGGCAGGACTGGGCGGCGCGGCGGATCGGCGACACGGTCGCCGCCCTCGACGCGCGGCCCGACCAGCAGGTCATCGTCGTCGGCGGCAAGGGTTTCGGCAACCTCTTCCTGCGCGGCTTCGTCGGCGAAAGCGCCTCGGCGCTCGCCGGGACGGTCGTCGCGCCGCCGGTGGAGATCGTCGCCACCACCGCCGATCTGCGCGCGGGCATCCCGGCGGGCGTCGCGTTCATCGACATGGAGGCCGTGCTCTGCCCCGGCGGCGCCTGCCACCTCTTCACCCCGGAGGGCGGCCTCATCAGCCACGACGGCGACCACCTGACCGAATTGGGCGCCAAGGTGGTCGGCGCCCGCCTGTTCGATACGCCAACGCTGCGGCCATTCCGCGCTTCGTGAGCGGGTCGCTCACCTTCCGCGGGAATCAAACCCTAACAGGAGGTTAACCGCCCCTAGCGGCCGATTTCGTGTCAACCACTATATCTTGGGTCACCGACGATATTTCGGTTGCGACTCGGGGCGAGTTGGCATTCTTTGGTGTCACGGCCAGCCAAGGCCACAACATCTGGTGGCGCCACCGCGCCGCAGACCAGAGCACCGAAGGACCGAGGACAGAGCATGAAGATCGAACGCCGCTTCACGACCGAGGAAACCGGAGCCTATGGCGCGCTCACCTTCCGCGCCACCAGTTCGGAAATTCGCAATCCCGACGGCTCGATCGTCTTTCGCCTCGACGATCTCGAAGTTCCCGAAGGCTGGAGCCAGGTCGCCTCGGATGTCCTCGCCCAGAAGTATTTCCGCAAGGCCGGCGTCCCCGCCGCGCTGCGCCGGGTGAAGGAGAAGGGCGTCCCGACCTTCCTCTGGCGCTCGGTCCCCGACGAGGAGCGGCTGGCGATCCTGCCCGAGGACAAGCGGACGGTCGGCGAGACCAGCGCGCGGCAGGTGTTCGACCGGCTGGCCGGCGCCTGGGCCTATTGGGGCTGGAAGGGCGGCTATTTCTCGTCCGAGGCCGATGCCCGCGCCTATTACGACGAAATGCGCTACATGCTCGCCGCGCAGATGGCGGCGCCGAACAGCCCGCAGTGGTTCAACACCGGGCTGCATTGGGCCTATGGCATCGACGGCCCGGGGCAGGGGCACTTCTATGTCGATTTCCAGACCGGCGAGCTGACCAAATCGACCAGCGCCTATGAGCATCCGCAGCCGCATGCCTGCTTCATCCAGTCCGTCGGCGACGATCTCGTCAACGAGGGCGGGATCATGGATCTCTGGACCCGCGAGGCCCGGCTGTTCAAATACGGCTCCGGGACCGGCACCAATTTCTCCTCGCTCCGCGCGGCCAACGAGCGGCTGGCGGGCGGCGGCAAGTCCTCGGGCCTCATGTCCTTCCTGAAGATCGGCGACCGGGCGGCGGGCGCGATCAAGTCCGGCGGCACCACGCGCCGCGCGGCGAAGATGGTGATCTGCGACCTCGACCATCCGGACATCGAGGAATTCATCAACTGGAAGGTCGTCGAGGAACAGAAGGTCGCCTCGCTCGTCGCCGGCTCCAAGATCCACGAGGCGCGGCTGAACGAGATCTTCGCCGCGATCCGTTCGTGGGACGGCGCCGAGGCCGATGCCTTCGATCCCAAGGCCAACCCCGGCCTCAAGGCCGCGATCCGTTCGGCCAAGAAGTCGATGGTGCCGGAAACCTACGTCAAGCGCGTGCTGCAATATGCCGAGCAGGGCTATGGCTCGATCGAGTTCCGCACCTATGACACCGACTGGGACAGCGACGCCTATCTGACCGTCTCGGGCCAGAATTCCAACAATTCGGTCCGCGTCACCGACGCCTTCCTGAAGGCGGTGCGCGAGGATGCCGACTGGGCGCTGGTCCGCCGCATCGACGGCAAGATCGCCAAGACGCTGAAGGCGCGCGAACTCTGGGACCAGATCGGCCATGCCGCCTGGGCCTGCGCAGATCCGGGCGTGCAGTTCCACGACACGATCAACGCCTGGCACACCTGCCCCGAGGATGGTCCGATCCGGGCGAGCAATCCCTGCTCGGAATACATGTTCCTCGACGATACCGCCTGCAATCTCGCCTCGCTGAACCTGCTCACCTTCCTGCGCGGCGAGACCTTCGACGCCAAGGCCTATGTCCATGCGACCCGGCTCTGGACCATCACGCTCGAAATCTCGGTGCTGATGGCGCAGTTCCCGAGCGCGCGGATCGCCGAGCTCAGCTACCGCTTCCGCACGCTCGGCCTCGGCTATGCCAATATCGGCGGCCTCCTGATGACCCTCGGCCATGGCTATGACAGCGCCGAGGGCCGGGCGCTCTGCGGCGCGCTGTCGGCGGTGATGACGGGCGAGGCCTATCGCACCTCGGCCGAGATGGCCGGCGAGCTTGGCGCCTTCCCGGGCTACGCGGCGAACGCGGCCCATATGCGCCGGGTGATCCGCAACCACCGCCGGGCCGCGACCGGCGCGCTGACCGGCTACGAGGGGCTGGCGGTGCCGCCAGTGGCGCTCGACCACGAGAATTGCCCGGACCGCGCCCTGCTCAATCTCGCGCATTCGGTTTGGGACGAGGCGGTGGAGCTCGGCGAAAAGCATGGGTTCCGCAATGCCCAGACCACGGTGATCGCACCGACCGGGACCATCGGCCTCGTCATGGATTGCGACACCACCGGAATCGAGCCCGACTTCGCCCTGGTGAAGTTCAAGAAGCTGGCCGGCGGTGGCTATTTCAAGATCATCAACCGCGCCGTGCCGCAGGCCCTGCGCAACCTCGGCTATCCCGCCGCGCAGGTCGAGGAGATCGTCGCCTACGCCGTGGGCCACGGCACGCTCGGCAACGCGCCGGAGATCAATCCGACCGCGCTGATCGGCCATGGCTTCGGGGCGGAGGAGATCGCCAAGATCGAGGCGGCGCTGCCGACCGCCTTCGACATCCGCTTCGTCTTCAACCAATGGACGCTCGGCGAGGATTTCTGCACCCGCGTCCTCGGCATCCCGGCCGAGAAGCTGCGCGATCCGGCCTTCGACCTGCTGCGCCATCTCGGCTTCGGCCGGGCGCAGGTCGAGGCGGCGAACGCCCATGTCTGCGGCACCATGACCCTCGAAGGCGCGCCGCATCTGCGCCCCGAGCATTACGTGGTCTTCGACTGCGCCAATGCCTGCGGCAAGATCGGCACGCGCTATCTCAGCGTCGAGAGCCATATCCGCATGATGGCCGCCGCGCAGAGCTTCATCTCCGGCGCGATCTCCAAGACGATCAACATGCCGAACGAGGCGACGATCGGCGACTGCAAGGCCGCCTATGAACTCAGCTGGTCGCTCGGGGTGAAGGCGAACGCCCTCTACCGCGACGGCTCGAAGCTCAGCCAGCCGCTCAGCGCCGCGCTGATCGAGGATGACGAGGATCTGGAAGAGGTGCTGACGAACGCGCCGCAGGGCGAGCGGGTCACCGTGCTGGCCGAGAAGATCGTCGAGAAGATCATCATCAAGGAGATCGAGAAGGCAAACCGCCAGCGCCTGCCCGAGCGGCGCAAGGGCTATACCCAGAAGGCCATCGTCGGCGGCCACAAGGTCTATCTGCGGACCGGCGAATATGCCGACGGCAGCTTGGGCGAGATCTTCATCGACATGCACAAGGAGGGCGCGGCCTTCCGGGCGATGATGAACAACTTCGCCATCGCGGTTAGCGTCGGCCTGCAGTACGGAGTGCCGCTGGAGGAGTTCGTCGAGGCCTTCACCTTCACCCGCTTCGAGCCTGCCGGCATGGTGCAGGGCAACGACTCGATCAAGAACGCCACATCGATCCTCGACTACATCTTCCGCGAGCTGGCGGTTTCCTATCTCGACCGCACCGACCTCGCGCATGTGAAGCCGACGGGCGAGAGCTTCGACGATGTCGGCCACGGCGAGGGCGAGGGCCGGAACGGCAATGTCCGCGAGATCCGCGGCGAGGTGGCGCAGCATTCGATCGACGTCATCAAGCAGCTGTCCTCGACCGGCTATCTGCGCAAGCGGCTGCCGCAGGAACTGGTGCTGCTGCAGGGCGGCGCCTCGGTGGCCGGGGCCTTCGACCTCGGCGGCGCGCTCAGCGGCCTCGCGGTGCGGACCGAGACGCTGTCGGCCGGCGTCGCGGCGATCGACCCGCGCGCCAAGGCGCGGATGCAGGGCTACGAGGGCGATCCTTGCGGCGAATGCGGCAACTTCACGCTGGTCCGCAACGGCACCTGCATGAAGTGCAACACCTGCGGCGGCACCAGCGGCTGCAGCTGACGAAAGCGAAGGCCGCGCCCGGGTGGGGCGCGCGGTCTGGCAAGGAGACCGGGGGGCAAAACCGGTCGAGCAGACCAAAAAGACGTGCCTGCGCGTAAAGGAAAGAGGGGCCTCGCGGCCCCTCTTTCCCGTTCCGCCGCTCAGGAGGCGGGGGGCGCCATCGCCGCGATGAAGGTCAGGCCCGGCGCATAGAAATACTCGCCGCCCCGAAGGCGCACGTGATCGGCGAAGCGGAACTCGACGGTTGGATCCTCGGTCGGTTTCACCGGCCATTTGTGGACGATGGTTCCGCCCTGACCGATGATCGGGTCGATACCCGGTGTGCCCCGCACGAAACCCTCGTTGTTCGCCCAGCTCTTCTGGGTAAACTCGAACTGGTCCTTGACGCTGTGCATGTAGGCCATGAAGAGCAGGCCGACATCGCCCTCCGGCTTTGGCGTATCATCGTCGTTCGGATCGTCGTCGCGCTCGCCATAGGGGATGCCGCGCCGGGCCATGATCGGCGCGCGGTCGCCGTTCGGACCGGCTTGCGGGATGTTGCGGAACACGTCGCCGCGCGGGTTGGTCTTGCGGATATGCGCCTCGAACGGGCAGGTCTTGCCGTCGGGATCGCCGTCGTAGTTGAAATTGTTCGGGACCACCGCGTTGAGGGCCGTCTGGCTCTGGATGAAGGGCGTGCCATCCTCGAACCGCCCGACGACCATCGGTCCGGCATGCTCGGGATCGCCCCCGGCCTGCTGGATAAGGTCCTCGAGCGCCTCCTCTGCTTCCTTGAAGGCCTTCACGTTCTGGTCGAGCTTGCGGAACACGAAATAGCCGCCGGCGCAGTCCGAGCCGGCCGGGCAGGGGGCGAGCGCCGTCTCGTCGGGATGGAAGATCGGGTTCCACTGGTCGATGCCGGAGCCGAGCTCGCCCTGCGCGTCGGAGAGCAGCAGCAGCGGCTGGCTGCGCCCGTCGACATAGCCGAAATGCTCGATGCCGTCCCCGGCCCGGTTGAAGCGCGCGCGGCCCTTTTCATCATGGACGATGCTGATCCCGGCGGCGGCGAACCCGGCGCAGAGCTGATCGGCATGCGCCCGCGCGATCCCGGCCGACACGGCCGCCGCCTGATCGACCAGCGCCTTGGCGGCCGAGAGATCGGCCGCCGGCTTGGTACGCGGCCGATCCGCCGCCGCCTGCGCCGCCGCTTCGGTGCCGAGCGAATCGACGCCGACGATCAGCAGCGCGTCGGGATCGACGAGACCCGGATCCCACGTGTCCGTCGGCGGATCGCCGAGGCCCGGGTCGGGGCGGCCACCGGCGGTCGCCGGTTTCGGCCCGCGGTTGCTCATGCCATCGAGAAAGGCCTCGTCCGCCTTCTCCGGGTCGAGCGTGAAGCCGAGCTTTTCATAGCCCCGGCGCGAGATCATCAGGAAGGCGACCGGAATGTCGCGCGGGCCGCCGTTCTTCGCGCCCTTGGTGATGGCGATCTGTCGCGCCGCGCTGGTGATGAAGCCGCCCTGGGCAAGCCGCGCCAGCGCCGCGCGGGCCGCCGCCGGATCGCAACCGTCGAAGCGCAGGAAGCGGTTGAGCGTGGTATGGCGCCCGTGACCCTTCAGGATATTGCCTTGCAGATCGTGGAGAAAATTCACGAGGGCTGGATCGTCCTCGTCGATCAGGTTGCGCGGTGTCGGCATGCGTGGCTCCATTCGATGAAAATGGCCGGGCGGCACGACGGACCAGACAACGACGAAGTCGTCACGGCCAAATGCCGGCTCGGATGGCTGGCGAACGATGTCAATTCAGGCGGACCCGGAAAAATCGGGTGGTCAGGCGAAAAACGGCGAAGGCGGCGCAATACGCAATCGTATCACGCGTTGGAAACGGCGGTCAACTTGAGTGGCGCTCAAGTCGCCGCGAGCGGCGCCCGCCGACGACGGGCGCCCGGTCCAGCGGCGCGGCGGATGGCCACCGCCGCGCCGGCCGGTGGCTCACGCCAGGGCGGCGTCCATGGTGATCTCGGCGTTCAGCACCTTGGAGACCGGGCAGGCGGCCTTGGCGCCCTCGGCGGCCTTCTTGAAGGCGTCGGCGTCGGCGCCGGGGATCTTGGCGCGCACCGTCAGATGCACGGCGGTGATCGAGAAGCCCCCCTCGACCGGGACCACGGTCACATCGGCCTTCGTGGCGATCTCGTCCGCCGTCATGCCGGCGGCGCCGAGCGCGCCGGACAGGGCCATCGAGAAGCAGCTGGCATGCGCCGCGCCGATCAGCTCCTCGGGATTGGTGCCCTTCTCCTCGCCGAACCGCTTGGCGAAGCTGTAGGGCACCGCCGAGAGTACGCCGCTCTCGGTCGAGACCTTGCCCGACCCACCCTTGATCTCGCCGTTCCAGACAGCCGATCCGCTGCGCTTCATGAAATTTCCTCCAGTTCTGGGCGGCGCCGAGGGGGCGCCGCCGGCGCACCATGTAGCAAGCGGGCGGCCCCCGGCCAGTCAAAACAGCCGCGATGAATGCGAGATCCGTCACGCGGCGCGCGCCGCCCTGTTTCGGGTATGGCGGCGGACGGCCTCTATGACTAGATAAGCCCCGGCGCGACGAGGAAGGCGAATGGCGAAGATCACCTATATCGAATTCAACGGCAAACCGCATCAGGTCGAAGTCGCGACCGGCATGACGGTGATGGAAGGCGCGCGGGACAACAACATCCCCGGGATCGAGGCCGATTGCGGCGGCGCCTGCGCCTGTTCGACCTGTCACGTCTATGTCGATCCGGCCTGGGTCGATCGGCTGCCGCCGAAGGATGCGATGGAGGAGGATATGCTGGATTTCGCCTGGCAGCCCGATCCGGGGACCAGCCGCCTCACCTGCCAGATCAAGGTCACGGACGCGATCGACGGTCTCGTCGTGCGAATGCCCGAAAAGCAGATCTGAGCACGGCATTGGCGTCGCCGCGCTGCGCAAACGCGCGCCAGTTCGGCGGATCAGCGGCGCTTTCAGGCAATTCCGGTAGGTGCTTCGCGGCCGGCGGCCGTCGCATTTCTGGACATGAAGCAATTGTGAACGGATTATCTCCGGCGTGAGGGAGCGCCCCCGCCGACGGCGTTCGGCCGGCCGGGGCGAGGGCCGGGTGGTCTCCCTTGGGTCGCAACGAGGAGATCGCCGATGGCAGAAGCCGTTCATTCCGTAGACGAGGTGCTGCCGGCGCCGAAACTGTTCACGCTCGGCCTCCAGCATGTGCTGGTGATGTACGCCGGTGCCATCGCCGTGCCGCTGATCGTGGGGCGCGCGCTGCAGCTGGCGCCGCAGGATGTGGCGTTCCTGATCTCCGCCGATCTCTTCGTCTGCGGCGTGGTGTCGATCATCCAGTCGCTCGGCATCGGGCCCTGGTTCGGCATCCGCATGCCGGTGATGATGGGCGTCACCTTCGCCAGCGTCGGTCCGATGGTCTCGATCGGCATGGCCAATCCCGGGCCGGACGGCGCGCGGATGATCTTCGGCGCGATCATCGGCGCCGGCGTGCTCGCCATGCTGATCGCGCCGCTGATCGGGCGGATGCTGCGCTACTTCCCGCCGGTGGTGACCGGCACCATCATCCTCGTCATCGGCATCTCGCTGATGCGGGTCGGCATCAACTGGATCTTCGGCAATCCCGTGGGTCCGACCGCGCCGCGCATCGTCAGCCCGGAGCACGCCGCCTGGCTGACCGCCATCACCGACGCCGCCAAGGCCGGCGCCGCCGTTCCCGTCCCGCCGCCGGGCCTCGCCCTCGCGCCGAAGATGGAGAATCCGGCCTATGCGCCGATCGGCAATATCGTCATCTCGCTGATCGTGCTGGCCGTCGTCGTCGCCATCGCCCGCTATGCCAGGGGCTTTCTCTCGAATATCGCGGTGCTGGTCGGCATCGTCGTCGGCGGCGTGCTGGCCGCGGGCCTCGGTCTCATGCATTTCGACAAGGTGGCCGGCGCCCCCTGGTTCGCGCCGATCACGCCGTTCCATTTCGGCGCGCCGACCTTCGACCCGATCCTGATCGTGACAATGCTGCTCGTCATGATCGTGGTGATGATCGAATCGACCGGCATGTTCCTGGCGCTGAGCGACATCACCGGCAAGAAGATCAGCCAGGCCGAGCTGACCGCCGGTCTGCGCACCGACGGCCTCGGCACGGTGATCGGCGGGATCTTCAATACCTTCCCCTACACCAGCTTCTCGCAGAACGTTGGCCTCGTCGGGGTGACCGGCGTGCGCTCGCGCTATGTCTGCGTGGCCGGTGGTGCGATCATGATCGTGCTCGGCCTGATCCCGAAGATGGCGGCGCTGGTCGAGTCCCTGCCGACGGTGGTACTTGGCGGCGCGGGGTTGGTGATGTTCGGCATGGTGGCGGCGACCGGGGTTCGCATCCTCTCCGCCGTCGATTTCAAGACCAGCCGCAACAACCTCTTCATCGTCGCCATCTCGGTCGGCCTCGGGATGATCCCGCTCGTCGCGCCGGACTTCAAGATGTGGCTGCCGCACGCGATCCATCCGCTGATCGACAGCGGCATTCTGCTCGCGTCGATCGGCGCGGTCGGGCTGAATGCCTTCTTCAATGGCGGCGGCGGCACCGAGGCGGAGATGCGCGCGGCGGCGATGGCCGGGGGCGAGCACTGACGGGGGCGGCGGCGTCCCTGTCCGGGGGCGCCGCCGTCGCGGCCGGTGGCCGCGCGTCGCCATCGCGGCCGGTGGCCGCGGGCCGCGGTTTCGCGGCCAACCGGAGCGCGCGGTGCGCGCGAGTTTTTTTAAGGGGTTTTCAGCCTGTTGGCTGAAAACGACTGCTCTCCAGGTTAGCAAACCTGTATGAGACCTTTGTGGCGCGTCCTATCGCAGGGCGCGCCAGCCGATGTCGGAGCGGGCGAAGCCGCCGGGCCAGTCGACCCCCGCGAGGGCGGCGTAGGCACGGTCGCGGGCCTGCGACAGCGAGGCGCCGCGCGCCGTGACATTGAGCACGCGCCCGCCGTTCGACACCAGCCGCCCCTCGGCGAGGCGGGTGCCGGCGTGGAAGATCTGGACCTGCGGATCGTCGATCCCGGGCAGGCGGATTTCCTCGCCGCGGGCGTGGGTTCCCGGATAGCCGCGGGCCGCCACCACCACGGTCAGCGCATGGTCGTCCGCCCAGTTCAGCCGCGCCTCGCCGAGCCGGCCTTCGGCGCAGGCGAGGAACACGTCGAGAAGCTGCGCCCCGAGGCGCAGCGCGATCGCCTGGATCTCGGGATCGCCGAGCCGGACGTTATACTCGACGAGGCGCGGCCGGCCGTCCTCGATCATCAGCCCGGCGTAGAGCACGCCCTGGAAGGGCGCGCCGCGCGCCGCCATCTCGGCCAGCGTCGGGCGGACGATCTCGGCCAACGCGCGCTCGGTCACCTCGGGCGTCAGGATCGGCGCCGGGGAATAGGCGCCCATGCCGCCGGTGTTCGGGCCCTGGTCGCCGTCGAAGGCGCGCTTGTGGTCCTGCGCGGTGCCGAGCACCAGGAATTGCTCGCCATCGGCGAGGATGAAGAGGCTCGCCTCCTCGCCGGTCATGAACTCCTCGATCACCACCCGCGCGCCCGGGCCTTCGGCGAAGATCGCGGCCAGCGCGGCTTCCGCCTCGGCCGTGGTCATGGCGACGGTCACGCCCTTGCCGGCGGCCAGGCCGTCCGCCTTGATCACGATCGGCGCGCCGGTGGCGGCGACATAGGCCGCCGCCGCGTCGGGGTCGGTGAAGGTCTGGCTCGCCGCCGTCGGGATGTCCCGCGCCGCGCAGATTTCCTTGGTGAAGGCCTTGGACGCCTCCAGCCGCGCCGCCTCGCGCCCCGGGCCGAGCGTCGGGATGCCCGCGGCGCGCAGCGCGTCGGCGACGCCTTCGGCCAGCGGCGCCTCCGGTCCGACCATGACGAAGCCGATCGCGTTCTCGGCGCAGAAGACCCGGATCTTGTCGCCGTCGAGGATGTCGAGCGCGACGCAGGTCGCCTGCTCGGCGATGCCGGCGTTGCCCGGCGCGCAGAAGATCCGGTCGGCCTTGGGGTTCTGGGCGAAGGCCCAGGCGAGGGCATGCTCGCGGCCGCCGCCGCCGAGGATGAGGATGTTCATGGCTCTCCCGCGCTTGGCCCGCCCCTGCCGGCGTTCTATGGTGGCCGCCCGGCAGGCGCAAGCGAGGCGGTATGGACTTGTTCGAAGGACCGGTGGCGGCCCCCGCGGGGGGCAACGCGCCGGAATTTACCGTATCGGAGATCGCGGGCGCGGTCCGCCGCGTCATCGAGGGCGAGTTCGGCCGGGTTCGGGTGCGCGGCGAGGTCGGCCGGGTCTCGCGCCCGGCCAGCGGGCATTTCTATCTCGACCTGAAGGACGACCGCTCGGTTCTGGCGGCGGTGATCTGGAAGGCGACGGTGCGCGGCCTCGCCGTGCGGCCGGAGGAGGGGATGGAGGTGATCGCCACCGGGCGGCTGACCACCTTCCCCGGGTCGAGCAAGTACCAGATGGTGATCGAGGAGATCGCCCCCGCCGGGGTCGGCGCGCTGATGGCGATGCTGGAGGCGCGGCGCAAGGCGCTGGCGGCCGAGGGGCTGTTCGACGCGGGCCGCAAGCGGCCGCTGCCCTTTCTGCCGGAGGTGATCGGTGTCGTGACCTCGCCCTCCGGCGCCGTCATCCGCGACATCCTGCACAGGTTGCGCGAACGGTTTCCGCGCCGGGTGCTGCTCTGGCCCGTGACGGTGCAGGGGCCGAACTGCGCGGCGGAGGTGGCGGCGGCGATCCGCGGCTTCAACGCGCTGGCGCCCGACGGGCCGGTGCCGCGGCCCGACCTCTTGATCGTCGCGCGGGGCGGCGGCTCGATCGAAGACCTCTGGGGCTTCAACGAGGAGATCGTGGCGCGCGCCGCGGCCGAGAGCCGGATCCCGTTGATCGCCGCCGTCGGGCACGAGACGGATACGACGCTGATCGACCACGCCGCCGACCGCCGGGCGCCGACCCCGACGGCGGCGGCGGAGATGGCCGTGCCGGTGCGGCTCGACCTGCTCGCGACCCTGGCCGCCTTCGAGGAGCGGCGGCGGCTGGCGGCGGCGCGCGGGCTGGCGTCTCGCGGGCAGCGGCTGCGCGACCTCGCGCGCGGGTTGCCGCGGGCCGAGACGCTGGTCGCCGAACGGGCGCAGCGGCTGGACGCGGTATCGCCGCGCCTGCCCCGGGCGCTGATCGGGCTCGTCCAGGCGCGGCACCTGTCGCTGGCCCGCGGCGGGGCGGGGCGCTTCGGACCGGGGCTGCTGTCGCTCGGGCTCGAGCGGCGGCGGCAGCGGGCGCTGCGCGCCGGTCTCGGCCTGCGGCCGGAGGCGATGGCGCGCGGCATCGCGCTGCTCGCCGAGCGGCTGGCGGCGCGGTCCGACCGCCTGGCCCGGATC
>JBGAJI010000007.1:0-71496 GCA_044225035.1 Amaricoccus sp. | reverse complement strand
GCCCGCCTTAACGGGCCGTGCCCCGCCCGCGCGCTGCCCCGGCGCTCATTTCTTCAGCCAGGGGAACCAGAAGGCCATGTACATCTCGGTCATCTTCTCGGTCCAGTCCTTCATCGCCGCATTCTGCTGGCGCGAGGTCTCGGCCATGATCTGGCCCTTCGCGGCATTGGCCATCTTGTTGTATTCGCTCAGCCACATGCTCATGAACGGGTTCTTCATCGCGGCCACTCCGTACCTGGCGCGCCGGGGATCGGCCGCGCGTCGCGGGCATCGAAGCCCACAGGGCGGGCCTGCGTCAAGGGACGCATCGCCGCTGCCTAGTTGCCGGCCTGCCGGGCCTCGGTCTCGATCGCCTGCCCGGCGCTCTGGATGTCCTGACCGGCGCCTTCCACCGTCTCGCAGGCGGCAAGCGTGACAACCGTCAGAAAAACAAGGACAATACGTGTCATGCGAGGTCTCCTTCGGGGAACGTGACCAGACAACGCGCGCCCCGCCGGAACGGTTCCCCTGCCGCTGTTGCGGCGATGTCAGGCCCGCTCCACCGCCGCGAAGGCCGCGGCGACGCGTTCCAGGTTGCCCGCGTTCAGCCCCGCCACGTTCATCCGCCCGTCGTCGGTCAGGTAGACCGCGTGCCGCTCGCGCAGGTCGACGACCGCATCCATCGGCAGGCAAGTATAGGAAAACATGCCCTTCTGGCGCAGAAGATAGCCGCCGTCGACGCCCCGCCCGGCCAGCGCGGCGGCCAGCGCCTCGCGCATCGACAGGAGCCTCAGCCGCATCGACTCTAGCTCGTCCGCCCAGACCTGCCGCAAGGCGGCATCGACCCAGATCGCGGCCACCACCGCCGCGCCATGGTGCGGCGGCATGGAATAGTTCGCCCGGATCACCGAGGCCGAGGCCGCCTCGGCCCGCGCCACCGCCCCGGCGCTTTCGCCGATCAGGGTCACGGCGCCGACCCGGTCGCGGTAGAGGCCGAAGCTCTTGGAAAACGAGGTGGTTATGATCATGCACGGGACCTGCGCCGCCATCGCGCGCAGCCCCGCCGAATCCGCCGACCGGCCGCCGCCGAAGCCCTGATAGGCGTTGTCCACCAGCGGCAGCAGGCCGCGCCGGCGGCAGAGCTCGGTCACGTCCTCCCAGTCGGCGGGGCCGAGATCCACGCCGGTCGGGTTGTGGCAGGCGGCCTGGATCAGCACCACGTCGCCCGGCGCCGCGTCGTCCAGCGCCGTCAGCATGCCCTCGAGGTCCAGTCCCCGGTCGGCGCGGCGGACATAGGGATGGAACCGCACCCCGTTCCCCGCCGCCCGCTGGCCCGGGGCGTGGTTGATCCAGGTCGGATCGCTCATCCAGACGCTGGTGCCGGGAAACTGGTTGGCGATCAGGTCGCCAGCGACCCGCAGCGCCGCGGTGCCGCCCGGGGTCTGGAAGGTGCGCACGCGGCCCTCGGCCCGGGCCGGATGATCGACGCCCAGCACGCTTTCCTCGGCGGCGGCGTTGAAGGCGGGGTCACCCAGCGAGCCCACATAGGCCTTGGTGGTCTCGGCCTCCCAGACCCGGCGCTCGGCTTCCTTGACCGCCGCCATGACCGGGGCGCGGCCGTCGTCATCCTTGTAGATCCCGACCCCGAGGTCGATCTTCTGGGGCCGCGGGTCGGACCGGAAGGCCAGCATCAGGGCCAGAAGCCGGTCGCCCTCCGGCGGTGCGATCGTCTCGAACATCGGCCCTCCCCGGCACGCCTGACCCGAGTTAGCCGCGTTCGCAGGGCCGAGACAAGCCCGGCACGTCGCCAGTTCCGGAATGACCCGCCCCGGCACGCCACGGGGACGCGACGCCGGGTCGGGATTGACTCCGATCAAGGCAGGGGGGCTGACGTTGCGGTAAGATTGAAGTCGGGAAACGGGAGGACGAAGCGATGATCTCGCTGGACGACATCGAAGACATGACCTGTCTGACGCGCGCAGAAATCCGGGCGCTGGCCGAGCATGACCACACCAACGAAATGAGCGCCGCGCTTCTGGGCGACTATCTGATGCACCTGCATCACGGCCCTCAGGCGGTGCAGCAGATGATCTGCGAGGACGCACGCGAGGCGTTGCATGCCGGGGATCTGGTCCATGCGCGGGTGCTGTTCGCGACCTTGCGCACATTCATCACGCGCCATCCGGAATCGGTCCGCGGCGCGGACGCCGGCTAGGCGAAGACTTCGCCGCCGGCGCGGATTGCCGCGCCGGCGGCGCTTGCGAGATCCCCGCGGCGGGTCAGGTGGTCCCGCCCAGGGCTTCCATCGCCTCGACCAGAAGCTGGGCGAACTTGGCCGAGGCGACCGGCAGGGTGCGCCCGCGCAACTGTCCCAGCATCAGGTGGCCCATGGGGATGTCCTTCTCGGGCAGCGGTCGGAAGGCCATGCCCTGGATCTGCGCGCCGATCAGCCCCACCGAGATCTGGAAGCTGATCGCATTCTCGTGCAGCACATAGCGGCGCATGAACTCGAAGCTGTCGCATTCCACCACCGGCTCCAGCCGGCGCGAGGCACTGCGCAGCGCGAGGTCCAGCAGGTGGCGCACGCCATAGGGCGACGAGGGCACCACATGCGGCCAGTCGAGGCAGTCGCGCAGGCGCAGCACCGGCTTCGTCACCAGCGGATGGTCCGCCTTCATCACCGCATAGACCGGCTGGCGCACCGAGTAGAGGATCTCGAAATCCGCCAGATAGACCGGTTCGAACACCAGCGCGAGATCGGCCGAGAAGTTCGACAGCTCGCGTTCCGCCGCCGACCGGTCGCGGACCCGCACGGTGAAGTCCACGCCGGGGTGTTGCGCCCGATAGGCGGCGATCTGCGCCGGCAGGAAGAACGGCGTCAGCGCCTGGCTGCAGACGATGCTCACATGGCCGCGGCGCACGCCGGACAGGTCCGAGATCTGGCTGCGCACCCGCGCCAGATCGGCGCGCTGTGCCTGGATGTGCTGGACCAGCAATTCCCCCGCCGGATTCAGCCGCACGCCCCGGGGCAGGCGTTCGAAGATCGGCGTGCCCAGTTCCTCCTCGAAGGCCTGGATGCGGCGGTTCAGCGCCGACGAGGTGATGTTCATGTCCTCGGCGGCCTGGCGGATCGATCCCGCCTGTGCGACCTGCTCGATCAGTTCCAGCGTCAGGAGGTGCCGCATGCCGGGGCCTTTCCGTGCTGCAAATCCGGCAGCGGACCGGTGCGAAATCAGCAATAGAACGCAGCGCCGCCATGGCGCAAGGTCGCGCTGCGCAACCGGGTGGGCCGAAGCAGGAATGACGAGCGGTACGAGTGACGAGTTTGAGGCGGTGACGGATGTTCCCTTCACCCTGCCTTCCCTTCGCGCGGCCTATGTCGCGGGCCTGTCTCCCGAGGCGGTGGCGGCGGAATCGCTGCGCCGAATCGCCGCCTCGGGCGATCCCGGCATGTTCATCTCGCTGGCCACGCCCGAGGCGCTGGCCGAACAGGCAAGGGCGCTTGGCGCCTTCGATCCCGCACGGCCGCTCTGGGGCGTGCCGGTCGCGGTGAAGGACAACATCGACGCGGAAGGCTTCCCCACCACCGCCGCCTGCCCGGCCTGGCTCTACTGGCCCGACCGGGATTCCTGGGTCGTCGCGCGCCTGCGCGCGGCCGGGGCGCTGATCGTCGGCAAGACCAACCTCGACCAGTTCGCGACCGGGCTGGTGGGCGTGCGCACGCCCTATGCTGTCCCGATCAACGCGCTTGACCCCGAGATCGTGCCGGGCGGGTCGTCGTCCGGGTCGGGCGTGGCCGTGGCCCGGGGCTGCGTCGCGCTGGCGCTCGGCACCGACACGGCCGGATCTGGCCGGGTGCCGGCGGGCCTCAACAACATCGTCGGCCTGAAGCCCAGCCTTGGGGCGCTGTCTTCGGTCGGGGTGGTACCGGCCTGCGCGACGCTGGACACCGTGTCGGTCTTCGCCCTGACCGTGGCCGATGCCTGGACCGGCTTCGCCGCCATGGCGGTCCCTGACCCCGAGGATGCCCGCGGCCGGCCCGCGGTGCTGGCGCCGCCTGCCCCGGTGCCGGCGGGTCTGCGGATCGGCGTGCCCGACGCCGCCAGCCTCCGCTTCTTCGGCGACGCGGCACAGGCCGCGATGTTCGCCGCCGCCTGCGAGGGTCTCGCGGCCGAGGGCGCGACGCTGGTGCCGATCGACTTCGCCCCGCTCTACGAGGTGGCGCAGCTGCTCTATGACGGGCCGTGGGTGGCCGAGCGGCACACGGTCATTGCTGACCTGATGGCCAGCGACCCCGACGCGATCGACCCGACGGTGCGCGGGATCGTCGCGAAGGCACTGGGGATCAGCGCCACCGACACGTTCCGCGGCCTCTATCGCCTGACCGAATTGCGCCACAAGGTGCGCCCGGTGCTGGGCACGGTCGACTGCCTTTGCGTGCCGACCTTCCCGACCTTCGCGACCCGCGCCGAGCTGGCCGCCGACCCGGTGGGGCCGAATTCGCGCTTCGGGACCTATACCAACTTCGTCAACCTCCTGGACATGTGCGGGCTGGCGGTGCCGACCCCGGCGCGGCCCGACGGGCGGCCGGGCAGCGTCACCCTGCTGGCACCGGCCGGGCGCGACCGGCTGCTGGCCGACATCGGCACAAGGATCGAGGCCTGGGGAGAGCGGACCCTGGGCGCCACCGGCTGGGCGCGGCCTGCGACGCCCGAGCCCGTCCCGGCGGCCGGGCCGGGCGAGGCCGAGATCGCGGTCTGCGGCGCCCATCTGGCCGGGCTGCCGCTGAACCACCAGCTGACGTCGCGGGGCGCGCGCTTCCTGCGCGCCACCGTCTCGACCCCGGACTACCGCTTCTATGCCCTGCCCGGCGGCCCGCCCGAACGCCCCGGCATGGTGCGGGTGGCCGACGGCACCGGCGGCGCCGTCGCGGTCGAGGTCTGGGCGATCCCGCTGGCGGAACTGGGCAGCTTCCTGTCCGGCATCCCGGCGCCGCTGGGCCTTGGCCGGGTGCGGCTGGCGGACGGCACCACCCCGATCGGCTTCGTCTGCGAGGCCGCCGCAACCGACGGCGCCCGGGACATCACCGCGATCGGTGACTGGCGGACGTATCTGGCCGGGGCCTGAGCCCCGGACGCACGATCAGACCACCGACAGGGTCGCCGCCACCGCCTGCTTCCAGCGGGCATAGCGCGCGTCCCGGGTGCCGGCGTCCAGCCGCGGGGAAAAGCGGCGCTCCAGCGCCCAGGTGCGGGCGAAATCCTCCTGCCCCGGATAGACCCCGGCGGCCATCCCGGCGAGCCAGGCGGCGCCAAGCGCCGTGGTCTCGGTGATCTCGGGCCGGTCGACCGGGGCGCCGATGATGTCGGCCAGCGCCTGCATGGTCCAGTCGGACACCACCATGCCGCCATCGACCCTGAGCACCGCGCCATCGCCGGGCCCGGCCGCGCGGTCGGCCGCCATCGCCTCCATCAGGTCGCGTGTCTGGAAGGCGACGCTTTCCAGCGCCGCCTTCGCCAGGTCCGCCGGGCCGGTGTTCCGGGTCAGCCCGAAGATCGCGCCGCGGCATTCGGCATTCCAGTAGGGCGCGCCCAGCCCGGTGAAGGCGGGCACCAGCACCACCTCCTGCCCGGGGTCGGCGGCTTCGGCCAGCGCTTGCGTCTCGCCCGCCGCCCGGATCAGCCCGAGCCCGTCGCGAAGCCACTGCACAACCGCCCCGGCGATGAAGATCGAGCCTTCCAGCGCATAGGTCGGCCGGCCGTCGAGCTGATAGGCGATGGTGGTCAGCAGCCGGTGGGTCGAGGCGACCGGGACCGGGCCGGTGTTCATCAGCGCGAAACAGCCGGTGCCGTAGGTGGACTTCATCATGCCATGGCCGAAGCAGGCCTGCCCCACCGTGGCTGCCTGCTGGTCGCCGGCGACACCGCGGATCGGGATTGCCTGCCCGAACAGGCCCGGGTCGGTCTCGCCGAAGGCGGCGGCGCAGTCCAGCACCTCGGGCAGCACCTCGGCGGGGATGTCGAACAGATCGCAGATGGTCCGCGACCAGCGGCCCTTGCGGATGTCGTAGAGCATCGTGCGCGAGGCGTTGGTGGCGTCGGTGACGTGGCGGCGACCCCCGGTCAGGTGCCAGATCAGCCAGCTGTCGACGGTGCCGAACAGCAGCTCGCCCCGGCGCGACCGTCTGCGGTCGGCGTCGACCTCGTCGAGGATCCATTTCAGCTTGGTGGCCGAGAAATAGGGGTCGAGCAGCAGCCCGGTGCGATGGGTGATCGCAGGTTCGTGCCCGGCCTCGCGCAACTCGCGGCAGAAATCGGCGGTGCGCCGGTCCTGCCAGACGATGGCGCGGCCCACCGGGCGCCCCGAGGCGCGGTCCCAGACCAGCGTCGTCTCGCGCTGGTTGGTGATGCCGATCGCGGCGATGCCCGCCGGTTCGATCCCGGCGCGGGCGATGGCGTCGCGGCAGGTGGCGACCGTGGTGGTCCACAGGTCGTTGCCGTCATGCTCGACCCAGCCCGAGCAGGGATAATGCTGGGCGAACTCCTGCTGCGCCACCGCGGCGATCCTCATCCGGGCGTCGAACAGGATCGCCCGACTGGAGGTGGTGCCCTGGTCGATCGCCAGTACATGGGTCATGCGGCCTGTCCTTGCTGTCGCGTCCCGGTCACTCGGCGGCCTTCAGCACCGCCGCGTCCATGAAGGCCTGCAGCGCGTCGATCTGGGCCTCGGTCATCCGCAGCCCCAGTTTCGACCGGCGCCAGGCCACGTCCTCGGCGGTGCGGGCGAATTCCTGCGCCATCAGCCAGCGCACCTCGCGTTCGCTCAGCCCGGCGCCGAAGTCGCGCCCCAGATCGGCCCGGCTCCGCGCCCCGGACAGCAGCCGCGCCGCGTCGGTCCCATAAGCGCGCACCAGCCGGCGCGCCTGGGTCTCGTCCAGGAAGGGATGGGCCAGGCGCAGCGCCGCGATCAGCTCGGCCACGCCCTTCACCGGGAAATCGCCGCCCGGCAGCGGCACGCCGGCGGTCCAGGGCCCGCTGATGCCCGGGAAGGCCTGGCTGACCTTCTCCATCGCGTGCTCGGCCAGCCGGCGATAGGTGGTGATCTTGCCGCCGAAGACGTTCAGGACCGGCGCCCCGGCCCTTCGGTTGAAGCGCAGCACATAATCCCGGGTCGCCGCGGTGGCGGTGGCCGCGCCGTCGTCATAGAGCGGGCGCACCCCGGAATAGGTCCACAGGATGTCGTCCGCCGTCACCGGATCACGGAAGTATTGCGAGGCGAAGGCCAGCAGATAGGCCTGTTCCTCGGCGGTGCAGACCGGCCGTTGGTCGGGATCCGCGGCTTCCATGTCGGTGGTGCCGATCAGGGTGAAGTCGGTCTCGTAGGGGATGGCGAAGATGATCCGCCCGTCGGTGCCCTGGAAGAAATAGCACTTGCCGTGGTCGAACAGCTTGCGGGTGACGATGTGGCTGCCGCGGACCAGCCGGACCCGCTCGGGCGTGGCAAGTCGCAGGGTGTCGTGCAGCACCGACCCGACCCAGGGACCGGCGGCGTTCACCAGCATCCGCGCCTGCCGGGTGAAGCGCCGGCCGGTGACGGCGTCCTCGAGCCCGACCTGCCAGACCCAGTCCACCACCTCGGCCGAGACGACCCTGGTCCGGGTCAGGATCTCGGCGCCGCGGGCGGCGGCGTCGCGGGCGTTCAGGGCCACCAGCCGGCTGTCCTCGACCCAGCAGTCGGAATATTCCCAGCCGCGCTCGAAACGGTCCTGCAGCGGCGCCCCGGCCGGGTCGCGGCGCAGGTCCACCGACGTGGTGCCGGGCAGGATCTTGCGCCCGCCCAGATGGTCGTAGAGGAACAGCCCCAGCCGGACCAGCCAGGCCGGGCGCCGCCCCTTCATCCACGGCATCACCACCGAGAGAAGGTGCGAGGTCGGGGTCCGGGATTCGAAGCGCATCGAGGGATGCCAGGGCAGCACGAAGCGCATCGGCCAGGCGATGTGGGGCATCGCGCCCAGCAGCACCTCGCGTTCCACCAGAGCCTCGCGCACCAGCCGGAACTCGAAGTATTCCAGATACCTGAGCCCGCCATGGAACAGCTTGGTCGAGGCCGACGAGGTGGCGCTGGCGAGATCGTCCTTCTCGGCCAGCGTCACCCGCAGACCGCGCCCGGCCGCGTCCCGGGCGATGCCGCACCCGTTGATCCCGCCGCCGATCACGAGAAGATCGGCAATCCCGCTGTCCTTGTCTTCTGGCCGCAAGGTCCCCTCCCTAGGCTTGCGCGTCCAGTCAAGCACGCCGGCCGCGCGCCTGTCAAAGCAAGGCCCCGCGGCAGTGCGGCATGACGCGGCGAACCCGGCCGGGGCCGGACCCCGGATCCGGTTCAGGTAGGGCTCAGATCGGGCTCAGATCGGCGCCCAGGCCGCGCATCAGTTGGGCGAAAACCGGGAACGAGGTGGCGATGGGGCCGGCGTCGTCCACCGTCACCGGCAGCCGGGTGGTCAGGCCGAGGCACAGGAACGCCATGGCGATGCGATGGTCGAGATGGGTGGCGCAGGTGGCGCCGCCGATCACCCCGCCGGGGCCGCGGCCATGGACGATCAGGGTGTCCTCGTCCTCCTCGACCGTCACGCCGCAGGCTTCCAGGCCGCGCGCCATGGCGTCGATCCGGTCGCTTTCCTTGACGCGCAGTTCCTTCACCCCGCGCATCACCGTGGTGCCGGTGGCATTCGCCGCGACCACGGCCAGGATCGGGTATTCGTCGATCATCGAGGGCGCCCGGTCGGGGGGCACCTCGATCCCCGTCAGGTCCGAGAAGCGGGCGCGCAGGTCGGCCACCGGCTCGCCGCCTTCCAGGCGTTCGTTCTCGTAGACCAGATCGGCGCCCATCTCGCGCAGGGTGGCGAACAGTCCGGCGCGGGTCGGGTTCAGGCCGATGTTGGGCACCAGCACCTCCGATCCGGGGACGATCAGCGCGGCGGCCACCGGGAAGGCGGCCGAGGACGGGTCCGAGGGCACCGCGATGGTCTGGGGCTTCAGCTCGGGCTGGCCGGTCAGGGTGATCACCCGACCTTCGGGGGTGATCTCGGTGGTGATCTCGGCGCCGAAGCCGGCGAGCATCCGTTCGGAATGGTCGCGGGTCGCCTCGGCCTCGATCACCACGGTCTGGCCCGGCGCGTTGAGCCCGGCCAGCAGCACCGCGGACTTCACCTGCGCCGAGGGCATCGGCGTGCGGTAGCGGACCGGCACCGGGGCCGCGGCGCCGACGATGGTCATCGGCAGCCGTCCCCCGGCGCGGCCGAAGGACTGCGTCCCGAAAAGCGCGAGGGGATCGGTCACCCGTCCCATCGGCCGCTTCCGGAGCGAGGCGTCGCCGGTGAAGGTCGCCGTGATCGGCGAGGTCGCCATGGCGCCCATGATCAGCCGCACGCCGGTGCCGGAATTGCCGCAGTCGATCACCTCGGCGGGTTCGGCAAAGCCGCCCACGCCGACGCCATGGACCGACCAGGCGCCCGGGCCGCTGCGGCTGACCTCGGCCCCGAAGGCCTGCATCGCCTTCGCGGTATCCAGCACGTCCTGACCTTCCAGAAGTCCGCTGACCCGCGTCTCGCCCACCGCCAGCGCGCCCAGGATCAGCGAACGGTGCGAGATCGACTTGTCGCCGGGCACCGTTGCGGTGCCGGTCAGGGGCGAGCCGGCGCGGGCGGTCATCGGGGTGGCGGGGCCGTGGGCGGACATGGGCGGTTCCTCGTCTGGACGTCGCGCCCGCTTTAGCGCTCACGCGCGGCAGCGTCCATCAGCCTGGCGGGATCAGCGCCACATGGGGCGCGGCATCGGCGCGGATCAGGCCGGCCAGCCGCGGGTCGGCCATCACCTCGACCGCGCGGGCGAAGGGCACGAAGCCCTGGGCGCGATAGAACGCCAGCGCAGCAGGGTGGTCGTTGCTGCAGGTATGGAGCCAGATCCGGGAAGCCCCGCGCGCCCGGGCCCGGGCGAAGGCCAACGCCATCAGCGCCGGGCCGAGGCGCCGGCCGGTCAGTTCGGGGACGAGGCCGAAGAACACGATCTCGCAGGCCCCCGGCTGGCGGAAGTCGAGTTCGAGAAGCGCCAGATCCTCGGCCGCTTCGCCCTCCCCGGCGGGTGCGGCGCGGCGGAGCGTCCAGATCTCGGTCGCGGGATCGGCAAGGATCGCGGCGAGCCGGTCGTCGTCCATCACCAGCCGCGAGACCCAGAGCCAGTCCTCGCCCACCCGGCGGAACAGGGCGCGGTAGGGTGCGGGTTCTGGGGCCGCCAATTGCTGCGGCACGAAGCCCAGGCGGAAAGGCTGGCGGGACCGGTTCCGCGGGCCGTCGCGCCTTTCAAGATGCGTGACGATTGCGGCAAGCCATCCCGGCGCTCACGGCCTCGTATCCGCGCCGGTCACGACCGACGCCGGAAGGTCAGGTAATGGGGCACCCGGCCTTCCCGCAGGGCCTTCTGTTCATAGCGGGTGGGGATCCAGTCCTCCCAGGGCTGGTGCCAGACATCGGGCGTGGCGGCGACGGCGTCGAAATCGTCGCGCACGCCGCCATCTGGCCAAGAGTCACAGCGGACATAGTCGGGAATGTCGGTGGCGACCCGGAACACCGCCCCCGGCGCCAGCACCCGGGCCAGCGGGTCGAGATACTGCGGCGTGACGAAGCGGCGGCGGTGGTGGCGCGTCTTCGGCCAGGGATCGGGGTAGAGCAGGAAGGCGCGGGAGATCGAGGCCGGCGGCAGCACGTCGAACAGGTCGCGCACGTCGGCCGGATGGATGCGCAGGTTGGTGACGCCGGTGGCGCGGACCTTGCCGAGCAGCATGGCGACGCCGTTGATGAAGGGCTCGCAGCCGATCAGGCCCACATCCGGGTTGCGGGCGGCCTGATGCACCAGATGCTCGCCACCGCCGAAGCCGATCTCGAGCCAGACCGGGCGGGGCCCGAACAGGCCGTCCAGGTCGAGGGGCTGCCGGCCGGGTTGGCCTCCGGCCGACCGGGCCGGGCGCGAGCGCGGCCAGATCCTCGTCGAGATAGGCCTGCTGGCTGTCGCGCAGCGTCTTGCCGCGGCGCCGGCCGTAGAAGTTGCGCCAGGGCGCCAGGGCGGCCTTTGCCGGGCCGTGGGGGTCACGGCAAGGGGGATCGAGCGGTTCGGTCATGGTGCCGGCTCTTGCGGGGAAGCCGGGGCAAGGTCAAGGCCGCACACGCCGCGGCGCCGCGGTGGCTCCCGCCCCCCTTCAGCGCTGCGGCCTCATCCCGTTGGGCCCGGCGCCGCGCGTTCCGCGCGGCGCGCCTCCGGCAGGAGTATTTGAACCAAAGAAGAAGGGGGGGCGCCGGAAACGGTCCGGTGGACTGTTTCCAGCGCCGAACGCTCCCCGCGGCCGGAAAACGGTGAGAAGCCGGCGAGGACCAGCGGCTTCGTGACCCGGCTCCGGAACGGGCGGAGCCACGGCTGAAGCGGCTCCCAGGAACGCTCCGGCGCGTTCCAGCCGCGAACGGGCAGAGCCCCGGAAAGGGCGCGCCAGCAATCCGATGAGGCGGGACCGTGGCCCGGTGCGCGCAGAGCCGCCGAACGCGGACCGTCTCCGGCGCCGGACGGCGGCGCGGAAAAAAGCGCGTCCCGAGCGGGCCGCGGGACGGGGGCGAGCAGCGCGTGGAGGCGGCGCGGTGCCGTGCGGCCAGCAGCGCAAGGAGGGCGAGGGCGAGCAGCGCCTGCAGCGGCGCGTCCATCAGCCGGGAATAGGGCGTCGGCGGCAGCGGCGCCGGCAGGGCGGCATCGAGCGCCCCGGCGGTGTGCAGCGGGATCTGGCCGGTGACCCGCCCCGCCGGGTCGATCATCGCCGAGATCCCGGTCTGCGCCACGCGCACCAGCGGCAGGCCCTGCTCGACCGCGCGGAGCCGGGCCTGGGCCAGGTGCTGCTGCGGGCCGGCGAAGCTGCCGAACCAGGAATCGTTGGTGACCTGGACCATCCAGTCGGCGCGCGGGCCGGGGCTGGCGGCGTTGCGGGGAAGATCGCCTCGTAGCAGATCAGCGGCAGCACCCGGCCGAGGCCGAGGCTGCCGAGGTCGAGTACCACCGGACCCGGACCGGCCGAGAACCCGCCGAGGGCGTCGGTGGCGAAGCCTTCGAGCCCCAGTTCCGACGCCAGGGCCCCGCCGGGGATGAATTCGCCGAAGGGCACCAGGTGGTGCTTGTCATAGATCGCGCGCACCTCGCCGCCTGCGTCGATCACCGCCAGCGCATTCAGCAGCCTAGGCCCGTCGAAGCGCTGCGCGCCGGCCAGCACCGGGCTGCCGGCCGCCTCGGCGACCAGCATTGTCAGGTCGGGCCGGTCCTCGAGCAGGTAGAACAGCGCCTGTCGGGCCAGATCACCGCGTCCGGGCGCCGCTGCGCCGGCTGGGCGGACAGGTCGAGCTGGCGCTGCCAGAACACCTCGATCATGTCCGGGCGCCATTTCAGCTCCTGCGGCGCGTCGGGCTGGACCAGGCGGATCACCGGCGCGCCGGGCGGGGCGGTCGCGGGCACGGCGCGCAAGAGGTGGCTGCCAAGGCCGAAACCGGCCGCGATCAGCACCGCCACGGCGCCCAGGGGCAGCAGCCGTGCCCGCCCCGTGGCGGCCCAGGCGGCAGCGAGGCCGGCGGCGGCCAGCAGGGTGACGAGGTTCAGCCCGTGCGGCCCGATCCAGGCCGCGAGCATCCTGAGGGGCGTGTCGAGCCAGATCGTCGCCGGCATGGCCCAGGGAAAGCCGGTGAAGAGGACGGCGCGCAGCATCTCGGCCAGGGTGAAGGCGACGGCCAGCGCCAGCGCCCGACCGGCCAGCCCCGGTTGCGGCCGGAGCCAGGCCGCCGCCCCGATGGCCGCGGCCCAGAACAGCGCGAGCCCGCCGGGCAGCAGCACCAGCGCGAAGGGCGCCATCCATGCGTCCCGGGCGGCATCCACCAGGAAAGGATCGACGATCCAGTTGAGCGTCAGCAGGAAATGCCCGAAGCCCGCCCACCAGCCGCGCCACGCGGCCTCGCGCGGGCGGCAGCCATCGCCGAGCGCCAGCACGATGACCACGGCCAGCGCCGGCAGCGCGACGGCCGGAAGGTCGAAGGGCGCCTGCCCCAGTCCGACCGCCGCCCCGGCCAGCAGCAGCCGCAGGCGGCCGAGCGCGATGGTCCGGCGCGGTGCCGCCAGCGCGGCGCTATTTCGCATCTTCGGCGGGGCGCGGAACCTGAATGCGCAGCCGCTTCACCCGGCGCGGGTCGGCATCGACCACCTCGATCTCGATCCCGGCGGGGTGGCGGATCACTTCGCCCCGGGCCGGCACCCGGCCGGTGAGCAGGAAGACCAGCCCGCCCAGGGTATCGGCCACGTCATCGCTGTCGGGCAGGCTCAGGTCGCGGCCGATCTCGACCTGGAAATCGTCCAGCGGTGCGCGCGCCATGGCCAGATAGGTGCCGGGGCTCTCCTCGGTCCAGGGCCTGTCCTCGTCCACGTCGTGCTCGTCGGCGATCTCGCCGATCACCTGCTCGATCAGGTCCTCGATGGTCACCAGCCCGTCGGTGCCGCCATATTCGTCGATCACCAGCGCCATGTGCATCCGCTGGCTCTGCATCTTCTGCAACAGCATCCCCACCGTCATCGAGGGCGGGACATAGATCAGCGGCCGCAGCAGCGCCTTCAGGTCGAAGCCGGCGCCATGGCCGTTGAAGCCGTAGTGCAGTGCCACGTCCTTCAGGTGGATCATGCCGACCGGCATGTCGAGCGTGCCTTCATAGACCGGCAGGCGGGTGAAGCCGCTGTCGCGGAACACCTCGACCAGATCGGGCAGCGCGATCTCGGCGGGCACGGCGACGATCTCGCCCTTGGGGACGGCGACGTCGCTGATTCGCTTCCAACGAAGGTTCGACAGCACCGGGCGCTGGGTCGACGGCACCGGCGCGAGGGCGCCAGCTTCGCCGGTCACCGCGCGCAGCGCGGGCCGTTGTGCGCCGGAAAAGACACGGCGCCAAAAGCCGTTGGGGGGGGAAGTTTCGGTAAAGTCCTGCGCGCTCTGCGCTGCCGTAGACGACCCTTCGGCGTCCATCATCATCCTGTTCCAGTCATCGCGGGGAGAGGTCCCCGCCCGCATTTTCGTCGGTGTACCCGTCCGCATATGGGTCGGGCACCCCCAGTGCCGCAAGTATCTCCACCTCGCGCCGCTCCATCAAGGCCGCATCTTCGTCCTCGACATGGTCGTAACCGAGAAGATGCAGCACCCCGTGCACCAGAAGATGGCTGACGTGATGGTCGAAGCGCCGGCCGGCCGCGGCGGCCTCGCGGGCGCAGACGCCCCAGGCGATGGCGATGTCACCCAGTTCCAGCGGGTCGGCGGGGTCGCCCTCGGGTGGCTCGGGGATGTCGCCGACAAAGTCGGGCGCGCGCTCCTCGGACGGCCAGGACAGCACATTGGTCGGCGCCGGCTTGCCGCGGAATTCCGCGTTCAGGCCGGCGATGCGGTCGTCGTCGCAGCCCAGCAGGCTGATCGCGTAGCCCTCGGGGTCCAGCCCCAGCGACGACAGCGAGGCCCGTCCGGCAGCCTCGGCCAGCAGGGGCAGGTCGCAGTCCTCCCAGTCCGGGCTTTCGATCAGGGTTTCAACGAGATGGCGCATCCGCCGCGTCATAGGCCTCGATGATCTTGGCCACAAGCGGATGGCGCACCACGTCCTTCGAGGTGAAGTAGGTGAACGAGATGTCGCGGATGCCCTTCAGCAGGCGCTCGGCCTCGCCCAGGCCGCTTTCGACGCCGCGCGGCAGGTCGATCTGGGTGCGGTCGCCGGTGATCACCATGCGCGATCCCTCGCCCAGACGGGTCAGGAACATCTTCATCTGCATGGTGGTGGCGTTCTGCGCCTCGTCCAGCACCACGAAGGCGTTCGACAGGGTGCGGCCGCGCATGAAGGCCAGCGGCGCGATCTCGATCTTCTTCTCTTCCTTCAGCTTCTCGACCTGACGGGCGGGCAGGAAGTCGTTCAGCGCGTCGTAGAGCGGCTGCATGTAGGGGTCGACCTTCTCCTTCATGTCGCCGGGCAGGAAGCCGAGCCGCTCGCCCGCCTCCACCGCCGGGCGGCTGAGGATGATCTTGTCGACCTGGCCTTCGATGAACATGGCGACGGCGGCGGCCACCGCGAGATAGGTCTTGCCGGTGCCGGCCGGGCCGATGCCGAAGACGAGCTCGTGCCGGAAGAGCTTGCGCACATAGTCCTTCTGCGCCGAGGTCCGCGGCTCAACCACCTTGCGGCGGGTGCGGATCTCCAGCGGCTCGGAACTGAACATCTCGAGCTGGCCGACCTTGGTGCCCGGCTCGCGCCGGAGCTCGCGCGCGGGCGCGTCCGGGGTCAGGCGGATCACGGCGTCGATATCGCCGGGCGTCACCGGGCGGCCCTGCTCCAGCCGGGCATAGAGCCCGCGCAGCACCTGTTCCGCCGCGCCGCGCTCCGCCGCGGGGCCGTGCAGCGCGAGATGATTGCCCCGCCGATGGATGGCGACGCCGAGCCGCTGCTCGATCTGCACGATGTTGCGGTCGAGCTCGCCACAGAGATCGATCATCAGGCGATTGTCTGGAAATTGCAGAACACTGTCGGATGAGTCATCCGGGGTCGGCGCGGGTGAGGGGGCGTTGATCGCCAATGGGCCTCCGGCGGCGTTGAGACTCTGCTTGCCCGACACTGCCCCAGCCCCGCGACCGGCGCAAGCGCCGCGCGCGCCACTCGCGCATCAGGCGATCTTTGCCGGGCGCCGCTTGCCGCAAACCGATTTGCAGATCGTCGGCTTCTGCGCGTCCCAATAGGGACCGAGATGTCGCAGAAAGTCGTCATAGGCGGCGCGCGCCGCCGCGAATCCGACGCGGTCCACATTCAGCCGCTCCATGTCGAATCCGTCGAACAGCGCGCCGATCTGCCGGTCCCGCGCGCTGTCCGGCCCGTGCAGGTGATGATAAAGGCGCCGCCCGACATAGCAGCAGGGCAGGAGATAGCCCTGGAAATCCACGAAGGCTTTCGATTTCTCGATCGACTCGCAGACGATCGTCGCCTCGGTCTGGCGCACCTCGGCCGGGGCGATCGTATGACGGATCTCGGACTTCGGCGCCAGCGACCGGCCCGGAGGCGCGAGCTCGAACGTCTCGCCGCGATAGCTGTAGCGGGTCGCGCCGCCGGTGCCGAAGCGGTTCGAGGGAAAGGCGCGGAAGCCGGCGAAGCCGAGGTGCCGCGCCATCCGCTCGGCCTCGGCGACCTCGTGCTCGTTGTGGCGAAAGACGATCATCTGCCATTCCGCCACGCCACCCGCGACGATGAACGCCGACAGGTTCTCGATGATCCGGTCGAAGTTGGTGCCCACGCGGTAGCGCCGGTTGGTCTCGTCGCTCGCGCCGTCGATCCCCGCGATGACCTTGAAGCGCCGGCCCCTGGCCGCCTCGCCCAGCCGCCGCCACCAGTCGGGCGTCCGCGGTCCGGCGTTGGTGTGGATTTGCAGCTTGAGGCGCGGCTGGGCTTCCCAGCAATAGCTCAGGATCTCGATCAGCTCCGGCACCACCGCCGGATCGCCGAAATTCCCGCAGAAATACGCGGATTCGAGCTCTGCGAGAAACTCCGGCGGGCTGTGCCGGCGAAAGCTCTCCAACGTCTCGTGGCCGTGGGCGAGCCAATCCTGCGGCTTGCAGCCGTCGACATTGGTGCGCGGGCATTGCGGGCAACCCGCGTTGCAGAGATCGGTCAGGTCATAGTGGATGCAAGTGATCGCCAACCGCCCGCCCCCCGTTGGCGCCCAGAGTGCGCGCTGTCGCGCTACGCCGCAACCCGCGACTGTCGCGGCCGCTCACGCGACCAGAAGCTCGCCCGACAGCGAATTGCGTTCGGCGGCGACGATCCGCGCCTCGACCAGCCGGCCGATCGCGCGCTGGTCAGCGATGAGATGGACCGCGTTGAGATAGGGCGACTTGCCGACCAGCTGCCCCGGCTCCCGCCCCGGCTTCTCGAGCAGGACCGGCAGGGCGCGCCCGACCATTCCGGCCTGGAACGCCGCCTGCTGACGCGCGAGCAGGGCCTGAAGGCGCAACAGCCGCTCCGACTTCAGCTCGGCCGGCAAATCCTCGCGCCCGGCGGCCGGGGTTCCGGGCCGCGGCGAATAGGCGAAGGAATAGGCTTGCGCATAGCCCACCGCCTCGATGAGGTCGAGCGTCGCCTGGAAATCCGCCTCGGTCTCGCCCGGAAAGCCGACGATGAAATCGCCCGACAGAGCCATGTCCGGCCGGGCGGCGCGGATCCGGTCGATCAGCGCGAGATAGTCCGCCGCGCTGTGCCGGCGGTTCATCGCCTTCAGGATCCGGTCGCTGCCCGACTGGACCGGCAGATGCAAAAAGGGCATCAGCTTCGGCTCCTCGGCATGGGCCGCGATCAGGTCATCGCCCATGTCGTTCGGATGCGAGGTCGTGTAGCGGATCCGCTCCAGCCCCTCGATCCCGGCCAGTTCCCGCACGAGACGGGCCAGTGTCGCGCCGCCTTCGTCGCGATAGGCATTCACATTCTGGCCGAGCAGCGTCAGTTCCACCACGCCACGCGAGACGAGATCGCGCGCCTCGGCCAGCACGCGCCCCGAAGGCCGCGAGACCTCGGCGCCGCGGGTATAGGGCACGACGCAGAAGGCGCAGAACTTGTCGCAGCCCTCCTGCACGGTCAGGAAGGCGGCCGGGGCGCGGCGCGCGCGCGGTCCCGCGGCAGGTGGTCGAACTTGTCCTCCTCGGGGAAGTCGGTCTCCACCGGACGCTCGCCGGCATTGCGGCGGTCGAGGAGCTGCGGCAGCCGGTGATAGGCCTGCGGGCCGACGACGAGATCGACCAGCGGCGCCCGGCGGAGGATCTCCGCGCCCTCGGCCTGGGCGACGCAACCGGCGACGCCGACGCGCAGATCCGGCTTCGCCGCCTTGAGCGGACGCAGCCGCCCGAGGTCGGAATAGACCTTCTCCGCCGCCTTCTCGCGGATGTGGCAGGTGTTTAGCAGGATGAGATCCGCCTCCTCGGCGACCTCCGTCGGGTCATAACCGCTGGCGCCGAGCGCCGCCGCCATCCGCTCGCTGTCATAGACGTTCATCTGACAGCCGTAGGTCTTGATGAAGAGCTTCTTCCGGCCCTCCCCCGCGCCGCGCGGATCGGGATCGGCGGGATTGCTGGCGGGGTCGGCCATGACTCTCTCTCCGGACATGACCGTCTCTCCAAACGTGACCGTCTCTCGAAAAAAGAGAAGGCTCTCCAAAACAGAAGGGGCGCGCGGCCCCTTGGCCGCGAGCCCCCTCTAGCCGCCGCGCCTTTCCGGCGCAAGCGAGCCTTATTTCGCGCGCGGCTTGCGCCCGAGGCCGATCTTCTTCGCCAGTTCCTGACGCTTGGCCGCGTAGTTGGGGGCCACCATCGGATATTCCGCCTTGAGGCCCCATTTCGCGCGATAATCCTCGGGCGTCATGCCATAGGCCGTCATCAGATGCCGCTTCAGCATCTTCAGCTTCTTGCCGTCCTCGAGACAGACGATGTAGTCGTCGGTCACCGACTTCTTGATCGGCACCGCCGGGGTCAGCTCGACCGAGGCGGTCTCCTCGCCGCCGGCCAGTTCGGACAGCTTGGCGAACACGGACTGGATCAGTTCGGGGACGTCGTTCTGGACGATCGCGTTGTTCGCCACATGGGCGGACACGATTTCCGTCGTCAGGGCGAGGATCTCTCCGCGGCCGATCATTTGCTCTTCCGTCATCAACGTCTTCCTGCTTCTGGAACCTGAAGAGGCGCCGGCCTTCCACAGGTTACTTGGTTTCTCGGCATCGGTCGCTGGACCAGCACGTGTCACACCAACGAAGCCTTATGCGAAAAGTATCGTAGTTCGCTAAAATGCCTTTGACAAGTGATCCGCTAGAAAGAAATAGAAAATTTTCTTCACACTGTCGCCATCGGCGGGAACGTCCGACGAGGCGGGAAGTATGCGACCGGGGAGTTTTTCGCCTCGGTGACGTTTTCGGTCGCAAAGTTCCGGCCGGGTAATATCAATTGGCGGTTGCGGCGGCGAAAACACGCCGATCGTTCCGGCGGCTGGGTTATCGGCCATCTTCCGCCTGTCCGGGGCCGACGACGCGCCACCCCGCGTCCGCGGCCCCCCGCCGAGGGTGCGACATAGTCCGGCGGGACCATTCGCCCATCCCACGCGCGACATTCGCGCGCCTCGCAAGTTGAACCGCGACCCGGACGCCGTTCCGGCGCATCCGCGCGGTCCGACGCCCGAAATCACCGGCGGCGGAGACACGTTGTTCTTGACGCTTACCTCAAGCCGCCGTCAGCCCCCTTTGTTCCAGCAGGGCCTCGACCCCCGGCATCCGCCCGCGGAAGGCGACATAGAGCTCGGCCTCGTCGCGCGAACCGCCGGCGCCATAGATATTCTCGGCCAGCCGCCGGGCGGTCGCCGGATCGAACACATCGCCCGTCTCGCGGAAGGCGGAAAAGGCGTCGGCGTCCATCACCTCGGACCACATGTAAGAATAATAGCCGGACGAATACCCGTCGCCCGAGAAGACGTGGGCGAAATGCGGGGTCGCGTGGCGCATGACGATCGCCGGGGGCACGTCGAGCCGGGCCAGCGTCGCGCCTTGCGCCGCCATCGGGTCGGCCGGCGCCGGGCCGGCGTGGAAATCGAGATCGACCAGCGCCGAGGTCACATATTCGACGGTCGAGAAGCCCTGATCGCAATTGCGCGCCGCCAGCAGCCGGTCGAGCAGGTCGCGCGGCATCGGAGCGCCGGTCTCGGCGTGGAGCGCATGCGCCTCCAGCACTTCCGGCGTCGACAGCCAATGTTCATAGAGCTGGCTCGGCAGCTCCACGAAATCCCGGGCGACCGAGGTGCCCGCGATGAAGGCGTAGGTCACATCCGACATCAGCACATGCAGCGCATGGCCGAATTCGTGGAACAAGGTGCGCGCGTCGTCGAAGGTCAGCAGGCAGGGTTCGCCCTCCGGCGTCTTGGCGAAGTTGCAGACATTGATCGCGATCGGCCGGGTGTCGCCGTCGAGCTTCGACTGGGCGCGGAAGTTCGAGCACCAGGCGCCGGAGCGTTTCGATGGGCGGGCGAAATAGTCGCCGATGAACACGCCCATGTGCCGGTCGCCGCGGCGCACCTCCCAGACCCGGGCGTCGGGATGGTAGAGCGCGGCGTCGATCGGCCGGAATTCGAGGCCGAACAGCCGACCCGCGACATCGAAGGCCGCCGCGATCATATGTTCGAGCTCGAGATACGGCTTCACCTCGGCCTCGTCGAGGTCATGCTCCAGCTTCTGGCGGATCGCCGAATAGAAGCGCCAGTCCCAGGGTTCGAGCGCGCCATTGATGCCGTCGGCGCGCAACAACTCTTCCAGCCGCGCCGAATCCGACAGCGCCCTGGCTCGCGCCGGCGTCCAGACCGCCATCAGCAGGTCGCGCACCGCCTCGGGGGTCTTTGCCATCTCGTTGGCAAGCTTGAAGGCCGAGAAGGACGGATAGCCGAGCAGCCGCGCCCGCTCCTCGCGCAGGCGCAAGGTCTCGGCGACGATCTCGCGATTGTCCGTGGCACCACCATTCGCCCCCCGGGCGACCCAGGCGCGAAACGCCCTCTCGCGCAGGTCGCGGCGGCGGGAGAATTGCAGGAAGGGCACGATCAGGCTGCGCGACAGGGTGACCACATGGCCGCCATGCCCCCGCTCCTTCGCCGCCTCGGCCATCGCCGCGATCAGGAAGTCCGGCAGACCGTCGAGATCTTCCGGCCCGAGCGGCATTTCCCAGGATTTTTCGTCCGCCAGAACGTTCTGCGAGAACCCGGTACCGAGGCTCGCCAGCCGCCGCAGCACTTCGGTCAGCCGGTCGCGGTCGCCACCGACCAGCCGCGCGCCGGCGCGAACGAACATCTGGTGATAGAGTTCCAGCACCCGCAACTGCTCGGCCGTCAAGCCGAGCTCGGCGCGACGGGTGAAGAGCGCGTCCACGCGGGCAAACAGGGCCGCGTTCATCATCGTCGCGGAACTGTGCGAGGACAGCTTCGGGCTCAGGTCCCGCTGCAGCGACTCGATCGCATCGTTGGTATCGGCGCCGGCGAGGTTGAAGAACACGGCCGCCACCCGGTCCAGCCGATGCTCGGCCCGTTCCATCGCCTCAATGGTGTTCGAGAAGGTCGGCGGCTCGGGATTTTCGGCGATCGCGTCGATATTTTTTCGCGCCTCGGCCATCGCCGCTTCGAAAGCGGGCGCGAATTGACCCACCTCGATGTCCGCGAAGGGCGGCAGGCCGAAGGGTGTCGTCCATTCGTCGAAGAGCGCCGAAGTAACGGCCATGACAACCTCCCGATTTCATCGCGGCGCGACAATCGGGAGGTTGCCGTCCGGGGTCAAGGCCCCGTGGCACCTAAGTGTAATGGGCGATCACGAGCCCGGCGCGGCGCCGTTGATCGTCTGGTCAACGCCAGCGGCGAAGGCTCGGATCAGGCCGGCGTAGAAATCGCTGCTGCCCGGGGTGATCGTGTTGCCGGACCCGGTGGTCCCGGCCAGCGCCTGGTTCGAGGTCGCGGTCACGGTGTAGGACGACAGCCGCTGTCCGCGCTGGTCGGTCAGCGTGACCTGCCCGCTCAGGGTCGAATTCTGGCCGAACTGCGAGGAATAGGCGTTGGCCAGCGACAATTCGTCGACATCGACGTTCAGCACCGCGCCGCTGGGCGAGATGTCCCCGACGAACTGGGTCGCGAGCGCGGTCTGCAGGTCGTCGCTCAGGCGCGACCAGTAGTTCACGGCCTGCGCATTTCTGATCGACGTCAGGTCGGTATCGACGGTGATCTCGGAAATCGGCTGGCGGGCGGGCGCTTTCTCATCGCCGCCGGAACAGGCGGCGAGCGCGATGGCCGAAGCGGTCAAAAGGGCGAGTGCCTTCATGTCGATAGTCCCTCTTGTAATTTTTGCCACGCGAGCACCGCCATTTCGGGCGATGACCTTGGCGCCCGAGGAAACGCCCCCGCCCCCGCGAGGTTCCCGGTCGCACGTGTTCGCGCCGCCGCCGGCCGGGGCAGGCCGACCGCCATCGGCGTTTCGGCGCCCATGGCGTCTCCCCGCCCCCTCGTCTAGCGTGGCGCGGAAGATGCGCCGCCGACACGCGGCGATCATGGGGGAACCGCAATGCCTGCATCCACGCGCCTCGCCATCGCGCTGTCGCTCTGCTGTCTCGCGCTGCCGGCGGCGGCCGAGGGCACGCTCGACAGACTGAAGTCGAGCGGCGAAATCCATCTCGGCTATCGCGCCGACGCCGCGCCGCTGTCCTACGCCGGTGGCGACGGCCTTGCGGCGGGCTATACGGTCGATGTCTGCGAAGCGGTCGCGGAGAGCATTGGCACCGCGCTCGGCACCACGCTGAAGCCGAGCTTCGTGCTCGTCACGTCGGAGGATCGCTTCGACGCCGTGGCGGACGGCCGCGTCGATCTGCTCTGCGATCCGTCCACCATCACCTTGACGCGGCGCGAGCAGGTCGATTTCTCGATCCCGACCTTCGTCGACGGCGCGGCCGTGCTGCTGCCGAAAGGTGCGAGCCCGGAACTGTCGGCGCTGGCGGGGAAGAATGTCGGCGTCGTCGAGGGGACGACGACCGAGGAGGCCCTGCGAAACACCCTCGCGGCGACCAAGACGCAAGCGACGATCGTGCCGGTCTCGTCGCACGAGGCCGGAATCGAGGCGCTCGAAACCGGGAAGATCGACGCCTATTTCGGCGATCAGGCCATCCTGTTCCACCTGCTCGCGACCAGCGACAAGGCCGATAAACTGTCGATCTCCGACAATACGCTGACGGTGGAAAAACAGGCGCTCGCCCTGCCCCACGGCGACGACGCCTTTCGTCTCGCCGTCGATCGGGCGCTGAGCGACCTCTACCATTCCGGCCGGATGGTCGAGATCTTCAAGACCAACCTGCCGGGCGCGAAACCCGGACCGGCGCTCAGCGCGCTGTTCCTGCTCGCGCCCGAACTTCCCTGAGGCTCAGTTCGCCGCCCCGTGCTTTTCGATCATTTCGACCACGGTCGCATCCGGGGCGGCGCGGCACCCTTCGGCGATCGCCTCGACCGCGAGTTCCGGCACCGCGCCGGCCTCGCCCGGGGGCGTCGCCGCCGGATCGCCGCCATGGGTCGCGACCGCCGAGGCCGCGCCGGCGCCATCGGCCCCAGGGCCGCCGGCCATGCCGCCGAGCGTCCCGGCGTGATAGCCCGCGACGTAGTAGATGACGCCCGGCGACGTGGCGAGATCATAGCCCGCCAGCGCCTCGCAGCGCATGTCGAGCGGCGCGCTCTGCGCCGCCGCCACGCCCGCCGCGAGCAACGCCGATCCGGCCGCGATCGCGGCGATAGCGAGTTTTCGCATGTCTTCCTCCCCTTTTCGCTTGTGTCCCGGTGAACGCGCCGCGCCCGCTGGCCGTTCCCCGCCAAGGGTAAAAGCCGTTTCGCACCAACAGGCGGTTGGCCTTGCCGGCGGAAGCGGCTAAGCGGGACACCCATGCCGAAGAAGAGCAACCTCAAACCAAGCGGCCGGCAGGCCGCGGCGCTCGCCAAGGCCGGCCGGCCGCCGAGCCTGCAGGTCGGCGCGCTCTGCTTTCGCCGCTCGGCGAAGGGCCTGCGTATCCTGCTCATCACCAGCCGCGACACCGGGCGGTGGATGATCCCCAAGGGCTGGCCGATGCGCAACCGCACCGAGGCCCAGGCGGCGGCGCGCGAAGCCTATGAGGAAGCCGGCCTGCGCGGCGTGGTCGAGGAGCGGAGCATCGGCTTCTACACCTATCTGAAGCGGCTGAAGAACGGCGAGGGCCTGCCCTGCGTCGTCCGGCTCTACCCGCTCGAAGTCCGCGAGATGTTGCGAAAGTATCCCGAGAGCGGCCAGCGCCGGGTCAAGTGGTTCTCGCCGTCGCGCGCGGCGCGCAAGGTGGCGGAACCGGAGCTCGCCGCCTGTATGCGCGCCTTCGATCCGGACCAGACCGACTGACCGGCGCGCGGATCGGATTGTTGTGAATGACCGGGCGGGTCGTCATGATCCATCGGGACGCGAGGGGGGCCCCGAGTCGCCAATGGACAGCCTGAATTCCGAACGGCAGTCGCCGCTGGCTCCGTTCCGCAACAGCACCTTCCGGGACATCTGGGTCGCCAGCATCGCCTCGAATTTCGGCGGGTTGATCCAGATCGTCGGCGCCGGCTGGCTGATGACCTCGCTCAGTTCCTCCGCCGACATGGTGGCGTTGGTCCAGGCGTCGACCACCCTGCCGATCATGCTCTTCTCGCTGACCGCCGGGGCGATCGCCGACAATTTCGACCGGCGCCGGGTGATGCTTCTGGCCCAATGCTTCATGCTCGCCGTGTCGGTCGGACTGACGCTCTCGGCCTGGTTCGGGCTGCTCACGCCCTGGGCGCTGCTCGGCTTCACCTTTCTCATCGGCTGCGGCACGGCGCTCAACAATCCATCCTGGCAGGCCTCGGTCGGCGATATCGTGCCGCGCGCCGACCTGCCGGCGGCGGTGGTGCTGAACAGCGTCGGCTTCAACATCACCCGCAGCGTCGGCCCGGCGGTCGGCGGTGCCATCGTGGCCAGCGCCGGCGCCGCCGCCGCCTTCGCCGTCAACAGCCTCAGCTATTTCGCGCTGATCTTCGTGCTGCTCCGCTGGCGCCCGCGCGAGATCGTCCGCGCCCTGCCGCGCGAAACCCTCGGCATGGCGATGGGCGCCGGCCTGCGCTATGTCGCGATGTCGCCGAACCTCGGCAAGGTCATGCTGCGCGCCTTCGTCTTCGGCGCCTCGTCGATCGCCGCGCAGGCCCTGCTGCCGCTGGTCGCGCGCGATCTCGTGGCGGGCGGGCCGCTCACCTATGGCGTGCTGCTCGGCGCCTTCGGCATCGGCGCGATCGGCGGCGCCTTCTCCGCCGGGCGTCTGCGCGCGGTTCTGTCGAGCGAGGGCGTGGTGCGCGGCGCCTTTCTCGGCTTCGCGGGCTGCGCGGTCGTCCTCGGCCTCAGCCGCAGCTCCTGGCTCAGCGGGTTCGCGCTGCTGTTCGGCGGGGCGAGCTGGGTGCTGGCGCTGTCGCTGTTCAACACCACGGTCCAGCTTTCGACACCGCGCTGGGTCGTCGGCCGCGCGCTGGCGCTCTATCAGACGGCGGCGTTCGGTGGGATGGCGGTCGGCGCCTGGGTCTGGGGCGAGATCGCCGAAAGCCACGGCGCGGAAACGGCGCTGTTCCTGGCCGCGGGCGTGATGCTGATCGGCCTTGTCATCGGTCTCCGGCTGCCGCTGCCGGACCGCGCCGATCTCGACCTCGATCCCTTGAACCGCTGGCGCATGCCGGAGGTGGCGCTCGACCTGAAACCGCGCAGCGGGCCGGTGGCGATCCTGATCGAATATATGATCCGGCCGGAGAACGAGGCCGAATTTCTCGACGTGATGACCGACCGCCACCGCGTGCGCCGCCGCGACGGTGCCCGGCACTGGACCCTGATGCGCGACATGACGAACCCGATGCTCTGGATGGAAAGCTACCAGACGCCGACCTGGGTCGAATATCAGCGGCACAACCAGCGCAGCACCAATGCCGACGCCGGCATCGGCGACCGCCTGCGCGCGCTGCACAGCGGCGAGGAACCGCCGCGGGTGCATCGCATGATCGTGCGGCAGACGAGCTGGATGCACCACGAGGAGCCGGGCAAGCACCTCGACATGCATTGAGCCGTTCAGCGCCCCGGGCTAAACAGCTGCCCTTTTTCGGTGACGATCACGATGGCGAGGCCGACGAGGCCGAAACCGCCGAAGCCCGCGATCAGCGGCCCGGCGGTGCCGTCGAAATGCTGGCCGACGAACCAGCCGAGCACCGCGCCAACGAAAGTCGTGGTCGCGCCGATGAAGGACGAGGCGGTGCCGGCGATCCGCCCCATCGGCTCCATGGCCAGCGCGTTGAAGTTCGGCGCGATCAGGCCGAAGCAGAATAGGCAGCAAGCGAGAAAACCGAGGAACAGCCCGAGCGGCGGCGTACCGAAGGCAAGGTCGTAGCCGAGATGCAGCGTCCCGGCCGCGGCGAAACCGATCACCGCCGCGTGCGAGATGCGCCGCATGCCGAAGCGCATGACGAAACGCCCATTGACGAAGGCGGCGATGGCCAGCGCCCCGGCGACGCTGCCGAAGATCACTGGAAAGAGCGGGCCGACCTTGAACACTTCGACGAAGACCTGCTGCGCCGAGTTCACATAGGACAGCAGCGCGCCGAACAGGACCCCGGCGGCGAGCGTGTAGCCGACGGCGATCCGGTTGCCGGCGATCTCGGCCAGCGCGCCGGCCAGCCAGCGGGCGGACATCGGCTCGCGCTCCGACTCGGGATGCGTTTCGGGCAGGCGCAGGCTGACCCAGGTCAGGATGGCGAGCGCGCAGACGCTGAGGAAGGCGAAGATCAGGTGCCAGTGGCCGAACAGCAGAAAGGCGCCGCCGATCGACGGGGCGATCACCGGCACGATGATGAAGACGGTCATCACGAAGGACATGACCTCGGCCATGCGCCGGCCCTGATAGATGTCGCGGATCACCGCCACCGCGAGGATGCGCGGCGCGGCGTTGGCCAGCCCCTGGATGAAGCGCGCGGCGAGGAGCGCGGCGAAGCTCTGGGCGAAGAGGCAGGCGAGCGCCGCGGCGGCGTAGACCGCGATCCCGGCGAGCAGTACCGGGCGACGCCCGAACCAGTCGGAGAGCGGCCCCTGGAACAGCTGGCCGATGGCGAAGCCGAGGACATAGAGCGTCACGACGAGTTGCTGGTCGTTGACCCCGGGAAGGGCGAAGTCCGAATGGATCCGGGGCAGTGCCGGAAGCATGATATCGACGGACAGCGCGGTCAGCGCCATCAGGCTCGCCATCAAGGCCACGAATTCGGGAAAGGCCGGCATGGGCCGTGCCTCGGCGTCGATTTCTCGGTCGGTCATGGGCTTTCGCAGGTGGCGCGGCGGGGAGGTCGCCCGGTTTCTTATAGGGCGATGGCCGCGCGGGACAACCCGAGCCGGCCTCCGACGCCAGTCCGGCGGATACGAAAAGGGCGCCCGACGGCGCCCTTTTCCGACCTTTGTTTCCGGTCTCTGTCCTACATCCACTCGCGCGACAGTGCGCGGCGCGGGTCGAACAGCAGCGACCGACCGGCCCCCAGCGCGCGCCAGATGGCGCCGGCTTCCGGCGCGCGGGCCGGCGCGGCGACCGGCGTCCGCCGCTCGGGCAGGCCGACGATATCGCGCAGGAACGCATCGACGCGATCCGCCGCCGCCTCGCGCGTCAGCCGCGATTCGAAGAGGTGGAAGGCGTTCTCCGCCATCCGGTTCCGCAGCGGCGCGTCGTCGAGCAGCTGGCCCGCCTTGCGCACCCATTCGGCGGGATCGTTGGTGATGACACCGCTCTCGGGCGTGAAGAATTGCGCGTGATCGGCTTCGTCGCTGGCGATCACCGGAACCTTGGCATCGAGATAGCCGAGGATTTTTCCGAAGGACTTGCCGCGGCTGAATTCCGACTGCGTCATGATCGGCGACAGCCCGACCGAGACGCTGCGCAGCGACTTCAGGAAATCACCGTATTCAAACCGGGGATAGAGCACGATCGGCTCGTTCGGCCCGAAGGCTTGATGGATCGCCCGCCGCTCCTCGGGGGAATTCGCCCCATAGAGGCGCAGCGTGAAGGCGCGCCCCGTGGCCTTGAGCGCGAAATAGAAGGCGCGCACGAATTCGAGCTCTCGCGGATAGCGCAAGGGTGCGCGCTGGGCCCAGGCGATGGTCGCCGGCCGGTCGTGATGGTCCGGCCGCTCCTCCGCGCTGATCGGGGTGCCCGTCCAGACGACGTTGGTGTTGGCATTATGCTCGACGCACCAGTCCGAGATGAACCGGCTGCCGGCGATCACCCCGCGCGCGCCGGCGCATGTCCGGGCGATGCGGTCGTGGAACTTCGGATCGTAGAAATCCGCGTCGTCGATATCGAGCACATAGGGCCGACCCTCGGCGAAGGCCACGTCGTTGAGCTCGTGCCGGCATTGCTGAAAGAACAGCAGATCCGCGTCGTACAGCTTCATTAGCCGGTGCCGCGCCCCGGCCGCCAGTTGCCGGGGGACGGTGATCGTATGCCAGCCGCGCTCGGTCAAAGCCTCGGCGACATTATAGGCACGCAGGTGACTGGCGCCTTCGCGGACACTCGATGGAAAGAACATGATGCGCGGTCGCCTGCCACCGAGCATCCGCGGATACAGGGAAAGCTCGCGATAGCTTCGCCCGACGGTGGTTCGAATCCTGTCATAGATCGTCATTCGTTAAACCCTGCTGCTCGCCTCGACGCGTGCCGATTCCGGCTTTTGTTTGATTGGTCTCCGGCCAGACGATCGATCGACGATTGATCTGTCGGAGCCAATCTCGCGGCCCCGATCCCGGAGCCTCGCCCGTAAGTTGAACACGACGCGTGGATTCGGGCCACGACGCCATGCGCGCGCGACACCGACAGGCGGAAATCCGCCGGTTTGCATTGGGTTGTACATGAACCTTAACGTTCGGGTGGTCAGTTGGTTCCGATGCCGTTCGAGGAACCTGCGATAAGCATCGCGGCGTCGGCCAATGGCCCCGACGGGGCCAGGACCGAGCGGCAGCCGAGATAGCGCGGCCGCCAGCTCGGCTGGAACCGCGCGAGAAAGCCGCGCTGGACTTCGACGCCGGAACCGCCGCGATAGATGATCGCGGCGAAGCGGCGCCAGAGGTCGGCGTCGCGCCGGCCGGAGACGGTCGCCATCGGCGCGGTGCCAAGGCTGATCTCGTGAAATCCCTTGGCGGCGAGGTCGAGCATGATCGAGAGCAGCAGGAAATCGAGCGTGTCGGGGGGCGCCGAGGGACGGCACCGCGCGAGATCCACCGCCGCCGTGCGCCCGGCGGTCAGGATATTGGCGAAGGCGAGAAATTCCCCATCGCGCCGTGCGACGGCGACGGGGAACCGGCGGATATAGGCTTCGTCGAACCGTCCCATCGCAAAGCGCCGCTCGCGTCCGCCCCGCGCCGACAGCCAGGCGTCGGAGATGCCGCGCAGGCTCGCGACCAGCGCGTCGGCGCGCGGCGGCGGCAGGAACTCGACGCGGATCCCGAGGTCGCGCCCGCGCTCGCGGCAGGCCCAGAGGTCGGCGCGGCCCGGACCTTCCAGCGAGAAGCCGAGCAGCGGCACCACCGCCTCCTCGGACATGCGGCGGAGCGCGAGGCCCATTTCCACCGATTGGCCGCCGAACTGGCGCGGGGCCTCGTAGAACACCGGACGCGCGCCGGCGGCCCGCGCCGCGTCGTGGAACGACCAGCCCAACGTCTCGCAGGCCTCGGGCGTGCCCACCGGCGCGCCGAAGGCGACCCACGAGGCGCCGCGCACGCCATAGGACAGCACCGCCTCGCCATCCTCGGAAAACATCAGCCGCTTGTCGCCGGTGACGGCGATCAGGTCGCGCGCCGTGCCATGCGCCTCGATGATCGCGCGCGCCCGGACCAGAACGGCGGGATCGGGCAGGAACCAGCGCGCATGCCGGGTCCGCATCGCCGCGAAGAGCAGGCCGAGGGTCAGGAACACGCTGCCGGCCACCGCGGCCCGCTGTGCGCGGGGGCCACCGTCCTCCAGCGTGAATTGCCACCACATGGCGCTGGCATAGGGCGCGCTGCGCACCGCGACGAGATAGGTGACGGTGATCGAGGCGACGATGGCGATGGCGAGCAGCACCGACTGCGCCGACAGCACCCCTTGGGTCAGCGGCGCGGCGCGGTAGAACTCGCGCCGGCAAGGCAGCAGCAGCAAGGCCAGCGCCAGCAGGATCAGCGCCCGGTCGATGTCGTTGCCATGCAGCAGCGCGGCGACGATGCCGACGGCCAGCGCCGCCAGCACCAGCCAGAAGGCCGCGCGCGAGCGGCGGAAGAGGCCATGCGCCAGCACCACCAAAGCCGAGCCGACGATGCTGGAGAGCAACGCGCCCCCCTCCATCATGACGAGCGGCAACAGCCGCTCCAGCCGCTCCGCGGTCAGCGCGGGATTGCGCAGCAGGCCGGAGAACATCATCAGGAGGCCGGACCCGAGCACCAGAATGCCCATGGCGAGCGGGATCACCGTCTGTCCCGCGCGCAGGACCGGCGCCAGACGCGCGAAGACCGCGCCGCCGCGCGCCCGCGCCGTCCAGATCTCCGAGGCCGACAGGACGACGAGCGCGACGAGGAACGGCAGGAGGTAATAGATCAGCCGGAAGAGCAGCAGGCCGCTGACCGCCTCGTTGACCGGCACGGAGCCGCCGAGGGCGGCGATGATCACGCTCTCGAATACGCCGACCCCGCCCGGCACATGGCTGATGACGCCGACCATGGTGGCGACGGCGAAGACCGCGACGAAGGTGGTGAATTCCATGCCCGCCGTCGGCAGCAGGACATAAAGCGCGGCCGAGGCCATGGTGATGTCGATGAGGCAAAAGCAGATCTGCCATCCGAGATCGCCGAGCCTCGGCGCCGCGAGCTCGAAGCGCCAGACGCGAAGGCCGCGGCCCCGCGCCGAGATGACGACGATGATCCCGACGCTGACCGCGAGGATGCCGAGCGATATCGGTCGCAAAAGCTCTGGCGGGATCGCGGTGATGCCCATCAGCGCGCCGGGATGCAGCGCCAGCGCGCCGAGGCCGATCAGCGTCGCACCGACGCCATAGGCGACCGCGACATAGCTCGAGATCACCGCGACCTCGTAGCCGTCGAGCCCGAGCGAGGTATAGACGCGATACCGCACCGCCCCACCCGACAAAGCGGCGAGCCCGATCGTGTTGCCGAAGGCATAGGCGAGAAAGCCGCCGAGGGCGACGGCGGACAGCGGCAGCCGCCGCCCGATATAGCGCATCGCCGTCCAGTCATAGCCGACGAGCGCGGCGTAGCCGACCGCCGTGGCGCCGATGGCGAGCGCGAATGTGCGCGCGGGCGTCGCGCGCATCTTTGCCAGCACCTCCTCGAAATCGAGCGGCGCCAGCAGCCGATGCAGCGCGTAGAGGCCAAGCGCGAACAAAGCCAGCGTGACGATGACCGGCGCCTGCCGCCGGAGCGCGTCGAGCGCGCCGCGGCCCCAGGAGCGCGGCTCGTCGGCGGAGTCGGCGGGGTTCACTGTCGCGCCCGCCCCTGCTCGCCACCCTGCCGCACCGCGTCCCCCGTTCGCCCGTTCCTCGGCGCCCGGGATAGATCAGTTCGGCGCGCTGGGCCAGACGCCCCGCCGTCGCGGACGGACCGCGTCAGGCGTTGCCCCGCCGACTCGCCTCGAACAGGAACCACGCCCGGCGCTCCGTCTCGTCGATCCAGGTCTCGATCAGGCTGTTGCTCGCCACATCGCCATATTCGTCGCAGACGCCATGCGCCTCGCGCAGGATCGCGGCCAGCCGCAGATTGTCCTCGCGCAGCTCCGCCAGCATGTCCTGCGGATCGACGAAATCCGCGTCGTTGTCCGCGAGGCGGCTCAACCGCGAGACATGGCCGATCGAGCGCAGCGTCGTGCCGCCGACCTTGCGGACCCGTTCGGCCAGCGGATCGGTCATGGCGAAGATCTGGGCTGCGTGCTCGTCGAGCAGCAGGTGATAGTCGCGGAAATGCGGCCCCGACATGTGCCAGTGAAAGTTCTTGGTCTTGAGATACAGCGTGAACACGTCCGCCACCGCGCCGTTCAGCGCCGCCGAGATGTCCCGCGTCGCCGCCGCCGACAGTCCGGTCGGGGTTGCCAGCGGCGCCTTGCGCGCCTTCTTCGGATCCGTCTTGGCCATTCACTCCTCCTCCAGCTTGCCATGCCTCCGGCGGAAGATGGCGCCGCCGGTTGCCAGAGTACAGCCCCCTCGCGTGTCGGCGCGCGCTTGACCCCGCCACCGGCGGCGGGCAAACCCGGGACCACGGCGAGGTCAGATCGCCGACCGCGTCGCCAGCGGAAAGCGTTTGAGCAGATGGAACATGCCCCGCCGATCCTCGCCGACGAGGCAGATGTCGCGCACGACGCGCGGCTCGGCCAGCAGCGGCGTGACCAGCGGGTCGAGCGCCGCGACCACGGCCGCGCGCTCCTCCGGGCCGAGCGGTCCGGTCAGCGTCATGTGGAACTGAAACTCTTCGAGCACGAAGGGATAGCCCCAGGCGTCGAAATAGGCGCGCTGCCGTTCGGTCATGCTGTCGGCATGCCGCCGCCGATGCTCCGCGGCCTCGGGTGCCCGGAAGGTGTCGAGCCGGGTGACGCAGGCGGCAGCCAGCGCCTCCAGCACCGGGTTCGGTCGCGCCGGCAGGAGCGCGACGAACGAGCCAAGCGTCCCGAGGACCAGCGGCAGCGTGAACGGCTCGAACTCGCCAGCGAGCGCGGTGATCGCGGCGTCGAGCGCGGCGGGCGCGCGATCGTCGCCCAGCACGAACGGCGCCTTCAGCGTGGCGTGAAAGCCATATTTGCGCGGGCCGGCGGTCATCTCCGGCCGCGGCACGGGCAAACCTGGCACGGTGAAGCCATCGCGGGCGAGGCCGGCCTGCGCGTCCCAGCCGAGCCAGTCCGCGCCGAAACGCGCGAAGGCGCCCTTTTCCGGCGGCAGGTAGTAGATCGCCCAGCGCTGGATGTCCCGCATGATCCGCCTTCCTCCCGCGGCGGAGTCCGCCATGCCACATGACGGCGGGCGGCCGCAACAGGCGAGCCTGATCCTCGGCAACGCCCGTCTGGTCCTGCCCGGCGAGGTGGTCGTCGGGTCGATCGTGATCGAGGACGGGCTGATCCTCGCCATCGACCAGGGCCGCGGCGCGCCGCGCGGCGCGGTCGACTGCGCGGGCGACCTTCTCGTCCCCGGCCTGATCGAGCTTCACACCGACAATCTCGAGCGCCATCTGGAGCCGCGGCCGGACGTGCGCTGGCCCGCCGCCGCGGCGATCCTCGCCCATGACGCGGAATTCGCCGGCCTCGGGGTGACCACGGTCTTCGATGCCTTGCGCGTCGGCTCGATCACCTCCTCGGAGCGTGCCGGCTCGCGCGGCTATGCGCGCGGGCTCGCGAGCGAGATCGGCCGCCTGCGCGAAGCGGGCGCGCTGCGCCTCGACCACCATTTCCACCTTCGCGCCGAGATCTGTTCGGAGACACTGGCGGCGGAGCTCGCCGCCTTCGGCCCCGAGGATACGGTCGGCCTTGTCAGCATGATGGACCACACGCCCGGCCAGCGGCAGTTCTCCGACATCGGGCAGATGCGCCGCTATTATCGCGGCAAGCGCGACTTCGGGGACGCCGAGTTCGACGCGCATCTCCTGCTGCTGCGCGGGATCCGCGACCGGCTCGGCGGGGCCCATGAGGCCTTGATCCCGGTGGAGGCCCGACGGCTCGGCGCCGCGTTGGCCAGCCACGATGACACGACGCCTGAGCATGTCGCCGCCTCGGCGGCGCGCGGCGTCCGCCTCGCCGAGTTTCCGACGACGATTCCCGCCGCGCGGGCCTGCGCGGCGGCGGGCATTCCGGTGATGATGGGCGCGCCGAACCTGCTGCGCGGCGAGTCGCATTCGGGGAATGTCGCGGCGCGCGATCTGGCGGACGCCGGCCTGCTCGACATCATCTCCTCGGACTATGTGCCCTCGGCCCTGTTGCTCGGCGCGGTCCGGCTCGGGCTCGAAAGCGGCGACCTCGCGCGCGGCTTCGCCGCCGTCACCGATGCGCCGGCCCGCGCGGCCGGGCTGACCGACCGCGGCCGCCTCGCGCCCGGGCTGCGCGCCGACATCGCGCGCATCCGCCTGCACGGCGATCAGCCGATGACCCGCGGCGTCTGGGTCGCCGGCGACCGGGTGGCGTAAGGCGATGCTGTCCTATCAGCACGGCTATCACGCGGGAAACGCCGCCGACCTGCACAAGCATATCGTGCTGGCCGAGCTGCTGGCGCTACTGACCGCGAAACCCCGCGGTATCACCTATCTCGAAACCCACGCCGGCCGCGGTCTCTACGACCTGACCGCGCCCGAGGCGCTGAAGACCGGCGAGGCGGCGGCGGGGATCGCCCGCGTCGACATCGCGCCGGCCAGCCCCTATGGCCGGGCGCTGGCCGAGACGCGGGCGCGCTACGGCGCCGACGCCTATCCCGGCTCGCCGCTGATCGCCCGGCTGCTGACCCGGCCGCAGGACCGGCTGGCGCTGATGGAACTGCACCCCGCCGAGCACGCGGCCCTGCGCGCCGCGCTGGCCGGCGAGGGGGTGGCGATCCACCATCGCGACGGGCGCGAGGGCGCGCTGGCCCTCGCCCCCTTCACGCCGCGCAAGGGTCTGGCGCTGGTCGATCCGTCCTACGAGGTGAAGAGCGAATATGCCGAGACCGCCGCCTTCGCGCGCCGGCTGATCGCGAAATGGCCGCAGGCGACGGCGCTGATCTGGTATCCGCTGCTGCCGGCGGGCCGCCACGCGGACCTGCTGGCAGGGCTCGGGCCCCTGCCCCACCGGATCGACGAGGTGCGCTTCGCGCCCGCGCCGGCGCGCGGCATGACCGGCTCCGGCCTCGCGCTCATCAACGCGCCGCATGGCGCCGAGGCTGCCTTCGCCGCCGCCCATCGCGCGGCGGCCGGCGTGCTTGTTCCGGCGAACCGGCGCTAATCGCGCCCCTTGCGCAGGATCAGGCCCTTGGACGGATCATAGGCGAAAACCGCCGCGCCGAGGAAGACGACGCCGCAGCCGACCACCACCGCCAGCGCCAGCCAGTTGATCCTGAGATAGAGCGCGAAGCGGATCAATTCGACGGCGTGGGTGAAGGGATTGAGCTGGGCGATCCAGTAGAGCGTCACGCTCGATTCCCGCATGCGCCACAGCGGATAGAGCGCCGACGAGGCGAAGAACATCGGGAAGATCACGAAGTTCATCACCCCGGCGAAATTCTCGAGCTGGCGGATCACCGAGGACAGAAACAGGCCCATCGCCCCAAGCATCAGCCCGGCGAGGATCAGCGCCGGCAGCACTGCTAGATAGCCGAGCACCGGCGGCCGCACGCCCCAGACCCAGGCGATGGCGAGAAAGGCATAGACCTGCGTCACCGAGACGCTGACCCCGGCGAGCAGCTTCGACGACAGCAGGAACCAGCGCGGGAACGGGCTGACCAAGAGCGTCCGCATCGCGCCGGTCTCGCGGTCATGGACCATGGAGAGCGAGGATTGCATGCCTGCGAACAGGAGGATCATCGCGCAGAGGCCGGGGGCGACATAGGTGTCATAGAGCACATAGGTCTGGTAGGGCGGGATGATCGACATGCCGAGCACCGCCCGGAAACCGGCCGCGAAGACGAAGAGCCAGATCAGCGGACGGACCAGCGCGGCGAGGAACCTTTCGCGCTGGCGGGTGAAACGCAGCCCCTCGCGCCAGACGATCGCCCTGAGGGCGCGGAACCGGCCGCGCCAGCCGAGATTACCCTCGGCCATCGGCCACCTCTCCCCCGCCGGTCATCGCCAGGAACGCTTCGGCCAGCGTGCCGTCGCCGGCCAGCGTCGCGGCGCGGTCGGACGCCAGCACGTGGCCACGATGCAGGACCACCACGTCGTCCTCCGGCGCGATCTCGTCGAAGAGATGGGTCGCCCAGAGCACGCCGACCCGCTCGCGCGCGACGAGATCGCGGACGAGCCGCGCCACCTCGACCCGCGCCCGCGCATCGAGCCCCGCCGTCGCCTCGTCGAGCAGGAGCAGGCGCGGCCGGTGGATGAGCGCGCGGGCGATCTCGGCCCGGCGGGTCTGGCCACCGGAGAGGGTCGAGACCCGCGCGCTCAGTTTGTCGCCGAGGCCGACATCCTCGACCATTTCCTTCGCCCGTGCCCGGGCATCGGACGCGGACATGCCGTGCAGCGCGGCATGATAGGCGAGGTTCTGCGCCACGGTCAGATCGGCGTCGAGCGCGCGACTCTGGAACACCACGCCTAGCGCGGCGAGGGCCGGGCCGGGATCGCGGCGGAGGTCGTGCCCCATTACCGCGATCCGTCCGGCCACGCTGTCATAGAGCCGAGTGATCAACGAGAAGAGCGTGGTCTTGCCCGCCCCGTTGATCCCGAGCAGGGCGACGAAGCGCCCCTCCCCCACCGTCAGGGACACGTCGTCGAGCGCCTTCAGCGCCCCGAAGGAATGGCCGACCCCGGTGACGGAGAGGGCGTCGGTCACTTGATGTTGAAGACCGCGCGCTGCGTCTCGCCGCTGGTGCCGCGGATGCGGATCTCGTATTCGCCGGGCGTGATCGCGACGAAGGAGATGCGCGCCGTTCCCTCGTCGTCGAATTCGATCGAATCGAGCCCGATCGGCCGCACTTCGATCTCGTTGATGACGACCTCGTTCAGCCAGACGGCATGGAACAGCTCCGGCCCCTCGATGGCGAGCTCGGCCGTGCCGTCGGACTTGATCTCGATCCGGTAGTAGCCGGCGGCGTTCAACTCGTACGGGCCACCGGATTTCATCGAGCCGGCGGTCAGTTCGATCGGCGCGAGATCGGTGCGGTTCGACCGCTCCATCAGCCCGGCGGCACCGATTTCCAGCGTCCGGGTCTGCGCCATGGCCATCTGCCCGGCGCCGAGCGCGACCACCGCCGCGAGTGCGAGTTTCAGCATCGTTTCATCCCTTCCAGTGATTATTGCGCGGTCAGTTCGGCGAGATCGCGACGCCCCAGGGCTGCTGTCCGACCTGAACCGATTTCAGCACCGTCAGCGCGTCGACATCGATCACCGACACGTCGTTCGAAATGCCGTTGGTGGTCCAGAGCTGCTTCTCGTCGGGGGTGAAGGCCAGCTGCCAGACCCGCTGTCCGACCAGCAGATAATCCAGCACCTCCCAGGTCTCGCCATCGACCACGGCGACGCGGTTCGCCGGCCCGAGGGCGACGAAGACCTTCTTGTCGTCCTTCGTCACGCGTACGCCGACCGGCTGCAAGGCCTCCTTCGGCACGCCGGGAACGTCGAAGGTGATCTTGTGGATGACCTCGTGCTTGACCGGATCGATCACGCTGACCGTGCCGCCGATCTCGGCGCTGACATAGAGATATTTGCCGTCGTCGGTGAATTGCGCGAACCGCGGACGCTGGTCGACCAGCACATTGGCGACGATCTGATCGGTCTCGGTATCGATGAAATGCGCCATGTTGGTGGTTTCGGAGGTATTCACCATGATCTTGCCGTCCGGGCTGATCCCCATGCCCTCGGGCTCGATCCCGACCGGGATTTCGGCGCGGATCGTGCCGGTCTCGACATCGATCGCGGTGACGAGATTGTCGTCCTCGTTCGCGACGTAAAGCGGATTGCCGCTCGGGTGCAGCACGCCGAGCTCCGGGTCGGGGCCGGACGGCAGGCTGTGGATCAGCTGCCGCGTCTCGGTGTCGAGCACCTGAACGGAATCGTCGTCGGAGGCGAGGATATAGAGATGCTTGCCGTCCGGGCTGAGATTGATGCCGCGCGGTCGCTGGCCCACGTCCACCGTGTCGATGACCTCCATCGTCTCGCTGTCGATGATGGTGATCGAATTGCCGCGCTCGTTGCTGACATAGACCGTGTAGGCAGCCGCCGGTGACCCTGCTGCGAGCGTCAGGACGGCGAAGGCGAGATGGCCGCGCATGGGATCCCTTTTTCGTTCAGTTGAAGGAGCACGTGGTCTCGGGACGGTCGGTCCCCAGCGTGTCGAGCGGCGTGACCTGGTGCAGGAAGCCATCCTGCGGCGAGACCGACACGACGAGATTGTCCGAGGCGAGCAGGATCGGCTGGCGCAGCTGGTGGTCCCAGTCGCGGAAGTTCAGCGCCTGCCCCTTGAACCCGGCGAGCTGCAAATCCGGGCCGAGGATATAGGTCCGCAGGCTGTCGAGGTCGGTCGCGTTGGTACGGGTCGCCGCCTCGCCGAGCGAGCGCAGCGACAGCCAGACGTTATAGTCCTCGGGCCGCATGTGCCGCCCGGCCAGCTTCTCGAACCGGCTCTGCAACTGGGTGCCGCCCCAGGCCTCTTGCGCCGGGCTCCAGGTCACCGGGCGGAGGCCGGCCGATCCGACCACCGGCCGCGCGTCCCAGGTGTGATAGGGTACGAAGCCGGCGAAGATCTGGTTCTCGTCCGCGACGATCGTGACATCATGCTCCAGCACCGACTGGGTAAAGAGCGGCATCTGCGCCTGCACCTGCACCAGCCCGCTGTCGGTGCGCCGCGCCCCGCCGGTATCCTCGTAGACGCGGCTCTCGACGATCTTCTGGCCGAACTTCGCCGCCGAGGCGCGATAGGCGTCGGCGAGCGCGGTGTCGGAGGGATGCGACCCCTCGATCAGGAACCAGTCGCTCCACCTTTTCCACGCGAGGAACTGCGCGACCGCGTCGGTCTCCATGCTCCGGCTGGGGGCGACATGCAGCACATTGGCCCGGCAATCGGCGTTGCGCAGGGAATCGTCGGGCGCGGTCGCATTGAAGACCAGCGCGCGGTCACCGGCGGCCTCGGAGAAGGCGAGCAATTCCGGCGCCTGCGCCATCGCGACGACATACTGGACGCCCCGCCCGAGCATTTCGTTCAGCGCGGCGACGGCGCCGTCGGGCTTCACCGTGACGGTCTCGACGGTGAACTTCTGCCCCATGAAGCCGCCCGTCGTCATATTGTCGGCGGTGGCGAGCTTCGCCCCGGCGAAGCCCATGTCCTCGGGCGGCAGGTCGAGGCGCGAGATCGGCAGCGGCAAGCCGTAATCGACGCGGATCACCCCGGCGGCGACCGTCCCCGGCTCCTGACCGGCGACGGCTCCGGCGCCCGTCAGGAGGGCGAGCGCGCAAACGGCGAAAGCATGTCCAGGACCACGCATGGCCTTTTCAATCCTCCCCTGACGCTCTTCGTGGCGCCGACATTTCCGGGAACGTTCGTCCCGAAGCTTGACCCGAAGGATGGCGAACAACCGGACGGCTTGTCCACCCGCTACCTATTGGACTTTAGTCCTGTCGTCAGGGCTGGTAGGGCCGGACGCGCTCCGTCGGCCAGCCGGCGGCGGCCCAGCCATCCGCCCCGCCGGGATACCAGAACACCCGCGAATAGCCGTTCTCGATCGCGCGTTTGCCGGCGTTCCAGGACATCCAGCAGTCGCGCATGCAGAAAAAGACCAGCGGCGCGGCCTTGTCGCCCCCGGAGATCAGCGCGAGGCTGGCGAGGAAATAGCCCTGGGTCACATCATCGAGAGCGTCATAGCCGGTATTGGCGAGCCAGACCGCGCCGGGGATCGACTCCCGCGGCGGATCGCGCCAGATCGTCCCTTCCGGCAGGTCGGGCGGGCGCACCGGCGTCGGCATGACATCGACGAAAGGCACGCGGCCGGATCGCCAGAGCGCATGGGCCGCGGCGTCGTCGATGACCTCGGCGCCTTTCAGCGTCGCGGGGACCGCGGCGCGATAGGGGTCCGACCGATAGCCCTCGGGTTCCGCCGCCGGCTCGCGCGCCTCCGGCGGCGCCACGGCCTCGGGCGTGGACGAACGCTCGGCTGGCAACGGCCGGGGCTCGTCCGCCTGGGCGGCGGCCGCGGCCAGCAGCGCGGCCAGGGCCAGCCGCCGGATCATGGCGCGGTGTCGGGCTTCGGCGCCGTGCCCATGTCGTTCAGCAGCGGCACGCCGGCGTCGCGCAGGATGGCGTCGATTTCCGGCTGCAGCGCGCGGATCGTCGAGTTCAGCTCGCGCTTCCAGACATCCTCGCCGTTCCGTACGCCCATCGAAATCCGGTAGAAGAGCTTCGGGCTGCCGGGTTCCCCGATCAGCGGCGTCAGCTTCAGCGCGGCGCTCGACTGCTTGACCAGCGGTCCGCCGATCGGACCCCACATGATCGCGATGTCGAGCTTGCCGTCGACGAGATCGGCCAGCATCTGCTCGTTCGGGCTTTCCACCCGGCGATCGACCATCAGGTGATAGCCCTCTGTGGTCTTCAGCAAGTCGTTGTCGGCGAGATGGCTCGCCGCCGGACTGCCGGCGATCACCCCGATCCGCCGCCCCTTGAGCCGCGGGTCGGCGATCGTCGTCACATCGGCGAGGTCGCTGTCGGCGCGGGTCACGAGGACATGCGTCGAGGTGTAATAGGCGTTGGTGCTCAGCACCAGCTCGTCGCCCTGGGCGAAGCCGATGATCACGTCGCACCGGTTTTCGAGCAGCGTGCGCCGCACGAAGCCCTGGGCCATCGGGAACCAGAAATATTCCAGCGGCCGGCCCAGTTTCTGCGAGAACAGCTCGGCGATCCGGTTCTCGAAGCCGGAGCCGTCCTTGACGCTCATCGGCGCGTTCGCCGGATCGGCGCAGACGCGGAACGCGGTCCGCGAGACGAGGTCGGTCAGCTGCGCGTCGGCCGGCGCCGCGAGGAAGCCGAGGCCCGCGAGGACGAGCCCGATCCTGCCGAACGTGGCGTTACCCCATGCAGGCATTTTCGGCCTCGGTGAAGGCGGCGGGCTTGTCGGCCTTCTTGGCCGGACGGCCGCGCGGAATGGTCTCGGTGCCCATCGCCTTGAGATAGACATAGATGTCGTCGAGATAGCACATGATGTTCTTGTTGTCGCCGAAGGACGGCATCACCAGATTGCCTTCCTGCTTGCCGCCGGCGACCGTCTCGAGAAACTTGTAATAGTCGACCTTGTTGATGACCGACTTGGCCAGCGCCGGCGCATAGGTCGATCCCTGGCCATCCGGGCCGTGGCAGACGAAGCATTCCGAATTATAGCGGCGAAAGCCCGAGAAGGTGTACCAGTCGACCGTTCCGTCGGCCTCGACCTTGAAGGTCGGGATGTCGTCCTTGGTGAACCACTTCCCGTCTTCTTCGTGGTCGGCGGTGATATTGGCCTCGGTCGACAGCTCGGCTTCCTGGGCGAGGCCCATCGTCGGCAGCGCGAGGCCAGCGACGCAGAGACAGATCCGGAGCAAGTTGGCTGTGGTCATGTCGGTCCTCCCAAGACCCATGTCATCTTCGGTTTTCGGCAAGGGTCTGCGCCCTTTCGGAGATCCGTCCCCAGCCGGCGGCGGTCTCCAATCGCCCCCCGGGCGGCGCTTCTAATGGAAGGGGCGAAACACCGGGTGTTTCGCCCCTTCCATTCCTTGTGCCGAGGGCCAGCGCCCTCAATCGCCGTGACGTGGCGTCAGTTCGGCAGGGCGAAGACGGTCAGCTGGCCGCCAAGCGCGGTGTAGTCGCTGAGCGCCGAGTAACCACCGACCGCGCCGAGGCCCTCGTTCGGGTTGGTCAGACCGGCCGCGAGACCGATGCCGGCCCAGCCGCCGACACCCGACAGGATGCCGATATACTGCTTGCCGCCATGCTCGTAGGTCATCACGTTGCCGATGATGCCGGACGGGGTCTTGAACTTGTAAAGCTCCTCGCCCGTGTTGGCATCGACCGCCTTCAGATAGCCTTCGAGCGTGCCGTAGAAGACGATGTCACCCGCGGTCGCCAGGGCGCCCGACCAGACCGAGAACTGCTCCGGCAGCGACCACTTGATCTCGCCCTTGGTCGCATCCCAGGCGATGAAGTTACCCATGCCGCCATGGCTGTCGGGCGCCGGGAACATCGACAGGGTCGCACCGACATAGGGCTGTCCGGCGGTGTAGCTGACGCGGAACGGCTCGTAGTCCATGCAGACATGGTTGGTCGGAACGTAGAACAGGCCGGTCTTCGGCGAGAAGGACGCCGGCTGCTGGTCCTTGGTGCCGAGCGCGGCCGGGCAGACGCCCGTGGTGTTCACGTCTTCGCCGTTCTGCTCGGTCGAATATTGCGCCACCACCGAGGGCCGGCCGAAGGTCGGCGACTTCGGGTCCATGTCGACGCCGGTCGTCCAGTTGACCGCCGGATCGTACTTCTGGGCGACCAGAAGCTCGCCGGTCTCGCGGTCGAGCGTATAGCCGAGACCGTTGCGATCGAAATGCACCAGCGTCTTGCGGTCCTTGCCGTCGATCTTCAGGTCGGCGAGGATCATCTCGTTGACGCCGTCGAAGTCCCATTCGTCATGCGGGGTCATCTGATAGACCCACTTGGCGACGCCGGTATCCGCGTCGCGGGCGAAGATCGTCATCGACCATTTGTTGTCGCCCGGCCGCTGGCTCGGGTTCCAGGTCGAGGGGTTGCCCGACCCGTAATAGATCAGGTTCAGGTCGGGATCATAGGAGTACCAGCCCCAGGTCGTGCCGCCGCCGATCTTCCACTGATCGCCTTCCCAGCTGGCGAGCGAGCTGTCCTTGCCGACCGGCTTGCCGAGAACGGTGGTCTTTTCCGGATCGAACAGCAGTTGATCGTCCGGACCGACGGAATAGGCGCGCCACGCCATCGATCCGTCCTTGATATTATAGGCGGTGACGTGGCCCTGCACGCCGAACTCGCCGCCGGAGATGGATACGAGCAGCTTGTCCTTGAACGGCATCGTCGTCGCCGTCATGGTCTCGCCCTTGGCCGGATCGCCGTTCTTGACGCTCCACTTCACTTCGCCGGACTTGGCGTCGAGCGCCACCACGGTCGTGTCGGCCTGCGACAGGAAGACCATGCCGTCGGCATAGGAGAGACCGCGGTTGACCGTGTCGCAGCACATCACGCCGATCACCGACGGATCCTGCTGCGGCTCGTACTTCCAGACGATCTTGCCATCCTGGTCGAGATCGAGCGCGAAGACGGTGTTCGGGAATGGCGCATGGACATACATCATGTTGCCGATGACGAGCGGCGAACCTTCGTGTCCACGCAGAACGCCGGTCGAGAACGTCCAGGCGACCTGGAGGTTCTTGACGTTGTCCTTGTTGATCTGGTCGAGGGTGGAATAGCGATGGTTCGCGTAGTCGCCCGTCTGGATCGCCCAGTTCTTGGCGTCGCCGATGGCGGCGGACACGCTGTCGTTCGCCAAGGCGCCGAAGCTGCTCGTCGCAAGCAGCAGCGCCGCGGTTGGCATGATATAGCGCATTCCAATCCCTCCCTAAGGGCGGACCGACGTTCAGGCGGGGCACCCTCCGCCCAAGCCTTGCCCGCGAGTCCCGATTTTAGTGACCACATGGCCGGGTCTTACACGCCCGATCCCGAGGAGTAGAATGCCCGCCGTCCGGTGCCGGTCAATACGAAAGCAACGAAACTGCCATAAAGTAGTAAGATGGATCGGGGTTGGCCGAGGACGGCGCCGACCGCGCCGGAAAACCAGCCATCAAGTTGATTTCACGAACGCTTTCGCCCCTCCGCGCGCGGACGCGAAGGGGCGAGCTCGGATTGCCGGCTCCTCCGCCGGTGCCTTTGGAAGCGCCGGAAACCCGACGTCAGTAGACGACGACCGACCGGATCGACTCGCCCGCGTGCATCAGGTCGAAGCCCTTGTTGATGTCCTCGAGCCGCAGCAGGTGGGTGATCATCGGGTCGATCTGGATCTTCCCCTCCATGTACCAGTCGACGATCCGCGGCACGTCGGTGCGGCCGCGCGCGCCGCCGAAGGCCGTGCCCTTCCACTGCCGCCCGGTGACAAGCTGGAACGGCCGCGTCGAGATTTCGGCGCCCGCCGGCGCCACGCCGATGATAATCGACTGCCCCCATCCGCGATGGGAGCATTCGAGCGCCTGACGCATCACCTTCACGTTGCCCGTGCAGTCGAAAGTATAGTCGGCGCCGCCGATCTGATCGGCCCCGCGCTTCGTCATGTTCACGAGATAGGGAACGATATCCTCGCCGATCTCGGCCGGGTTGACGAAATGCGTCATCCCGAACCTTTCGCCCCATGCCTTGCGATCATTATTGAGATCGACGCCGATAATCATGTCCGCGCCGGCCAGCTTCAGCCCCTGCAGCACGTTGAGCCCGATGCCGCCGAGGCCAAACACCACCGCCGTCGAGCCGATCTCGACCTTCGCCGTGTTGATGACCGCGCCGACGCCGGTGGTCACGCCGCAACCGATATAGCAGATCTTGTCGAAGGGCGCGTCCTCGCGGACCTTGGCCACCGCGATCTCCGGCAGCACCGTGTAGTTCGAAAAGGTCGAGCAGCCCATGTAGTGATGGATCGGCTTGCCATCGAGCGAGAAGCGCGAGGTGCCGTCCGGCATCAGGCCCTGGCCTTGAGTGGCGCGAATCGCGGTGCAGAGGTTGGTCTTGCGGCTGAGGCAGGACGGGCACTGCCGGCATTCCGGCGTGTAGAGCGGGATGACATGGTCGCCCTTCTTGACGCTGGTGACCCCCGGGCCGACATCGACCACCACGCCGGCCCCCTCGTGCCCGAGGATCGCCGGAAACAGGCCCTCGGGATCGGCGCCGGACAAGGTGAACTCGTCGGTATGGCAGATGCCCGTCGCCTTGATCTCGACCAGAACCTCGCCCGCGCGCGGGCCTTCGAGGTCAACTTCGATCACTTCCAGCGGCTTGCCCGCCTCCAAGGCCACGGCGGCTTTCGTTTTCATGGCTGTTCCTCCCATAGGCCCGGGCCGATGTCCCGAGATTTTCCCGCGCGAACGACCGCGCGCTGGCACCTTAAAACGCGGCGGCGGCGCGGCCACAATCGGGCTCGTTTGGGCGCTGTAACAGCCTTTTCGGGTCCGGCCGAATTGGACTTTAGTCCATTGGCGCGCGCCGGCCCGATTGTGTCAGGATCAGGAGGTCAGATATCGACGTCGCGGTGATCCGGATTCTGGCACTTCCAGTGCGCGATCTGGAAGTCGGGATGGGTCGCCGCCCAGGCCGCGAGTTCGGGCTGGGCCCGGATCATGCACATGCTTGGGCCAGTGTCCTGGGCCAGGTAGGAAAGGACGCGCTCCTCGCAGGCGGCCGGGTTGGTCTTGAGGCATACGATGAATACAAGCTCGATCATGCACAGCTCCTCTTACCATCGATCTCGACAACCGAGACCGTCGCGGTTCAGCGCACCTGAGCGTTTCCTCGGCGAATATCGTCCGCCATCCGCGCGACTCCGACAAGAAGTCCGGGCGGACGCGGGCTTCGTTCCGCGGGGAATCTTGGGATGAGCACAAAAAATAGGCAGTGGCGCGCCGGAGTCGCGGCGGTTGTCTTGATCGCGTTTCTCTTCGGACCCTTGTTCGCCCCCGCCGAGGCCGCGACTTTCGACGATCCGGACTGGCCCTGCGTCCAGCGCAAGGTGCCGACACTGTCGGTCGGCCAGATGTGGCCGGGGCCGCCGCCCGAAGGCGACTGGCGCGACGACCCGGAGCTCGCCGGACTGGTCGACGTGGTCGCCGCCCGCCGCACCTCGCTCGACGACGTCAAGGCGCTGGCCGACGCCTACGCCGCCAAGCTGCCGGCCGAGGCGCGCGCGCCGCGCATGGCGTTGCTCTTCGCTGGCGTCCTCGACCGGATCGATGTCGAGCGGGGCCAGATCATCACCGGGATCGGCCGCTACGCGCACAAGCAGGCGGATGTCTCGGCCCGGATCAAGGAGCGCGAAGCCGAGATCGCGACGCTGGAGGCGGCGCCGGAGCCCGACCTCGACAAGATCGAGGAGCTGCGCGACACGCTGAACTGGGACATCCGGGTCTATCGCGAGCGGTCGCAGGCCCTGACCTATGTCTGCGAGACGCCGGTCCTGCTGGAGCAGCGGGCCTTTGCCATCGCGCGAATCCTCGCGGCGGCGAGCTGACTATTCCCATTCGAGTTCGCGATAGACGGCGGTCGCGTTCCGTTCGTTGAAATCGTCGAAGAGCAGCCAGTCGCCGCGCAGGTCCTGTCCGATCCGGGGCGCGGCATCGGTCAGGCTCTCGCCCGCGGCCAGCGCCGCGCGCGTCTCGGCGACCAGCGCGCCGAGATAGCCCCGCGTCGCCGCCGCCCCCTCCGGCCAGGGCAGGGACGGGTCGCCATGCCCCGGGACGATATGCTCCGCCGGCCGCGCGGCCAGTGTGTCGAGCAGGGCGATCCAGCCGAGGATCGAGCCGTCCACCGAGGGCGCGTGACGCTGGAACACCAGATCGCCCATCCACCAGGTCCCGGTGGTGGTATCGAGCACGGTCAGGTCGTTGTCGGTATGCGCCGTCGGATGCGCCTCGAGCAGCAGGACGCGGTCGCCGAGGTCGATCTCGCGGCGATCCGCGACCGTCTCGTCCGGCAGGACGATGTCCCCGCCGAGCGCGGCGAGCGGCCCGATCTGACGCCCGAGGGCCTCGGTATAGGTATCCCTCCGGTTCATCAGCGCGTCGGGCAGGCGCGCGTGGCCGACGACGGTGGCGCCGGCCTCGCGGAACAGCCCCGCGCCGATGACATGGTCGGGGTGCATATGGGTCAGGATCACCCAGCGGACCGGCAGGTCGGTGCGGGCACGAATCGCGGCGTAAAGCCCCTCGGCGACGCCGCGCGCGCCGCCGGCGTCGATCACCGCCACCGCGTCGCGACCGATGACAAAGCCGATATTGGCCTCGTCGCCGGCGTTCTCCGGGCTCGGCATCTCGTCGCGGCCGCGATGGACGAAGACGCCGGGCGCCACCTCTGTCACCGCGAGCGGCGGAATCGCCGTCGCCGGATCGGCGCAGGACCATCCCCGAAGCGCCGCGGACGGGTGCGCCGCCACCCAGTCGGTGGCACGCGCTTCGACACAGGCGCCCGGAACGAGATGCCGGACACAGCTGTCCGGCGCGTCGCGCAGGCAGAGGTCGAGGAGAAGTTCGATCATCGCGCGCCGCACCAACGTCGCATGTCGCCACCGGTCCGAAAGGCGTAGACTAGCGGTCCGGAAAAGGAAGCCATGCCATGACCCCGCCGCTCTGGATCGCCGCGTTCGTCGCCCTGCTGCTGCCCCTGCCCGCGCTCGCGGACGAGGCGCCGATCGCCCCTCTGGCGCCGAGCCCGACCTGGGACGAGATCAAGGTCGACGTGGTCGGCGACGGCCCCATCGCCGACGGCGCGGACCTGTTCCAGCTGGAGGCGCCGACGCGGGCGCAGGACGCGGCCATCGTCCCGATCCACATAACGCAAAAGGAAGGCACCGCGACCATCACCCGCCTGACGCTGGTCGTCGACGAGAACCCGGCGCCCGTCGTCGCGGTGTTCGACTTCGGCCCGGCGATGGGTCCGCTCGATCTCGAAACCCGGGTCCGGGTCAATTCCTATTCCAACGTGCGCGCGATCGCCGAGACGGCGGACGGCCAGCTTCACATGACCGGACGTTTCGTCAAGGCGGCTGGCGGCTGCTCCGCCCCCGCCTCCAAGGACGCGGCCGAGGCGCTGGCCGCGCTCGGCAAGATGAAGACCCGATGGTTCGACGCCACGCCCTCGCAGGCGGGCGCGCGGCGCGAGGCGCAGGTCATGCTGCGGCATCCGAACTATTCCGGCTTGCAGCGCAACCAGCTGACCCATCTGCTGGTGCCGGCGCGGTTCGTGAACCTGATGGAGGTGCGGCAGGGGCCGGACCTGCTGTTCCGCATGGAGGGCGGCATCTCGATCAGCGAGGATCCCACCTTCCGCTTCCGCTACACCGATTCCGGCGGCGGCGAGGCGCTGGAGGTGCATGCGACCGACACCGACGGCGGCGTCTTCGACGCGAGCTTCCCGCTCGGCAGCTAGAAGCGCCGGGTCAGAAGCAGCGCACATCGCCCTCGGCCTGGGCGCGGCGCAGGTCGCGCACGAATTCGTTGGCACCGGCGGCGTCGCGCATCATGCCCACCCGCTCGCCCGAGACCTGGCGCATCGAGAGCACGGTCTCGGCATCGACATAGCGTTCATAGGGCAGGATCGAGGCGATGACGTCGATCGAGCAAGAACAGCGGCGCAGCGCCTCCCGCGTCTGGCCGTTGGTCGCCATGCAGACAAAGACATAGTCCGCCCGCGCCTCGGTCGGATAGTCGTTCGCCAGGCCCGCCTGTTGCGCGGATACCGGCGACCCGAAGACCGCGGTCAGAAGAACAGCGGACACTGCGAGGCGGCGCATCTCAGTCCCCCTTTTTCACCGCGTCGAGATGAACCGCGAGCCGCATCAGCGGCTCGCCGTTCGGGCCGGGTCCGGTCACCGATTCCATCGAGACGAACTCCCCCGGCACCGCGTCGCTCATCACGAAGCTGATCTCCAGCTGTGCGAAGGGGCCCATCTTCTCGCGATTGCCGTCCCCGGTGAAAGGCTTGAAGCTGACGCGCCGGGCGGGAACGGTCTGGCCATCGAATGTCGCATCGACGGGCGTCACGCTGTCCTGGTTGCCCAGCGCCTCGCGCATCCGGTTGCGGATATAGAACGGGCTGCCGCCGGTCAGGGCGGCCATGGCCCGCACGTTCTGCTCCATGAAGACCATGAACATGGGATTGCCGGCGTCGGCGGGAAACGGGTCGAAGGTCTCGTTCCGCGCGCCGTCGTTCAGCGCGACGACGACCTCGCGCTTGCCGTCGGCACCCGCGCGCATGTCGAGCCGCGCCACGCCGTCGCTGACTACGCTGAGCTTGCCGGGCGGAAAGTCGCCCTTCCGCTCGAAGCCATAGACCAGCTCCTCGCCGGTCGCGAGCGGCTTCAGGACGCCCAGCGCGAACAGCCGATCCTGCGCCTCGCCCGCCAGCGCCGAAAAGGCCCCGAGCGTGAGCATCCCGGCGATGGCGAGGCCCTTGAGCGGATGAAGCGGCATTTTTCGACTCTCCCGACGACTGCGCGGAGTCTAGCCATTGGCTCGGCGGCGGCAATCGGCCAGCCGCGCGCCTGCGACCTTTGTCGAAGGTCGCGCGGGCTCAGTCGCGGATCTTGTAGCCGGTGCGGAACATCCAGCCGATCACGGCGAGACAGGCGAGCGTGAAGGCGAGAATGGCGACGAGACTCACGCCGACGCCGACATCCGACAGGCCGAAGAACGACCAGCGAAAGCCGGAGATCAGATAGACGACCGGATTGAACAGCGCGACCGTCCGCCAGACCCCGGGCAGCATGTCGATCGAGTAGAAGGCGCCGCCGAGGAACACCAGCGGCGAAACGATCAGCATCGGAACGAGCTGCAACTGCTCGAAATTCTTCGCCCACATGCCGATGATGAAGCCGAAGAGGCTGAAGCTGACGCAGGTCAGCGCGAGAAAGCCGAGCATCCAGATCGGATGCTTGACGGGCAGCGTGACGAAGAGATTGGCGGTGAGGTAGATGATTGCGCCAATGGCGAAGGCCTTGGTCGCCGCCGCGCCGACATAGCCGATGACGAGCTCGAGGTACGAGATCGGCGCCGACAGGAGCTCGTAGATCGTCCCGACGAACTTCGGAAAATAGATGCCGAACGACGCGTTGCTGATGCTCTGGGTCAGCACCGTCAGCATGATGAGGCCGGGCACGATGAAGGCGCCGTAGGCGATGCCTTCGACCTCCTGGATCCGCCCGCCGATCGCGGCGCCGAACACCACGAAATAGAGCGAGGTCGAGATGACCGGCGATACGAGGCTCTGCAGCAGCGTCCGGAAGGTCCGCGCCATTTCCTTGTAGTAGATCGCCCAGATCGCGCGGCCGTTCATGCGTCCTCTCTCACCAGGTTGACGAAGATGTCTTCCAGCGAATCCTGTTCGGTCCGCAGGTCGCGCAGGATGATGCCCGACGCGCTCAGGTCGCGCAGCAGCGAGGCGATGCCGGTCCGCGCCGCGCCGGTGTCGTAGGAATATTCGAGCTCGCAGCCGTCCGCCCCGAGCACGAGGCCATAGTCCGCGAGCGACGCCGGCACGGCCGTGATCGGCGCGCGCAGTTCGATGGTCAGGCGCTTGCGGCCCATTCGGGACATGAGCGTGTCCTTGTCCTCGACGAGCAGAACGCGGCCGCCGTTGATCACGCCCACGCGGTCGGCGATCGCCTCCGCCTCCTCGATGTAGTGCGTGGTCAGGATGATCGTCGTGCCGTTGGCGCGCAGGTCGCGGACGATGTCCCACATGCTCTTGCGCAGTTCGACGTCGACGCCCGCCGTCGGCTCGTCGAGAAACAGCACGCGGGGCTGGTGCGACAGCGCCTTGGCGATCAGCACGCGGCGCATCATGCCGCCGGACAGTTCCTTGATCGCCGCGTCCCGCTTGTCCCAGAGCTTGAGGCGGCGCAGCAGTTCCTCCAGATAGGCGTCGTCGGCCGGCTTGCCGAACAGCCCGCGCGAAAAGCGGGTGGTATTCATCACCGTCTCGAAGATTTCGAGCTTCACCTCCTGCGGCACCAGCCCGATCAGTGATCGCGCCCGGCGATAGTCGGTGACGACGTCGTGCCCGCCGACGGTGATCCGGCCCGAGGTCAGCGAGGTGATGCCGCAGACCGTCGAGATGAGCGTGGTCTTGCCCGCGCCGTTCGGCCCGAGCAGCGCCAGAATCTCGCCCTCCTCGATGGCGAGATCGACGCCGCGCAGCGCCTCGAGGCCGGAGCCATAGACCTTGCGCGCACCCTCGACGGAAACGATCGGCGCCATGTGTTAACCCCTCGCGATGCGCTGCGCCGGCGGATAGAGCGCCGTGAAGCGCGCCCGCACGATCAGCGTGAAAAGCACCACCGCGCCAAGCTGATGCGTCAGGGCGACGTGCGGGGGCGCCGCGTAGAGCACCGTCGCGATGCCGAGCGCCACTTGCAGCAACCCCATGTGCAACACCCCCGCGAAGGCGCGGCGCAGCGAGGCGAGCGCGCTGGTCCGGGCGCGCCAGAAGGCGACGGCGATCAGCAGGAGGAGGAGATAGCCGACCATCCGGTGGTTGAACTGCGCGAGGCCCGGATTGTCGAGGAAGTTGCGCCAGAGAGGCTCAAGCTCCAAGGCGCCGGGCGGAACGAACTGGCCCGCCATCAGGGGCCATTCCGGATAGGCGCGACCCGCGTCGATACCGGCGACCAGCGCGCCGAGCACCACCTGCGCGAAGGCGACGAGAACCAGCACGGTGCCCCATGCCATCAGCCCTTCGTTCCGCTGCCGGCGCGCGCGCAGCAGATCCGCCTCCTCGCGCCGCAGCGACAGGACGAACCACGTTATGAGCCCGAGGATGGCGAAGGCGAGGCCGAGATGGATCGCGAGGCGGTAGGAGGCGACGCTGGTCATCTCGCCGATCAGGCCGGAGGCGACCATCCACCAGCCGATCGCGCCTTGCGCGCCACCGAGCAGGCCGAGCGCGAGCAGTCGCGGCGTCCAGCCGACGGGAATCCGCCGCCGGACGAGGAACCAGAGGAAGCCGAGCGCCCAGACCGCGCCGATCAGCCGGCCAAGCTGGCGGTGGCCCCATTCCCACCAGTAGATCGATTTGAAGGCGTCGAGCGTCATGTCCGGATTGAGGATGCCCGCCTGCGGCGTCGCCCGGTATTTCTCGAACTCCGCCGTCCAGGCCGCCTCGTCCATCGGCGGCAGCGCGCCGGTGACGGGGCGCCATTCGGTGATCGACAGCCCGGAATCGGTCAGCCGCGTCAGGCCGCCGACCGCGATCATCGCCGCGACCAGGAGGAAGAGCAGCATCAGCCAGACCGAGATCGCGCGCCGCTCGGCCGGCGGACGGCGCGTCGAGGCGGGCGCGGCGGGTGGCGGCGCCGCGGCGCCGACCTCCTCGAAGATGCTGCGGGGGGTCTTGCTCATCGCTGGCCTCCGGGCGGGCAGGCCCCGGATTTAGGCGCGGCATCCCGATCCGGCAAGCGTCATTTCCGCCCCGGCACCTTGACGGCGAGCGCGCGGACGATGCCGTGCAGCGTCCGGATGTCCGCGTCGGTCAAGGGCGCGCGGCGGAACAGGTTTTCGAGACTGGCCACCATGTGCGGGCGCTTGTGCTCGGGGAAGAAGAAGCCGACGGCGTCGAGCCGGTCCACCAGATGCTCGAGGAACTTCTCGATCTCGATCCCCGTCGCCCGCTCCGCCCCGGCGAGGACGTAGGTGGCGGGCGGCGTCGCATCGTTCTGGCGCATCCATTCATAGGCGATGAGCAGCGCGCTCTGCCCGAGGTTCAGCGAGCCGAAGGCGGGGTTCACCGGAACCGAGATCACCGCGTTCGCCCGGACGATGTCGGCGTTTTCCAGCCCCGCCCGCTCCGGGCCGAAGAGAATGCCGACCCGCTCGCCCGCCGCGCTCATCGCCCGCGCCTCGGCCATCGCCTGCTCGGGCGTCATCACCACCTTGGTCAGCGCCCTGTCGCGCGCCGTGGTGGCGAAGACGAAGGTGAGATCCGCGCCGGCTTCGAGCACCGTGTCATGCACGGTCGCGCGATCGAGCACATGCGCCGCGCCGCTTGCCATCGCCACCGCCCGCGGGTTCGGCCAGCCGTCGCGCGGCGCGACGAGCCGCATCCGGTCGAGGCCGAAGTTCCACATCGCCCGCGCCGCCGCGCCGATGTTCTCGCCCATCTGCGGCGCGACGAGGATGAAGGTCGGCCCTTCCACTCCGGTCGCGCCGAGGTCCGCGCCGCGATCCGTGCCTGCCACCCGTTCACCCCGCTCGTCTTCGGGCGCGCCTCTTACCCCGACGCGCCGGGCCCCACAAGCCACCCCCTATTTTGGTATGCTTCGGTATACCTGTCTTTCCTACCGCTGCGATATAGGCTAGCAGTCGGACGATTCCACAACCGCGCTTCAGAACCGAGGGACACTCTACGATGAGCAAGATCAAAGTCGCCAACCCGGTCGTCGAACTCGATGGCGATGAGATGACCCGGATCATCTGGGATTTCATCAAGCAGAAGCTGATCCTGCCCTATCTCGACATCGACCTGAAATACTATGACCTCGGCATCGAGGAGCGCGACCGAACCAACGACCAGATCACGATCGATTCCGCGAATGCGATCCTGAAGTATGGCGTCGGCGTCAAATGCGCGACGATCACCCCCGACGAGGCCCGCGTCGAGGAATTTGGCCTGAAACAGATGTGGAAGTCGCCGAATGGCACGATCCGCAACATCCTCGGCGGCACGATCTTCCGCCAGCCGATCATCTGCAAGAACGTTCCGCGCCTGGTGCCGGGCTGGACCAAGCCGATCGTCGTCGGCCGCCACGCCTTCGGCGACCAGTATCGCGCGACCGACTTCCGCTTCCCCGGCAAGGGCAAGCTGACGCTGACCTTCGTCGGCGAGGACGGAACGAAGATCGAGCGCGACGTCTACGAGGCGCCCTCGGCCGGCGTCGTCATGGGCATGTACAATCTCGACGATTCGATCCGCGACTTCGCCCGCGCCTCGATGAACTACGGCCTCAATCTCGGCTGGCCGGTCTATCTCTCGACCAAGAACACCATTCTCAAGGCCTATGACGGCCGGTTCAAGGATCTGTTCCAGCAGGTGTTCGACGAGGAATTCGCCGACAAGTTCAAGGCCAAGGGCATCACCTACGAACACCGGCTGATCGACGACATGGTCGCCTCGGCGCTCAAATGGTCCGGCGGCTATGTCTGGGCCTGCAAGAACTACGATGGCGACGTGCAGTCCGACACCGTCGCGCAGGGTTTCGGCTCGCTCGGGCTGATGACCTCGGTCCTGATGACGCCGGACGGCAAGACCGTCGAGGCCGAGGCGGCGCACGGCACGGTGACCCGCCACTACCGCGAGCATCAGAAGGGCAACGCGACCTCGACCAACTCGGTCGCCTCGATCTATGCTTGGACCGGCGGCCTGAAGCACCGCGCGAAGCTCGACGACAACGCCGCGCTCGCCCGCTTCGCCGAGACGCTGGAAAAGGTCGTGGTCGCAACCGTCGAATCCGGTGACATGACCAAGGATCTCGCGCTGCTCGTCGGGCCGGATCAGAAGTGGCTGACCACCCAGGGCTGGCTCGAAAAGGTGGACGAGAACCTGAACAAGGCGCTCGCCGGCTGATCTGGCCGGTGCCACGCGACGCGGGGGCGGCGGAGGAGCCGCCCTCCAGCCGGCACTCCCGGCTGGAAGATGCCCAGGGCCTGTTCATCGGCACCTCGATGACGGCCCTGGGTCTCACCCTGCTGCAACATCTCGGCTTCGTGACCGGTCAGATGGCCGGTCTCGCCCTGCTCATCTCCGTCTGGACCGGGCTCGATTTCGGCCCGGTCTTTTTCGTGCTGAACCTGCCGTTCTACTGGCTGGCCTGGACCCGGATGGGACCGCGGTTCACGGCGAAGTCGCTGCTCGCCGTCGGAATGCTGTCGCTGATGACGATGGTGGCGCCGCGCCTCCTCAGCTTCGGCTATGTCGAGCCGCTGACCGGCGCGATCCTCGCCGGCATGGCCGCCGGCCTCGGGGTGCTCGCCGTCTATCGCCACCGCGCCAGCCTCGGCGGCATGGGCGTGCTGGCGATCTATCTGCAGGAAAGGTTCGGCTTCCGCGCCGGCTGGACGCAGATGCTGTTCGACGGCGTGCTGTTCCTGCTCGCCGTCTTCACCCTGCCGTCGCGCGCCGTGGCCTATTCCCTGATCGGCGCGGTGACGCTGAACCTCGTCATCGCGATCAACCACCGCCGCGACCGATATATCGGCATGTAGGCGCCCGCCGCCGCCCCCGCGCGGAAGGTCAGAGCGCCTCGACCAGCACCAGGTCGCGCTCGGACGCGCCGCGGGCGAAGCTCAGCGCCTCCTGATAGGCGGCGGAATTATAGCAGGCCTCGGCCGCTTCCAGGCTCGGGAACCGGACCACGACATTGCGGGGCCGGTCGCGGCCTTCCATCTGCTTGTGGCGACCGCCGCGGGCCAGGAACTCGCCGCCATGCGCGGCGATCACGCCGGTGGCGCGCTTGGCATATTCGCCATAGGCGGCTTCATCGGAAACGGAGACATGGGCGATCCAGAAGGCCGGCATTTCTACTCTCCTCGGGCTTCAAGCAAAGCGCGCGCGGCGGCGATCGCCTCCGGCGCGCGGGTCGCGTCCGCGCCGCCGGCCTGGGCCATGTCGGGCCGGCCGCCGCCGCCCTTGCCGCCCAAGGCCTCGGCCGCCACCCGCACCAGATCGACCGCCGAGACCCGGTCGGTCAGGTCCGGCGTAACCCCGGCCGCGACGGCCGCCCGGTCACCGGTATCGGCGACGAGAAGCACGACGCCGGAGCCGAGCCGCGCCTTGTGCTCGTCGATCAGGCCGCGCAGGTCCTTGCCGGAAACGCCCTTCAACGTCTGGGCGAAGAAGGGCAGGCCGCCGACCGTCTCCGGCCCGGCCGGCGTCGCCGCGCCGCCGTCCCCCGCGAGCGCGAGCTTTCGCCGCAGGTCGGCCAGCTCCTGCTCCCGCGCCTTGCGCTCGTCGAGCAGCGCGCGGATCCGCTCCGCGACCTCCTCCGGCCGGGCGCGCAGCAGGCCGGCCGCCTCGGCCAGCGCCCGCTCCTGCGCCGCGACATGGGCGAGCGCGCCGGCGCCGGTCAACGCCTCGATCCGCCGCACACCACTGGCCGAGGCCGCCTCGCTCAGGAGCTTGAAGGCGCCGACGTCCCCGGTGCGCGCCACATGGGTGCCGCCGCAGAGCTCCAGCGAATAGGTGTCCTTGCCGGCGCCGAGGCCGCTGGCCGGCGCGGTGCCCATCGACACCACCCGCACCTCGTCGCCGTATTTCTCGCCGAAGAGCGCCCGCGCCCCCAGCGCCTGGGCGGCGTCCGGCGTCATGATCCGCGTCTCGACCGCGCCATTCTGGCGGACGAACTCATTCACCTCCGTCTCGACCCGGGTCAGTTCCTCCGGGCTCATCGCCTTGCCATGGGCGAAGTCGAAGCGCAGCCGGTCCGGCGCCACGAGACTGCCGCGCTGCGCCACATGATCGCCGAGCGTCCGGCGCAAGGCTTCGTGAAGCAGATGGGTCGCCGAATGATTGGCCCGGATCGCGGCCCGCCGGGCATGGTCGACGGTCAGCGCCGCCGCCGCGCCGACGGCGAGCGAGCCCTCCTCGACATGGCCGTAATGGACGAAGAGCCCCGCCTTCTTGCGCACGTCGCTGACCGTCACGCGCGCGGCTTCGGTGCGCAATACGCCGGTATCGCCGACCTGGCCGCCCGACTCGGCATAGAAGGGTGTCTGGTTCAGCACGATCTGCACCGAATCGCCGGCCTGCGCCGCGCCCGCCGGCGCGCCGTCGCGGACGATCGCCAGCACCTGACCCTCGGCGGTCTCGGTGTCATAGCCGAGGAACTCGGTGACCCCGTGCCTGTCCGCGAGGTCGAACCAGATCGTCTCGTCCGCCGCCTCGCCGGACCCGGCCCAGGCGGCGCGGGCCTTGCGCTTCTGCTCGGCCATCGCCGCCTCGAAGCCCGCGACGTCGACGGCGCGCCCCTGCTCGCGCAGCGCGTCCTGGGTGAGGTCGAGCGGGAAGCCGTAGGTGTCATAGAGCCGGAACGCCGCCTCGCCCGGCAGGGCGCCGCCGTCCGGCAACCGCGCCACTTCGTCCTCCAGCAGGCGCAGGCCGCGGTCGAGCGTGGTCTTGAACCGTGTCTCCTCGAGCAGCAGCGTCTCCTCGATCAGCGGCCGCGCTCGGCCCAGCTCGGGAAAAGCCGCGCCCATCTGCGCGACAAGCGCCGGCACGAGCCGGTGCATCACCGGATCCTGCGCCCCCAGCAGATGCGCGTGCCGCATCGCCCGCCGCATGATCCGGCGCAGGACATAGCCGCGGCCCTCGTTCGAGGGCATCACCCCGTCGGCGATCAAGAACGAGGTCGAGCGCAGATGGTCGGCGATCACCCGATGGTGCGTCTTGCCGGGCCCGTCCGGATCGCTCGACGTCGCCTGCGCCGAGGCTTCGATCAGCGCGCGCATCAGGTCGGTGTCGTAATTGTCGTGCTTGCCCTGCAGCACCGCGCCGACCCGCTCCAGCCCCATTCCGGTGTCGATCGACGGCCGGGGCAGCGGGTCGCGCGAGCCATCGTCGTACTGCTCGAACTGCATGAAGACGAGATTCCAGATCTCGATGAACCGGTCGCCATCCTCGTCCGCGCTGCCCGGCGGACCGCCGAAGATCGCCGGCCCGTGGTCGTAGAAGATCTCCGAGCAGGGGCCGCAGGGGCCGGTCGGCCCCATCATCCAGAAATTGTCCGAGGTGGCGATGCGGATGATCCGCTCCTCCGGCAGGCCGGCCACCTTCTTCCAGAGGTCGGCCGCCTGGTCGTCGTCGTGATAGACGGTGACGAGCAGCTTGTCCTTCGGCAGACCGAAATCCCGGGTCAATAGCTCCCAGGCATGCGGGATCGCGGTCTCCTTGAAATAGTCGCCGAAGGAGAAATTGCCGAGCATCTCGAAGAAGGTGTGGTGACGCGCGGTATAGCCGACATTGTCGAGGTCATTGTGCTTGCCGCCGGCGCGCACGCATTTCTGGCTGGTGGTGGCGCGGCTATAGTCGCGATGCTCGACGCCGGTGAACAGGTTCTTGAACTGCACCATGCCCGAATTGGTGAACATCAGCGTCGGGTCGTTGCGCGGCACCAGCGGCGACGAGGCGACGACCCGATGGTCGTTGCGCCGGAAATAGTCGAGGAAGGTGGAGCGGATATCGTTCAGGCTCGCCATCTGTCGCTTCTCAATCTGTCCGTTCGCGGGATGTCCGGACCCCCGCGGGCCACGCCGGGCGTCCGCCGCCAAGCCTCGATCAAGCAGCGGTGTTAGCCTCCCTGAGCGCCGCTGTCCACGCCGGCGCGGCGTCGCCCGCCCAAGGCTCCGCGCGCGGCAAGGGCCGTCGGGCGCGATCCGCCCGATCCCGATCCCGATCCCGATCCCGATCCCGATCCCGATCCCGATCCCGATCCCGATCCCGATCCCGATCAAAAGGGACCTGTCAAGGGCAGTCGCGCAAGACACCACCCGCGCATCCCGCGATACATTTCCCGTCCGGCGCGCCGGTCGAGCCAGGAGCCCGAAGCTCGCGGGACGACGAAGCGCGCCGCGGGCCGAACGGCACAATCAGCGGGGCGTCGACGCGGCGCCCCCGCCAACGGGCGGCGCCGACCGTCAGGTCGGTGTCAACCGGCGGCAGCCCCCGCGGTTCGGGTGGAAGCGCCGCCGATCGGCCCGACGCCCACCGCCACGCGGCCGTGTCGCCGATCGCGCAAGCGTGGCACGGCGGCGAAGGCGCGGATCGTCGCGGGCGCCTCCACGGGACCGCGAGGCCAGTTGGCCCTCAGTCGTCGAGGACCTCGGCGGTGTCCTCGCCGCTCATCGCGAAATCGAGACCGTGCGCGGCGCGCAGCTTGTCCTCGATCTGGAAGGCGATGTCGGGGTTTTCCTTCAGGAAGGTCTTGGCATTCTCCCGGCCCTGGCCGATGCGCTGGTCGGAAAAGGAGTACCAGGCACCGGATTTCTCGACCACGCCGGCCTTGACCCCGAGATCGACCAACTCGCCACGCTTGGAAATGCCCTCGCCATACATGATGTCGAATTCCACCTGCTTGAACGGCGGCGCGACCTTGTTCTTCACCACCTTCACCCGCGTGGTATTGCCGACCACCTCGTCGCGGTCCTTGATCGCGCCGATGCGCCGGATGTCGAGCCGGACGGAGGCGTAGAACTTCAGCGCGTTGCCGCCCGATGTCGTCTCGGGCGAGCCGAACATCACGCCGATCTTCATGCGGATCTGGTTGATGAAGATCACCATGCAGTTCGAGCGGCTGATCGCACTCGTCAGCTTGCGCATCGCCTGGCTCATCAACCGGGCCTGGGCGCCGACCTGGGCATCGCCCATGTCGCCCTCGAGCTCCGACTTCGGGGTGAGCGCCGCGACCGAATCGACCACCACCACCGAGACCGCGCCGGAGCGCACCAGCGTCTCGGTGATCTCCAGCGCCTGCTCGCCGGTGTCGGGCTGGGAAATCAGCATCTCGTCGATATTGACGCCGACCTTCTTGGCATAGACCGGGTCGAGCGCATGTTCGGCGTCGACGAAGGCGCAGACCCCGCCCAGCCGCTGTTCCTCGGCGATCACATGCAGGGCGAGCGTCGTCTTGCCCGAGCTTTCCGGCCCGTAGATCTCGATGATCCGCCCCTTGGGCAGCCCGCCGATGCCGAGCGCGATGTCGAGCCCGATCGATCCGGTGGAAATCGCCTCGATATCGAGCGCCGGCGTCGAGCCGAGCTTCATGATCGAGCCCTTGCCGAAGCTGCGCTCGATCTGCGCGAGGGCCGATTCCAGCGCCTTCTGCTTGTCCATGCCGCGTCTTTCGTTGAAGTCCAGGATGGGGGTAGCCATTGGCGCCTCTTATTTCACACTCGGTTCGGGGCGACAATCACGGGGGCACCCGTGTTCGTGCCTTGTTCTCATGGGTCAAACATGGGTACGAAACGAGAACAATGCAAGATAAATCCTAAACAGGCTTAATTTTTCGAGGGCCGGCGGCGGCTAGACGAGGGCGGCGTCGAGATGGTCCTTCACCTTCTGGGTCAGTTCGTTGAGCGTGAAGGGCTTCGGCAGGAAGGCCGAATGCGGGATGCCGCTCTCGCCGCCGACGAAGGCGTCCTCCGTATAGCCTGACATGAAGATCACCTTGGCGTCCGGCCGGGCCTTCTGCGCCTCGCGCACCCAGCCGGGGCCGTCGAGGCCCGGCATGATCACGTCCGACAGCATGATGTCGACGCGGAAATCGGCGTCCTTCAGGATGTCGAGCGCCTCCTCGCCGGACGAGGCCTCGACCACGGTGTAGCCACGCAAGCGGAGCGCGCGGGCCGCGAAGCTCCGCACCGGATCCTCGTCCTCGACGAGCAGCACGAGGCCGCGGCCGGTCAGGTCCTTCGAGCGGCGCACCTCGGGCTCCGGCGCCACCGGCGCCGCCAGCTTTTCATAGGCGGGCAGGTAGATGGTGAAGATCGCGCCCTGCCCCGGCGGGCTGTCGGCGAAGATGAAGCCGCCGGTCTGCTTGATGATGCCATAGGCGGTGGAAAGGCCGAGGCCGGTGCCCTCGCCGACCTGCTTCGTGGTGTAGAACGGCTCGAAGATCTTGTTGAGCTTGCCCTCGGGGATGCCGTGGCCGGAATCCGCCACCTCGATCACCACATAGTCGCCGGTCAGCACCACGGCGCGGTCGCGGTGCAGGTCCTCGGCGAGATGGGCGTTGCGCGTCGTCACCCGCACCTCGCCGCCGCGCGGCATGGCGTCGCGCGCATTGACGACGAGGTTCATGATCACCTGTTCCAGCTGCCGCTCGTCGACCCGCACCGGGGCGAGATCCGGCCCGTTCTCGATGCGCAAGGTCACCTTGTCGGTCAGCAGCCGGTTCAGGAGGTGGCTGAGCTCGGACAAGGTGTCCTGCAGATTGATGACGGTCGGCCGCAGCGTCTGCTTGCGCGAGAAGGCCAGCAGCTGCCGCACCAGGGCCGCCGCGCGGTTGGCGTTCTGGCGGATCTGCATCAGGTCGCCATGCTCGACGTCGGCGACGTCGTGGCGCATCAGAAGGAGGTCGCAATGGCCGTTGATCGCGGTCAGCAGGTTGTTGAAGTCATGCGCCACGCCGCCGGCCAGCTGGCCGACCGCCTGCATCTTCTGGCTCTGGACGAACTGCGCCTCCAGCGTCTTCAGTTCGGTCGCATCCGACAGCACAGCCAGCACCGAGGGCGCGCCATCGAGCATGGCGCGGGTGAAGGCGACCTGCAGATAGATTTCCTGCCCGTCGAGCGCGCCGCGCGCCACCTCGGACCGGCCGAGCGCCCGGCCGCGCGTCGTGTCGGCCAGCCGTTCGGCGATCGAGCGGCCCATGCCTTCCAGCAGGTCGGCGATATTCGTCCCCGGCCGCGCCCGCTCGCCGAGCAGCTGCCGCGCCGCCTTGTTGGCATAGGTGAGCGCGCCGTCCGTTTCCATCCGGGCCAGCGCCACCGGCAGATCCTCGAGGAAATGATCCGGCACGAGGCCCGAGATTTCCGCCCCGCCGAGCGGGGTCAGCAGCAGGTCGCAGCCGCCGTCGTCCCGCTCGGAAACCACCACCGCCCGCACCGCGCCGCCCGAGGTTGCGAGCATATGCACCCCGTCCGGGCGCGGCGGCGGATCGCTCAGCACCTCGCCGAGCCGCGCCGGCATGGTTCCGGTCAGCGCCACGGCGGCCGCGTTGGCCGCGAGAACCTTGCCGCCGCCATCGACGCTGAGCCAGGGCACGCCGAGCGCGTCGACCTCCGAGGTCGCGGCCGGCGGCGGCGCGCGCCGTTCCACGCGCCAGAGCAGGCCGCGCGCCCCGTGCCGCGTCGCGATCAGCCGATGGCCGTCGGTTTCCGCGATCGCCACGCCATTGGCACGGGCCTCGCGCGTCATGCGATAGAGCGCGGCGCCGTCGGCCAGCCAGGCGCCGGGAAAGCGCGCAGCCCCCGCCGCCGGATTGGCCGCGATCGGGCCGCCGCCGAGGTCGGTCAGATAGACAGGCTCGGTATGTCCCTCGAAAGGTTCGATGCCGCTCGGACCGTTCGCCCGCGGCGCGCCGATCCGCACCGTGACGAGGAAGCCGCCAAAGACCAGCAGCGCCACGGCGAGGGCCGTCGGCACCACCACCGACCCGGTCCAGACGCTGGTCAGGGTCGAGCCGAGCAGGATCGCGCCACTCAAGCCGAGCAGCGTCGCGCCGCGCGCCAATCCCTGGCCAGTTTCGCTGTCGATCTCGTCCCGCACCTTCGGCCTTTCGGAACTTTGCGCGCGGCACCATAGCGCAAGTCCGGCATTTCAACCACAGGTTTTGTTAACGCCTTCTGAATTCGCGCATGGCGCTAGAGCAATGTCGAACCGGACGGATCGTTTGGTGGTCAAGACATTGCGCGTTTTCAAGACTCTAGCCGGACGCCGGCGCCTTCCGGGCTTTGGGGGAACGGAAGCGGGCCATGAAAAAGCCGTCTCCCCCGTCGATCGGGCTCAGCCGCCGCGCGCCATCCGGCGCCCAGTCGGCATGCCGCGCGGCGAAGGCGGCGGCGCGCTCCTCGTTCTCGACGCGCAAGAGCGAGCAGGTGGCATAGACCAGCAGGCCGCCCGGCCGGACATGCGCCGCCGCTGTGTCGAGAATCGTATCCTGCAGCGGCGGATAGCCGGCGAGTTCCTCCGGCGTCAGCCGCCACTTTCCCTCCGGCTTGCGGCGCCAGGCGCCGGTTCCCGAACAGGGCGCATCGACCAGCACGAGGTCGCAGACCGCGCCCAGCCGCGCCCGCTCGTCATCGCCCATCACCCGAATCTCGGCCCCGGCGCGGCGCGCACGCTCCGGCAGGTCGGCCATGCGCCGGGGATTGGCATCCCAGGCCATCAGCCGGCCCCGCCCCTGCATCGCCGCGGCGAGCGCCAGCGTCTTGCCGCCGCCGCCGGCGCAGAAATCGAGCACGGTCATCCCCGGCCGCGCCCCGGCGCTCTCGGCGACATACTGGCTCGACACGTCCTGAAGCTCGACCATGCCCTGGCTATAGGCCCGGCTGGCCGCGACGAGCCGCGGATTCTCCAGCACGCGCAAGGCATGGCCGGCCAGCGGCTGCGACGCGACCCGCACCCCGTCGCGGGCCAGCACCACGGTCGCCGCGTCGGCGTTGGTCTTCAGCGTATTGACCCGCAGATCGACCGGCGCCCGCGTCCGCATCGCACCGAGCACCGCCTCGAAATCCTCGCCCAGCGCGGCATGGAGCGCGGGCCCGAGGAAATCCGGGAAATCGAGCCGCGTGCCCTCCGGCGCCTGGGCGAGATCGCGCGACAGGCTCTCGCGCTCGGCGGCCGTCGGCGGCGGTGGGTCATAGCCCGCGCCGGTGAAGAGCTCCCCGACCCCACCCCCGCCCCCGTCCCGCGCGGCGAGGGCGAGGATCAGCGCCCGCCCCGTATCGCCGCCGCCAGGCCAGCCGAGCGAGCGGCGCCGGCGCAGCGCGTCGAACACATGGTCGCGCACCGCCGCCCGGTCCTTCGATCCGGCGAAGCGACTGGGCGCGCGCCCATCGGGTCGGGGCCGCTCGGCGGGCTCGCCGGCGATCACGGCGTCGAGCAGCTCGATGGCGGCGGAAAGGCGGGCGCCGGGCGTCATGGCCGGTCTATTGCCCGTGAACGCCGCCCTGGCAAGCCGCGCTGGCGCGCGCGCGGCCCGGCGTGGAATTTACCTTGAAAGCGTGCTTTCCTTGATCGGCGCGCCCCGCGCGGCCTTCGCGCCGCCGCCGGGCGCATCGCATCAGGGGGAAAAGGCGCGGGCAAAAGGGACGATCTGATCGCGGTCTACGCCGCCAATCTCAGGAAAAATGCGGCAGGAGCCGGACATGGCGCTGCTGACCAAGGTGGCGATCGGCTGCGGCCCGACGATCTACGAGCTCGACACATCGCGGGTCGCCGGCGGCGACAGGAGCGAGTTCGAACCATCCGCGCCAGCTTCCTCGTCCGCAAGCTCGGCCTCGCGGACGGGCCCGAACTGATGGCTGGCCTCGGAAGGTGCTCGGCGCACGGCCGATCGAACCGGACGAAGCACCGCGCCGTCGTCTATTACCTGCTGACCCGGCATTTCGGCAAGGAAGCCGTCTACGCCTGACGCGGCCTCGCCGCGCGCGCAGAAGGGCGGCGTCCGGGACGCGGGTGGGCGGGGCGTCCCGGACGCCGCCCGTGGCCGTCACCCGCGCTCACCGCGCCAATATCACGTCCGCGGGCTGATTCGCGTCACATGCCCCATCTTGCGGCCCGGCCGCGCCTCGGCCTTGCCATAGAGATGCAGCGCCGCGCCGGTCATCGCCGGGGCGGCGGCGACCTCGTCGCCCAGCAAATTTGTCATCACCGCGTCCGAATGGCGCGCCCCGTCGCCGAGCGGCCAGCCGAGGATCGCACGGACATGCTGCTCGAACTGGTCGATGAGACAGCCGTCCTGCGTCCAGTGCCCGGAATTGTGCACCCGGGGCGCGATCTCGTTGACCACGAGTCCCCCCCCCGCCGTGACGAACAGCTCGACCCCCACCACGCCAACGTAATCGAGCGCGTTCAGAACGCGCCCGGCGATCAGGACCGCGTCCTGCGCCGTGCCCGGCCCGACGCGCGCCGGAACCGTCGTGGTATGGAGGATGCCGTCCCGATGCACGTTCTCGCCCGGATCGAAGGCGACGACCGCGCCATCGATCCCGCGCGCCGCGATCACCGAAATCTCGCGCTCGAAGGCGACGAAGCCTTCCAGCACCGAAGGCGCGGCGCCGACCGCGTCCCAGGCCGCCGCCGTGTCGCCGGGCGTGGCGATCCGCGCCTGCCCCTTGCCGTCATAGCCGAGGCGCCGCGTCTTCAGGATGGAAGGCGCGCCGATCCGTTCCAGCGCGGCCTCGAGATCCGCCGGCCCGTCCACGGCGGCGTAGGGCGCGACCCTGAGCCCGATCCCGCTCAGGAAATCCTTCTCCGCGATCCGGTCCTGCGCCACTTCCAGCGCCCGCCGCCCGGGCCGGACCGGCGCGAGATCCGCGATCGCATCGACCGCCGCCAGCGCCACGTTCTCGAACTCGTAGGTCACCACATCGACCCCGGCGGCGAAGGCGCGCAGCGCCGCCACGTCGTCATAGCCGGCGCGGACCACCTTCTCGACCACCGGCCCGGCGCAAGGGTCGGACGCCGGCTCGAACACATGGCAGCGCGCGCCAAGCCGCGCCGCCGCCAGCGCCAGCATCCGCCCGAGCTGTCCGCCGCCGAGGATGCCGATCACCGCCCCGACCTTCGGCGCGCGCGTCTCAGGCGCCATGGGGTCAAGCGCCATCGGGCACCTCGGCCACGCCTTCGGTCTGCGCCGCGCGCCAGGCGCCGAGCCGCGCGGCGAGGCCCTCGTCGTTCAGCGCCAGGATCGCCGCGGCCAGCAGCGCGGCGTTCGCCGCCCCCGCCGCGCCGATGGCGAGCGTCCCGACCGGCACGCCCTTCGGCATCTGCACGATGGAAAGCAGCGAATCCATGCCCGACAGCGCCTTCGATTGAACCGGCACGCCAAGCACCGGCAGCCAGGTCTTGGCCGCCAGCATCCCCGGCAGATGCGCCGCGCCGCCCGCGCCGGCGATCACCACCCGGATCCCCCGCCCGGCGGCGGTCTCGGCATAGGCGAACAGCCGGTCCGGCGTGCGATGCGCCGAGACGATCCGCGCCTCGCACGGCACGCCGAGCGCGTCGAGCAGCTCGGCGGCGCACCGCATCGTCTCCCAGTCCGACTGACTGCCCATCACGATCCCGACCAGGGGCGCCGGCGCGCTCATGCGATGATGTCCGGCGTGATCTCGTCCTCGATGCGCGCGATCTGATCCTTGAGCAGCAGCTTCCGCTTCTTCAGCCGCCGGACGGTCAGCGGATCCGCCCTGCCCGCCTGATCCAGCGCGGCGATGGCATCGTCGAGATCGCGATGCTCGCGCAGAAGCAACCCCAGCGTAACCCGGAGCATTTCCTCGCGCGACATGGTCGGTGGCTCGGTCATGGCACGGGTATAACGTCCGGCCAAGGCTCCGCCTACCCCCCGAACCGGCCCGGATCCCTTGTTTTTCGAGGCCGGGACCCCAATCTATCGCAGGAGCGGCGCCGCCGGAACGGGACGCCGCGCGAAGTCGCTTCCGTCGAGGACTTGCTCAGGATGACCAAGGTCACATTCGCTTCCCACCCCTATCTGCTCGGCTTCGAGCAGCTCGACCGGCTGGTCGAGCGCACCGCCAAATCCGGCGGTGACGGCTATCCGCCCTACAATATCGAACAGAGGGGCGCCGCGGCCTATCGCGTCACCCTGGCGGTGGCGGGCTTCGCCGAGGCGGATCTGGCGATCACGATCGAGAACAACCAGCTGGTGATCCGCGGGCAGCAAACCGACGACGGCGAGAACCGGGTCTTCCTGCATCGCGGGATCGCGGCGCGCCAGTTCCAGCGCGGCTTCGTTCTGGCCGACGGCGTCGAGGTGATCGGCGCCGCGCTCGAGAACGGGCTCCTCCATGTCGACCTCGCGCGGGCCGAACCCGAGGTGACCGTCCGCGCCATCGCCATCAATGGCAAGAAACGCTGAAAATCAGGAGGCAGAAATGACCGATTTTCCTTCCCTCGCCGCCGATGAGACGCCGAACCGGATCGTCTATGTCCGCTCGGTCAAGCTTTCCGAACTGCCCGAGGCGATCCAGGCCCAGGCGCCCGGCGTCGACCATATCTATGCGATCCACGCGCCGAACGGCGATGTCCTCGCCCTGGTCGCCGACCGCGACCGCGCCTTCGTCGTCGCGCGCCAGAACGAATATTCGCCGGTCAGCGTCCACTGACCCGGGGGAGCGGCCGAAACGGTTCGGCCGCTCGACAAACGCTTGGCCGGGCTAGGTGTTCAGTCCCGGAGTGTGATGGCGTATCGTTCTGCCGTCACGTCCGGGAGGAGCTATGGGCCAGATACTTCACGGAAGCGCCGCGACCACGCACGCCGTCCGAGCTGCGATACAGCGATCGCAGGCTTCGATCGCGGAGCTGAGCCGGCGATACGGGGTCAACCCGAAGACGGTGGCGAAGTGGCGCAAGCGCGAGACGGTCGACGATGCGCCGATGGGACCGAAGGAGCGCCGCTCGTCCGTTCTCAGCAAGGAGGAAGAGGCGCTGGCCGTCGCCTTCCGCCGCCATACGCTGCTGCCGCTCGATGATTGCCTCTACGCGCTCCAGCCGACCATCCCGCATCTGACGCGCTCCTCGCTTCATCGCTGTTTCTTGCGTCACGAGATCAGTCGATTGCCGGAGGTGGAGGGATCGAAGCCGAAGGCGGCGTTCAAGGCCTACCCCATCGGCTTCTTCCACATCGACATCGCCGAGGTCCGAACCGAGGAGGGCAAGCTTCATCTGCTCGTGGCCATCGACCGGACCAGCAAGTTCGCCTTCGCCGAGCTGCACGAGCGGGTGACCCGGCGCGTCGCCGCGGATTTTCTGCACCGCCTTGCAGAGGCGGTTCCCTATCGAATCCACACAGTTCTCACCGACAACGGGACGCACTTCACGGAGCCGACCGGCGACGGCTGGAAGCCCGCGGACATCCGACGCCTGAGGGCCGCCGGCGAGCCGTTCCGTTGCCACGCCTTCGAGCTCGCCTGCGCCGACCTCGAGATCGAGCACCGGCTCACGAAGCCGAACCATCCCTGGACCAACGGCCAGGTCGGACGGATGAACCGCACGCTCAAGGAAGCGACGGTGCGCCGCTACCACTACGACACGCACGCCGGGCTGCGGGCGCACCTCAGCACGTTCATCGAGGCCTACAACTTCGCCAGACGCCTGAAGACCCTTCGAGGTCTCACGCCGTTCGAGTTCATCTCCCAGCAATGGACATCAGACCCGCACCGCTTCAGACTTCATCCAAACCATCTCATCCCGGGACCGAACAGCTAGAGCTCGGCCGAGCGATCGTCGGTCAGGCCGCAGGACCAGCGGTTGACCCTCCATCCCGGATGTTCGACCGACCAGCGCGCGACCTCCGGCTGGCCGGCGACGACGCAGGTCATCAGCGACACGTCGTAGACGCTGTAAAGCAGACGAAAGTCGCGGCAATCGGTGGTGCCGAGGCAGGCGGCGATAACTAGCTCGATCATCATGAGTCGCTCTCTGGGTTCGGGGCTAATGGCCGTGAGCCCTTCGACTTTAGTCGTAGATCGACCGCAAATCCTGAAATCGGTCCATCATTCGACGAAATTTGGACGAAATCGGCGGCCGGGCTGTTGCGGAGCCTGAAAACGCGGTAGCCTTCCAGTCGAGGATGCGCCTCTCCCGGTATTTCGGTGGGGACGGCCATGACGGGGATCGACGGGATTCTTTCGATTGGCGTGACCATCGGTCGCGCGGGGCGCCCGTTCGGCCCGGGCCGATGACCGCGCGGGATTTCACCGCGAACGGCATCCGCGTCGACTTCGCCGCCGGCCGGGTGACGGACCGCGTCGGCCTGGAAATCCCGCTTCGGGCCCAATCTTTCGCCGTGCTGCGCTGCCTTGCCGAGCGCCCCGGCGCGCTGGTGACCAAGGACGAGCTTTCGGCCGCTGTCTGGAACGGTGTCGCCGTGACCGACGACAGCCTCGTGCAATGCGTGCGAGACATCCGGCGCGCCCTGCGCGACGATGACCAGACCCTGCTGAAGACCGTGCCACGACGCGGCTATCGGCTGGATCCGCCCCCCGAGGATGCCGTGCAACCCGCTCAACGCCCGACCGCGCGGCGACTGATCCCGATCGGGGTCGCGGGGCTCGCCGTCGCGTTGCTCGTCATCCTCGCGGCGGGGATCGGGATCCGGCCGCGGCCCGACGTCGCGCACCCGCCCGCGATCGCGGTCCTTCCCTTCGACGACATGAGTTCCGCCGGCGATCTCACCTACCTCGGCAGAGGCGTCGCCGAGGACCTCATCTCCATGCTGGCCCGCTCTCCCGACGTGCTGGTCATCGCGCGGAACTCCTCCTTCGCCTATGCCGACCGGCCGGTCGACGTGCGGCGCATCGGCGAGGAGCTGGGCGTCGACTATGTGCTCGAAGGCAGCGTGCGGCGCGAGGGCGACCGGCTGCGCATCGTCGCCCAGCTCAACGATGCGAAGACCCGGGAGCATGTCTGGGCCGAGCGCTACGACCGCGCCGGCCCCGACCCCGCCGCGCTGCTCGACGAGGTGACGGGCCAGATCATCGGCGCGCTGGCCGGCGAGATGGGCGAGGTCAAGCGCGACCAGTACCGCCGCGCCTGGGGCAAGGACAGCGCCGATCTGGCGGAGTACGACTATTTCCTGCGCGGCCTCGACGTCTACATGGAGGCGGAGGACGAGGCGGACTACGATCGCGCCATCGCCATCTTTCAGGAGGGGCTGGCCAAGTTTCCGGACTCGGCCCTGATCAAGACCAAGCTCGCCTGGACTCATTGGTCGATGGCCTGGGATTTCGTCAGCCGTGATCTCAACGCCGACTTCGGCGAGGCCGACCGGCTGGTGACCGAGGTTCTGGCCGGCGACAACCTCTCGCCGGAAGTGCGCCGCATCGCCTACTGGCTGAATGCGATGGTCCTGATGCGCCGCGGCGCGTTCGACGAGGCGGTGGCCGAGGCGGAGCGCGCGGTCGCGATGGCCCCCTACGACGCGCGGATGCTGCGCTATCTGACCGACGTGCTGGTCGCGGCGGGACAGTATGACAAGGCGTTCGACTGGCTGGCGATCGCCGAGCCGAGGGAGCCGGGGCGGGAGCAGCGGTACCATTGGGTGCGCGGCAACCTCTACCGCCTGAAGGGCCGCTACGAGGACGCCCTGCGCGAACTCTCACAAGGTCGGCTCAGCCCCTATTTCCGGTTGGTGCGCGCCATGACCTACATACACCTCGGGCGCCAGGCAGAGGCCGAGGCCGACGTCGCCGCGGTCGAGCGCGAGGATCCGGGCTGGACGCAAAGCTACTGGCGCGAAGGCTCCTTCTACGCCGATCCCGCGGTTCTCGACGGCGAAGTCGCCGCCCTCGGCGCGGCGGGGATGCCGAAGTAGGGCAATGTCCAACCGGCCGGATTCGCCCGGTGGTCAAGACATCGCGCGATTTCAAGACTCTAGAGCGGACAGCCCGGCGCGGCCGGGACGGGCTCCGCCCTAACGCGTCACACCACCCGGGACGGCAGGGGCGCGCCGCTGAAATGGGCGATGAGATTGTCCGCCGCCAGCATCCCCATCGCCGTGCGGGTCTCGAGCGTCGCGCTGCCGATATGCGGCAGCAAGGTCACGCTCGGAATGTCGAGAAGCGCCGCCGGTACCTTGGGCTCCTCGGCGAAAACATCGAGCCCGGCGCCGGCGATCCGCCCGGCGGCCAGCGCCTCCACCAGCGCCGGCTCGTCCACGACGTCGCCCCGGGCGGTATTGACGAGATAGGCCGTCGGTTTCATCGCCCCGATCAGCGCCGCCGAAATCCGCCCGCGATTCTCTCCCCCCCCGGGGATATGCAGCGACACCACATCCGCTTCGGCCATCACCGCCTCGATCGTGTCGCGCGGCTCGGCCGGGAAGTCGAAGGGACCGACGGGCGAGCGGTTGAAGTAGATGACTTCCATTCCGAAGCCGAGGTTGGCGCGCCGCGCCGTCGCCTGGCCGATCCGGCCCATGCCGACGATGCCGAGCTTCTTGCCCTGGAGCCCCATGCCGAGAAAGCCGGTCGGCCGGAAACCGTCCCATCCGCCCCGGCGCAGCAGCGCCTCAGTCTCCGACATCCGCCGCGTCGCTGCGAGGATCAGCGCCAGCGCGAGGTCGGCCGTCGCGTCGGTCAGCACGCCCGGCGTGTTGGTGACGATCACGCCCGCCGCCTCGGCCGCAGCGAGATCGATATTGTTCACCCCCACGCCGAAGTTGGCGACGATCTCCGTGCGCCGCCCGGGCGTCCCCAGCACCGCCGCCGTGACAAGGTCATTGACCGCGCAGAGCAGCCCATCGGCCTCGCGGAGCGCCTCGGCAAGACGCGCCGGGGAAAAGGGCTGGTCCTGCGGATTGAGCTCGACGGAAAAATGCGCGCGCAAGCGGGCCTCGACGGCCTCCGGCAGCTTGCGGGTGACAATGATCTTCGCGGTCATCGACGGCTCCTCAATGCATCCGTCCGCCAAGCGGGACGTCCCGGTCCGGCGCGATCAGCACCACTTCGCCCTCGGCGTCCGGCAGTCCGAGGACCAGTACCTCGGATCGGAAGGGGCCGATCTGGCGCGGCGGAAAATTGACGACGGCCAGCACCCGCCGCCCGACCAGCGTGTCGGGCGTGTAGTGCCGGGTGATCTGGGCCGATGATTTCCGCTCGCCGATCTCGGAGCCGAAATCGATCCAGAGCTTGAAGGCGGGCTTGCGCGCCTCCGGGAAGGGCTCGGCGCGGACGATCGCTCCGACGCGGATATCCAGTTTCAGGAACGTCTCGAAATCCGTCTCGGCCATTCGCGCGCCCCCTGCGTCCGGCGCACAAGAAAAACCGCCCGCCCCCGGGGGGCAAGCGGTTTCCAGCGGTTCTGCCGTAAAGTCTAGGTCGTGGGACCTATGGCCTGGCTCAGGCCTTCAGCGACTTCGTCGCGAGGTCGCGCAGCTCGGCCAGGCTCTCCTGGATGCGGGCCGAGACGATCTCATAGGCGCTGGCATTGGCTTTCTGCGCCGACTCGGCCAGCGCCTGCATGTTGGCGAGCGCCTTCTCGAAGGCGGCCTTGGCAAGCTCGGCCTGCGCCTTGGCGGTCTCGGCGTCGAGCTTGGTCGTGTCGAAGGACTTCAGGTGCTTCTGGGCCTCGGCCATGGTCTCTTCGAAGATCGCGACCTGCTTCTTGAACAGATCCTGATAGCCGGCGGCGGCCGCCTTGTTGGCCTCGACCAGCGCTTCCATGTTCTTCTTCTGCGCGCCGATCAGCGCCTCGGCGTCGAAGCCGGGCAGCTTGAAGTTCGCGAACTGCTTGGCGAAATCGTTCTGCTTGAAGAAGTCGGTCAGCTTCTCGGGGTCGAAAGCGAAGGTCTTGGGGTCGAACATCGGGCTCTCCTCGGTTTGTTTGCGTAGCGGTAATCTTCATATGTTGCACCGCAGCATGAATGTCAAGAGCCCATGTTGCAGCGCAGCATAACTAGCCGCGGAGCGCGCGGCTGCGGGCCGCGGCGGCGGCGACGGCCTCCCGGGTCAGCGCCGGCAGACCGTCCCCCTCGCGCATCAAAACCGCCAGTCCCGAGGCGGTCGTGCCCCCCGGACTGGTGACGTTGATCCGCATTTGCGCCGGGCTCTCGTCCGAGTATTCGGCCAGCAGCCCGGCGCCGCCCACTGTAGCACGGGCGAGACGCATCGCCATCTCGTCCGGCAGGCCCTCGGCCACGCC
>JBGAJI010000006.1:0-70250 GCA_044225035.1 Amaricoccus sp. | reverse complement strand
GTCGCCGGCCTCGATCGCCCATTCGAGCCCATGCGAATAGCTGTAGGCGCCGATCGGGAAGGCGGGCGAGAACAGCGCCGCGAGGACCTGGATCGCGCGGGGCTCAGTGGTCATGCGGGTGATCGTGACCATGCCCGTGGGCGTCGTCGTGCCCGTGGCCCTGCGCCGCGCCATGCGGATCGTCGGTCGCGCCGCCATGAGGATGCCCATGCGCCCGGCCCGTCCCATAGGCGCCCCCCTCGGGCGTGAAGGGCTCCTCGACGGCGCGGGTGGTGGCGCCGAGACGGGTCAGCATGTCGGCCATGACGTGATTGGCCTGGATCAAGAGCCGCGCCGGCTCGATCTGCGCCGGCATGTGGCGGTTGCCGATATGCCAGGCGAGGCGGACCAGTTCCGCCGGCGGCGCGGTGATCTCGATCAGCCGCTCGGCGGCGGCTTCGACCGCGATGCGCGCGCCGCCGGTGGTGACGAACGCGTCGCCATGGTTCAGCGACACCGTCTCCGCCAGATCGACGAAAAGACTGGCGCCCGACGCGGTGGTCAGCGTCCGCCGGCGCAGGAACCGCCCCTCGTAATCGAGGCTGATCCTGTCCGCCGCCGGGCCGCGGCCCGCGCGTTCGATTTCCCGCGCGGTATGCCGCTCCATCCGCCCTCTCTCTTCACCGGAACCCGGCCGGACTATCGCAGGCCGCGGCGCCGGGGTCGAGAGCGGAGCTTCAAGAGGCCATGAAACCGCGGAAGGCGTGCTGGATCACCTCGTCGCGGCGCAAACCGCGCCGGGCGAGTTGCTCGTCGGACAGCGCGAAGAGACGCTTGGCCTCCTCGGCGCAGCGCGCGCCATGCGAAGCGGAGACCATGATCGTATAGGCCGCGCGCGCCATGCCGAGGATAGCATTGACGGCGGACTTGAGGGTGGCCGGGACAGTCTGGTTGGCATCGGTCGTGGAATTGGTCTGAACAGTCATTGCGGAAACCTCCTGGATCGCACAGGTTGACTTCCTCCCGTGCCTAAAAGAAGGTCGGATGGCCCTCGGTACAAGCCATCCGCTTCGCATGGCTGTTATGCGATTGACCGGCCGGGCCTTAATTCTTCGTCAAGAATTGCGCCGCCGGGGATCAGTTGCCCGGGAAACAGAGCCGTTCCCAATCGGAGCGCGCGGAAATATCGGCCGGAACCGTCTGGCAATAAAGCGGCCCGCGCGACCCGGCAGAGCCGCCGCCCTGCGACCGGCTGGCGCCCTCGCTTGGCTGCCGGATCGGAATGCCGACCGTGCAGGCGGTGAGCAGCAGGACGGCGAAAAACAGCGACGCGGCGGATTTCATCCCGGTCTCCCTCAGTCGAAAGGCTTGCAGACGCGGTTCCATTCGTCCCGCGCGTAAATATCCTTCGGCACGGTCTGGCAGTAGAGCCGGCCCTTGGCGCCGGCCGCGCCGCCGCCCGCGTCGTCACCGTCCGGGGGGGAGTTCACCGCCTCGACCTGACAGGCGGCGAGCAACAGGGCGCAAGCGCCGAGAAGGAGGGGCAGTTTCATGCGACGGGTCCGCCTGGTCATTCGGCCGGCATGCTAGACCGGCGCCGCGGGGAAGCCCAGCCCCGCGCCGAAACAGTCAAAAGAGAAAATAACGCTGCGCCATCGGCAGGACGTCGGCCGGCTCGCAGGTCAGGAGAACGCCGTCGGCGCGGACCTCGTAGGTCTCGGGATCGACCGCGATCTCCGGGCAGGCGGCGTTCAGCTTCATCGCCGCCTTGCCGATGCCGCCGCGCGTATTCTCGACCGCCAGCGTCTGCTTCGCCAGCCCGAGCCTCTCGCGGATGCCGGCGGCGTGGGCGGCGGCGGAGGTGAAGATCACCGCCGAATGCTCGACGGAACGGCCCATCGCCCCCCACATCGGGCGGGAATAGACCGGCTGCGGCGTCGGGATCGAGGCGTTGGGGTCGCCCATCTGCGCCACGGCGATCGAGCCACCGACCAGCACCATCTCCGGCTTCACCCCGAAGAAGGCGGGGTTCCAGAGGACGAGATCCGCGCGCTTGCCGACTTCGACCGAGCCGATCTCGCGGCTCATGCCATGGGCGATCGCTGGGTTGATGGTGTATTTCGCGATATAGCGGCGGACGCGGAAATTGTCGTTGTCGCCCGTCTCCTCCGGCAGGCGGCCGCGCTGAAGCTTCATCTTGTGCGCGGTCTGCCAGGTGCGGATCAGCACCTCGCCGATGCGGCCCATGGCCTGGCTGTCCGAGGAAATGATCGAGAAGGCGCCGAGATCGTGCAGGATGTCCTCCGCCGCGATCGTCTCCTTGCGGATCCGGCTCTCGGCGAAGGCGATGTCCTCGGGGATGCCCTGGTCGAGATGGTGGCAGACCATCAGCATGTCGAGATGCTCTTCGAGGGTGTTCACCGTGTAGGGCCGCGTCGGGTTGGTCGAGGAGGGGATGACATTCGGCAGGCCGCAGACCTTGATGATGTCGGGCGCGTGGCCGCCCCCGGCGCCTTCGGTATGAAAGGCGTGGATCGTGCGGCCCTTGATCGCCGCCACGGTATGCTCGACGAAGCCGCTTTCGTTCAGAGTGTCGGTGTGGATCATCACCTGCACGTCGAGCGCGTCGGCGACGGTCAGGCAGCAGTCGATGGCGGCGGGGGTGGTGCCCCAATCCTCATGCAGCTTCAGCGCGCAGGCGCCGCCCAGCACCATTTCCTCGAGCGCCGCGGGGCGCGAGGCGTTTCCCTTGCCGGAGATGCCGATATTGATCGGCACACCATCCACCGCCTGCATCATCCGCCCGATATGCCAGGGCCCGGGGGTGCAGGTGGTGGCGAGCGTGCCATGCGCCGGCCCGGTGCCGCCGCCGAGCAGCGTGGTCACGCCGGAATGCAGCGCGTCCTCGATCTGCTGCGGGCAGATGAAATGGATATGCGCGTCGAAGCCACCGGCGGTCAGGATCTTGCCCTCGCCCGCGATGATCTCGGTGCCAGGGCCGATGATGATATCGACGCCTGCTTGCGTGTCGGGGTTGCCCGCCTTGCCGATCGCCGCGATCCGGCCGTCGCGGAGCGCGACGTCGGCCTTCACGATGCCGGTCCAGTCGACGATCAGCGCGTTGGTGATGACGGTGTCGACCGCGCCCTCCGCCCGGCTGAGCTGGCTCTGGCCCATGCCGTCGCGGATCACCTTGCCGCCGCCGAACTTCACCTCCTCGCCATAGATCGTCAGGTCGCGCTCGACCTCGATGACGAGCTCGGTATCGGCGAGGCGCACCCGGTCGCCGGTGGTGGGTCCGTACATGCCTGCGTAGGCGGCGCGGGAAATCGGTGTCGGCATCGGCGGGCTCCGCGTGGGTCCGGGGGAGGGGTCAGGCGGCGGCGCCGTCGTGGAACTTGGTGGCGAGTGCGAAGGGATCGACCTCGTCGAGGCAGTTGGCATTGATCGCGACCATCGCCGTGCCGTCCGGCATCGTGGCGCGGGCGAAGGATTCGATGCCGCAGACGCGGCAGAACAGATGGTGGATGGCGTGCTTGTTGAAGGTGTATTCGGTCAGCGCGTCCTCGCCCCGGACCAGCGTGAAGCCGTCGGCCGGGGTGAAGGCGAGGCGGGAGCCGAGGCGGCGGCAGCGCGAGCAATTGCAGGTGATCGCCGGCTTTCCGAGGTCGAGCTCGGCCTCGAAGGCGACGGCGCCGCACTGGCAGGATCCGGTGTATCGGGTCATTCGAGCGCTCCCATGATGGCGCCGTTGAAGCCGAAGACCCGCCGCGCGCCGCCGAACGGCACGAGGCGGACGTCGCGCGTCTGGCCGGGCTCGAACCGCACCGCGGTGCCGGCGGCGATGTCGAGCCGCCTACCGCGGGCGGCCGCGCGGTCGAAGTCGAGGGCGGGGTTCGTCTCGGCGAAATGATAGTGGCTGCCGACCTGGATCGGCCGGTCGCCGGTGTTGGCGACGGTCATGGTGATGGCGACGCGGTCCGCGTTGATCACGATGTCGCCCTCGGCGGGAAAGATTTCTCCGGGGATCATGCGCGCGCCCCTCAGTTCAGGACCAGCAGGACACCGCCGAGGCAGGTCAGCGCCCCGAGCCCGCGCGCCAGCGCCGGCCGCCCGAGCGACCCGGCGCCGAAGCCGAGGCCGAGGCCGACGCCGTGGAGGATCGACGTGGCGAGGACGAAGCCGAGCGCGTAAGGCAAGCCGCCGAGTCCGGCCGCCTCGATCCCGTGGGCATAGCCGTGCGCCGCGCCGAAGAGGGCGATCACCCCGCAGGCCAGTGGCAGCGGCGGCCGGATCGCGAAGGCGATCGCCGCGCCGAGCACCACGACGGAGGCGAGGATCGTCGGCTCGATGACCGGCAGATCCGCCCCCTCGAACCCGGCGAGGCCGCCGCCGACCATCGCGGCGACGAAGGCGCAGGGATAGGCCCAGCGGGCGCGGCCGCCGGTCATCGCGGCGAAAAGGCCGACGGCGATCATGGTCAGCACGTGGTCGGCGCCGAGCAGCGGATGCAGAAAGCCCGCCGCGAACGGCGATCCGCCATGCGCGCCGATGCCGGTATGCGCGAAGGCGGCGCCCGGTATCAGCAGCGCGGCGGCGAGGAGCGGGGTCAGGCGCATGGCGGATCCTTCGTGCTGAGCGGCGCGAGCGTAGCGCCGAAATCCGGCAAGGGAAGCAGGGAAGCGCCTTGTCGCGGTCCCGCGCTCACCGATGCCCAAAGCTTAGGCAGCGGTGGGACGTCAGCGGATCGGCTCGTGCACGGTGACGAGCTTCGTCCCATCCGGAAAGGTCGCCTCGACCTGGATCTCGGCGATCATCTCGGGAACCCCGGCCATACACTGTTCGGCCGTCACCACATGGGCGCCGGATTCCATCAGATCCGAGACGGCGCGGCCATCACGCGCGCCTTCGACGACGAAATCGGTGATGAGTGCGATCGCCTCCGGGTGGTTGAGCTTGACGCCCCGGGCGAGACGCCCGCGCGCGACCATCGCCGCGACCGAAACCAAGAGCTTGTCCTTTTCCCGTGGGGTGAGATTCATCGCAGGGCCTTTCGCAGCCGATCAGAGCGACCAGACGCGCGGGACCGGCCCCGCGCGAAACGACATCAGAAAACGGATGACCAGCGCGCGCAAGGGCGCGTTGTCCGGCGCGAGAAAGCGCAGGATCAGCACGCCTTCCCGAGGGCTGGTCACGGCGGCGGTCACCGGGCCCGGATCCGCGAGGAGCGCGCGGGCGGCGTCGAGGCGCGCCTCCGCGCCCGGCGCGACATGGACCAGGGTTGCGAAGGCCCGCGCATTGCCAAGCGTCGCGACGCCGCGCGCCGGCGCGCCTTCGAGGCGCAGCGCCTCGGCATGGATGAGCCGTCCGCCGCGGCGAAGGCGCCACTGGTCGGTGAAATGCGCGGCGGTCAGCGTCTCTCCCATCGCGGCGCGGCCGAGCACCACGGTTTCGAGCAGGGTCAGGCGGGAATCCTCGGCCATTTCGACCTCAAGCCGCCGGTCAAGGCGGGCGCCGTCGTAGAGGATCGTCTCCTGCGGCAGCCAGTCGAGCGTCGCCCCCGCCTGAAGCGCCAGCCGGGTCTCGACCCGCGCGCGCGATCCCGTCGCGCGATAGACGCGCTCCGCCGCCTGGGTGCTGGCGACGAGCGCCGCGCCGGCGCCCGCTTCCAGCCGCCAGTCCAGCCGGTCGCCGCCGGCGATGCCGCCGGACGTATTGATGAGCACGACCTCGGGCGTCCCGGCGCCCCGCGGGCGCAGGGCCTTGGCGCAACCCTGCTGGAACAGGCGCTCGACCCGGACACCGCCGCGGCGCAACGCGAAGGCCACGTCCACCCGACCGCGCGCGCGCTGAAGCGGCGCGGTTTCCGGCGCGGCGCTGATCTCGATCGGGGAGGACATCTGCATTCGGGGATTCCGGCGGCGACCCACGATTGTTAGTCGGCGATCCGTGGCGCACGCAACCGCGGGCGACCGATCCGCCGGCATCCCGCGCGATTTTGCCGAAGGAATGAGCAGTGTCGCCCGTCGTGTTCCTCTGCGACTAATGGCTTGAATTTTACCAATTGATAAAAATTTGGCCTTATGCGACGTTTTGTCCATGCGCGGCGTCGCAGGGAGAGGTCCATGGCACCCATGTCGCAGCCCGGAAGGGCGACAGTCGAATGACCCGCGTCCCCCGCGCGGAAACCGGACCGGACGCCGCGGTTCGACCGGTTACCCCCCATACCGCCGGCATCGTCTCCGGGCGCTTGCCGACCGACCGCCTCGCCGCGAATTTCGCCGATGTCGCGCCGCCGTTCGACGCGCATGAGGCGCTGGTCGCGTCGGACCGCTGTTATTTCTGTTATGACGCGCCTTGCGTCGTCGCCTGTCCGACCTCGATCGACATTCCGCTCTTCATCCGCCAGATCGCGACCGGTGCCACCGACGCGGCGGCGCGGACCATCTTCTCGCAGAATATCCTCGGCGGCATGTGCGCGCGGGTCTGCCCGACGGAAACCCTGTGCGAGGAAGCCTGCGTGCGCGAGGCGGCCGAGGGCAAGCCGGTCGAGATCGGCCGGTTGCAGCGCCATGCCACCGACGCGCTGATGGCGCGCGGCGGCCATCCCTTCGCCCGGGCCGAGGCCACGGGGCGGCGGGTCGCCGTCGTCGGCGCCGGACCCGCCGGCCTCTCCTGCGCGCATCGGCTGGCGATGCTCGGCCATTCCGTCACGCTGATCGACGCGCGCCCCAAGGGCGGCGGGCTCAACGAATTCGGCATCGCGGCCTACAAGGCGGTGGGCGGCTTCGCGCAGGCCGAGCTCGACTGGCTGCTCGGCATCGGCGGGATCGAGCCGCGCTATGGCTGCGCGCTCGGCCGCGATGCGACGCTGGCGGAGCTCACCCGGGAGTACGACGCGGTGTTTCTCGGCATCGGCCTCGGCGCGGTCAACGCGCTGCGCGCCGAGGGGGCGGACAAGGACGGGGTGCGTCCGGCGGTGGATTTCATCGCCGAACTGCGCCAGGCGCGTGATCTCGGCGCGCTGCCGGTCGGGCGGCGGGTGGTGGTGATCGGCGGCGGCATGACGGCGGTCGACGCGGCGGTGCAGTCGAAGCTGCTCGGGGCCGAGGAGGTGACCATCGTCTACCGCCGCGGACGCGAGAAGATGGCGGCGTCGGAACATGAGCAGGACCATGCGACGCGGTCCGGCGTGCGGATCGTGTTCTCGGCGACGCCGGTGCGGGTCAAGGGCAACGGCGCGGTGCGCGAAGTCGAGTTCGCCTATACCGAGGAGGGGGCGGACGGCCTCGCCGAGACCGCCGAGACCTTCACTCTCAAGGCCGACCAGGTGCTGGCGGCGATCGGTCAGACGCTGAGCGGCGCGCCGGGCGACCTCACCTTCGCGGGCGGCAAGATCGCGGTCACCGGCCCCGGCCGGACCTCCGTGCCGCGCGTCTGGGCCGGTGGCGATTGCGCGTCCGGCGGCGAGGACCTGACCGTGACGGCGGTCGCCGAGGGGCGGGACGCCGCGATGGACATTCACGCGGCATTGATGGGAGCCTGAGCCATGGCGGATCTCTCCTGCGACTTCGTCGGTATCAAGTCGCCGAACCCTTTCTGGCTCGCCTCCGCCCCGCCGACGGACAAGGAATACAACGTCCGCCGCGCCTATGAGGCGGGTTGGGGCGGCGTGGTCTGGAAGACGCTGGGGCTCGACCCGCATATCGTCAACGTCAACGGCCCGCGGTATGGCGCGATCTGGGGCGCGGACCGTCGGCTGCTCGGGCTCAACAATATCGAGCTCATCACCGACCGGCCGCTCGCGGTGAACCTGCGCGAGATCAAGGCGGTGAAGCGCGACTGGCCGGATCGCGCGCTGGTGGTCAGCCTGATGGTGCCCTGCGAGGAGGACGCCTGGAAATCGATCCTGGCCGAGGTCGAGGAGACCGGCGCCGACGGGGTGGAGCTGAACTTCGGCTGCCCGCACGGGATGAGCGAGCGCGGCATGGGCTCGGCCGTCGGTCAGGTGCCGGAATATATCGAGATGGTCACCCGCTGGTGCAAGGCGAATACCCGCATGCCGGTGATCGTCAAGTTGACGCCGAACATCACCGACATCCGCCACCCGGCGCGGGCCGCGCATCGCGGCGGCGCCGACGCGGTCAGCCTGATCAACACCATCAATTCGATCACTTCGGTCAATCTCGACCTCTTCGCGCCGGAGCCGACGATCGACGGCAAGGGCGCGCATGGCGGCTATTGCGGGCCGGCGGTGAAGCCGATCGCGCTCAGCATGGTCAGCGAGATCGCCCGCGATCCGGCGACCGCTAGCCTGCCGATCAGCGGCATCGGCGGGGTGACGACCTGGCGCGACGCGGCGGAGTTCATGGCGCTGGGCGCGGGCAGCGTGCAGGTCTGCACCGCCGCCATGACCTATGGCTTTCGCGTGGTCCAGGAGATGATCACCGGCTTGGGCGAATGGATGGACGAGAAGGGCCACCGGCGGCTCGGCGATTTCGTCGGTCGGGCGGTGCCGAACTGCTCGGACTGGCAGCATCTCAATCTCAATTACGTCGCCAAGGCGCGGATCAACCAGGACCTCTGCATCCATTGCGGCCGCTGCTACGCGGCCTGCGAGGACACGTCGCATCAGGCGATCGCGATGAAGCCGGGCCGGATCTTCGAGGTGAAGGACGAGGAATGCGTCGCCTGCAACCTCTGCGTCAATGTCTGCCCGGTCGAGGATTGCATCGACATGGTGGCCCTGGCGCCGGGCGCGATGGATCCGCGCACCGGGCGCGTCGTCCAGCCGACCTATGCGAACTGGACCACCCATCCCAACAACCCGGCCGCCGCCAAGGCGGCGGAATAGCGCCGTCCGTCTCGCCGTACCCTCCGGAGCCGGCTCCACCGGGCAGGTAGGCCGACGAAGTCCCCGGTCGTCGTCCACCGCGTCATCGCGGGACACCGCCCGTGCCGGGCGCGCCGCGCCCCAACGACGCGCCGCCCCCGGTTTTCATTCAGGTTTGCTAACCTGGAGAGCAGTCGTTTTCCGGCAACGGCCGGAAAACAAACCATAAAGACTCGCGCGCACCGCGCGCTCCGGCTGCGCGGCAAAGGCCGCGCCCTTTCGAAAGGGACCACGCGGCCCGTGCCGAAAGACGCGCCCTTGATCCGCTCGCCTCAGGCGCGGCGATCCACGATCTGGCCGGGCAGATAGAAGGTGCCGATGGAAAAGCCGCGGTCGGCCTCGATCGCCGCGAGGCCGACCGCGCGGGCGGGGCGGCCGTCGCAGATCGGCGCCTCCAGCCCCGTGGCCAGCTGTCCGGGACGCGGCGGGGGTGCCCCGCGCCGGCGCCCCGCGACGACCTCGACCACGCATTCGCCGCGGGTGCGCGCGAAGGAAAAACCCTGTCCGCCCAGAAGGCCGAGACCGGAGCCCAGAAGCCGGACCGTGAGCATTTTCCCCGTATTCCCCGCGAATGTTCCTAAAGTTTTTCGACTATGCGGGAAGTCGGGACGCGGGGCACGTCAAACGTTACCGAAAGGTTAACCGGGCGAAGGCGCGCCCCGGCGGCTCAGATCACGAATTGCTGGCCGAGTTCGAGGACGCGGTTCGAGGGCAGGCGGTAGAAGCCGGTGGCGTCGGTCGCGGCCTTGGTCATGGCGATGAACAGCCGGTCCTGCCACAGCGGCATGCCCGAATCCGTCGAGGGTTTGAAGGAGCGGCGGTTGAGGAAGAACGAGGTGCTCATCACCTCGAACTTGATGCCGTTCTTCTTGGCGAGCGCCAGCGCGCGCGGCACGTTCGGCTGCTCCATATAGCCGAAGACCAGATTGACCCGGGTGAAATTCTCGTCGAGCTGCTCGACCACCGCGCGGTCGGCGTCGGGCACCGTGGGGGTCGTGGCGACGGTGACGGTGACGACGAGGTTTCGCTGATGCAGCACGCTGTTGTGCTTCAGGTTGTGCATCAGAGCCGAGGGGGCGACATCCGGGTCCGAGGTCAGGAAGACGGCGGTGCCGGGGACGCGAACGATGCTCGGCTTTTTCAGCATGCTCATCAGCGAGGTGAGCGAGACGGTGTCGGTATGCGCCTTGCGCTGGACGATTCCCGTGCCGCGCACCCAGGTCCAGATCAGCACGCCGATCACGCTGGCCATGACGAGCGGGACATAACCCCCGTCGAGAACCTTGATGAGATTCGCCCCGAGGAAGATCGATTCGATGACAAGGATCGGCACGATGACCGCGAAGATCGCCGCGACCGGCCAGTTCCACACCCGGCGCAGCACGACGATGGCGAGGATCGAGGTGATGACCATGGTCCCGGTCACGGCGATGCCATAGGCGCTGGCCAGCGCCCCCGAGCTGCCGAAGAACAGCACGAGCACGAGAACGCCGGCCAGCAGGGTCCAGTTGACGCGGGGCATGTAGATCTGCCCGACCAGCGCCTCGGACGTGTGGCGCGTCTCGAGCCGGGGCAGGAGCCCGAGCTGCACCGCCTGGTGGGTGATCGAAAAGGCGCCGGTGATCACCGCCTGGCTGGCGATCACGGTCGCGGCGGTGGCGAGCAGGACGAGCGGCAGAAGCGCCCAGGCCGGGGCCATCAGGAAGAAGGGATTTTCCAGCGCCTCCGGCCGGGCGAGGACGAGCGCGCCCTGGCCGAGGTAATTGAGCGCCAGCGCCGGAAAGACGAGGCCGGTCCAGGCGACGCGGATCGGGCCGCGGCCGAAATGGCCCATGTCGGCATAGAGCGCCTCGGCGCCGGTGACCGCCAGAAAGACCGATCCCATGACCGGCAGGGCGCCCACGCCGTGGCTGAGCAGGAACTCCACCGCCTGCGCCGGATTGAAGGCGTGCAGGATGCCGAGATTGTCGCCGACATGCCGGATCCCGAGCGCGGCCATCACCAGGAACCAGACCATCGTGATCGGCCCGAAGAAGATCGCCACCCGATCCGTTCCGACGCTCTGCACCCAGAACAGCAGGATGAGGATCGTCACCGTGATCGGCAGGACGAAGGACTCGAACGCCGGTTGCACCAGTTCGAGGCCTTCGACCGCCGACAGGACCGAGATCGCCGGGGTGATCACCGCGTCGCCGTAAAAGAGCGCGGTTCCGAGCACGCCGAGCACGAGCAGCGGGGTGGTTCGGCGGCCGAGGGCGCGCTGCGCCAGCGCCAGAAGCGACAGCGTGCCGCCTTCGCCGCGGTTGTCGGCGCGCAGGATCAGCACGACATATTTGAACGAGACGATGAGAATCAGCGTCCAGATCAGAATCGAGACGATGCCGATCACCTCGGACTCGACCAGCCCGTCGCGCGCCGCCGCGTGCAGAGCCTCGCGCAGGGCATAGAGCGGGCTGGTCCCGATGTCGCCATAGACGACGCCGACCGAGCCGAGAACCAATTTCCAGAAATTATGCGGGGCGGGCTCGGTGCCCGGAAGAGCCTCGTGGGCCGCCGTCATCGCCAGTCCTGCGCTGTTCCAGACGCGGACGATAACGCGGGCGCGAGGTGGCGGCAAGGCGGGTCGGCCGCGTTTTCCCGCGGGCGCGAAGATCGACGACCCAACCTCGCGAGGTCATCGAGAACCGAAGGCTAAGTCGCCGAGATCAAAGTAAAAGCCGTGGCGGCTGGCGTGGGTTCGTCGGCCGTTTCGTCGCGCGGCGGGCAAACCTGGCCGGCACGGCGCGCCATTTCGCGCGCGCCGGAGTCGGCGTCAGGCCCGCTGGTCGAGACCGCCGCCGGTTCCCGAACCGCCGCCGGCGTTCGGCATGGGCGCGGGCTTTGGCTTCTCCTGACTGACGTCGGCGATCTCCATGCAGGCGCTTACGATGTTGCGGACCAGCATCGGTGAGACCGGCTTCATGGAGAGGGCGGCGATGAGGCTAGGCACGGATGAAACAGACATGACGCAGTCCCTTCGATTGGCTTCCGACTGTGCCTTGGAGGATACCTCTCGATCCGCGGCGACGAAAGTTTAGCTATTACAATTGGTTAAAGTTTCGTTAATGACCGCCCCCCAGGGCGGTCCGGGATATCGGTGTCAGGCGGCGCGATCGAGCGCGCCGCCGACGGGCGCGGAGGATCCGCGCAGGGTTTCGGTCGTGCGATAGCCACCGGCGGCGCCGGCGATGAGATGCGCGGCGGTGCTCGGCGCTTCCTCGGCGCCGCCGAGATGCGCGAGGGCGCTTTCCGCGTGCTCCCGGGCCAGCGCGGCCACCGCGAAGGCGCGGGCCTTGTCCTCGCTGTCCGGCGTCGCCTCCGCCGTGCCGAAATCCATGCGAACCGCCGGCGCATCGACCGGGGTGGGCGTCGGGTTGGGCGACAGGACGCCGCCGCTGCCGGCCGAGTTCGATTGCGGGGACGCGGACGCGCCGGCGGCCGGGCTCGCGGGAGACGACGCGGCGGTTTCGGTCGCGGCCGGCTGGCCCGCCGCGGGCGCGTTGGTCGTCGCTCCGCCCGCCGCCGAGGATTCGCCGGAAGCCGCGCTTGCCGGCGGGTTGCTCGCCGACGCCGCCGCGCCGGGTCCGGTGTTGGCCGACGCCGACGTGGGCGTCGACGATCCGGAGCCGGACGACGCCGCGCCGCTCGACGATCCGCCGGACGACGTGTTGCCGGATGACGCGCCGTTCGACGACGCGCCGCTTGAGCCGCCGCCGCCGGACGCGGGCTGGACGGCCTGCGGGGGCGTCGGTGGTGCGACCGGGGGGACCGGCGTGGTGACCGGGCGCCCCGATCCGAAGCCGAGAAGATTTCCTAGAAGGGACATTGCTGGCGATCCCGTTTCGTTCCTGACAGGATGTGAGCTATCACGGAGACCGCCGCCCCGGCTCCGCCCCGCGCTAATCAAAGTAAAGCGCATCGCCAGCCGGAAACAGAGGCGAAGTCGCGCAATGGGCTGATCCAAAAGGATATCTTGCCAGCGACCTTTCGTGGCCGATCGGGCGTCCGTTAACCGTCGCGTTGAGGTTTCGCCGCTTTCCGCGACTTCTTCACCTTCCGGGCGTCAATGCCCGATTGAACAGGCCTGAAAGGTAACGCGCCGCGTCCTCGAAATACGAATCGTCCTCGGTATCGAGCACCGCGCGCACCTGAGCCTCGAAATCGGCGTAATGCTGGGTGACCGCCCAGATCGAGAAGATGAGGTGATAGGGATCGACCTCGGCGATGCGGCCGGCCGCCGCCCAGGCGCGGATGACGGCGGCCTTTTCATCGACCAGCTCGCGCAGGGGGCCGCGGATCTGGTCGAGGACCCGCGGCGCGCCGCTCAGCATCTCGCCGGCGAAGAGGCGGCTTTCCCGCGGATAGTCGCGCGACATTTCCAGCTTGCGCCGGACATAGGCGCCGATTTCGGCGCGCGGGTCGCCGTCGGGATCGAGCGCGCGCAGCGGCGCGAACCAGGTGTCGAGCAGACGCTCCAGCAGCGTGCGGTGCACCTCGTCCTTCGAGGAGAAGTAGTAGAGCAGGTTCGGCTTGGACAGACCGGCCGCCGCCGCCAGCTGATCGAGGGTCGCACCGTGATAGCCATGCGTCGCGAAGACATCGAGCGCGGCGGCGAGGATCGCCTCGGTCTTCTCGCGCTGGATGCGAGTCGGTTTTTCGCGTGACGCCGCCCGGGTCATGACTGCCACATCGCAACGTCCTCGGTGCCGTATCGGAAATCAGCTTGACGCCCCGGATCGCGGTGGTAGCGTCCGAATTTGACCGTTTGGTCATAAAACACGAGTTTTTCCAACGGGTCGAGCAAAATCAGCCGCGGGTCGTCGGTCCGCGGCGCTGGCTCGGCCCCGGGGTCATCCGAGGAAGCCGCGATGTCGAACCGATCCGCCGAGGCCGTCGAACCGAGCCAGAGCCGCGCGCCGAACGACCTGCGCGCCTTCTGGATGCCCTTCACCGCCAATCGCCAGTTCAAGCAGGCGCCGCGCATGTTTGTCGGCGCCGACGGGATGCATTACACAACCTCGGACGGGCGGCGGGTGCTGGATGGGACGGCGGGCCTCTGGTGCTGCAACGCGGGTCATTGCCGGCCGCGGATCACCGAGGCGATCCAGCGGCAGGCGGCCGAGATGGACTACGCGCCGGCCTTCCAGATGGGCCATCCGAAGGCCTTCGAACTGGCGAACCGCCTCGTCGATATCGCGCCCGAGGGGCTGGACCATGCCTTCTTCTGCAATTCCGGCTCCGAGGCGGTTGAAACCGCGCTGAAGATCGCGATCGCCTATCAGCGGGCGATCGGGCAGGGCACCCGCACCCGGCTGATCGGCCGCGAGCGCGGCTATCACGGGGTCAATTTCGGCGGCATCTCGGTCGGCGGCATCGTTACCAACCGCAAATGGTTCGGCACGCTGCTGACCGGCGTCGATCATCTGCCGCACACGCATCTGCCGGGCAGGAACCTGTTCTCCCGCGGCCAGCCGGAGCATGGCGCCGAGCTCGCGGACGAGCTGGAACGGATCGTGACCCTGCACGACGCCTCGACCATCGCCGCGGTGATCGTCGAACCGGTGGCGGGCTCGACCGGCGTGCTGGTGCCGCCGAAGGACTATCTCCGGCGGCTGCGCGAGATCACCGCGAAGCATGGCATCCTTCTGATCTTCGACGAGGTCATCACCGGTTTCGGCCGGCTCGGCGCGGGTTTCGCGGCCGACAAGTACGACATCCTCCCGGACATGATCACCTGCGCCAAGGGCCTGACCAACGGCGTCATCCCGATGGGCGGCGTGCTGACCACCGGCGCGATCCACGACGCCTTCATGACCGGGCCGGAGAACGCGATCGAACTCTTCCACGGTTATACCTACTCCGGCAATCCGATCGCCGCCGCCGCCGGCCTCGCGACGTTGGAGACCTATCGCGAGGAAGGGCTGTTCGAGCGCGCGGCCGAACTCGCGCCCTATTGGCAGGAGGCGCTGCATTCGCTGCGCGACTGTCCGCATGTGATCGACATCCGCGACGAGGGGCTGATCGGGGCGGTGGAACTGGAGCCGATCCCCGGCCAGCCGACGGCGCGCGCCTTCAAGGCCTTCCTCGAAGCCTACGAGGCGGGCATCCTGATCCGAACCACCGGCGACATCATCGCCATGTCGCCGCCGCTGATCATCAGCGAGGAACAGATCGACGAGCTGATCGGCAAGCTGCGGAGCGTGCTGAAAAGGCTCGCGTGACGCAATCCCGTCCTGAGGAACCGACATGAGCGCACCCGGCGAGAATCTTCGAATTGACGGGGCCCGGCTCTGGGACTCGCTGATGGCGATGGCCGAGATCGGGCCCGGGGTGGCGGGCGGCAACAATCGCCAGACGCTGACCGACGCGGATGCCGAGGGACGCGCGCTGTTCCGGCGCTGGTGCGAGGCGGCCGGCATGACGATGGGCGTCGACGAGATGGGCACCATGTTCGCGACGCGGGCGGGGGAGGACCCCGACCTTGCCGGTCTATGTCGGCAGCCATCTCGATACCCAGCCGACGGGGGGCAGATACGACGGAGTGCTCGGCGTGCTCGGCGCGCTGGAGGCGGTGCGGTCGATGAACGACCTCGGCATCCGCACCCGGCATCCGATCGTCGTGACCAACTGGACGAACGAGGAGGGTGCCCGCTTCGCGCCGGCGATGCTGGCGAGCGGGGTCTTCGCCGGGGTGCACACGCTCGACTATGCCTTCTCGCGCACCGATCTGGAAGGCAAGCGCTTCGGCGACGAGCTGGAGCGGATCGGCTGGAAGGGCGACGAGCCGGTTGGCGCCCGCGAGATGCACGCCTATTTCGAGCTGCATATCGAGCAGGGACCGATCCTCGAGGCCGAGGGCCGCGAGATCGGCGTCGTCACCCATTGCCAGGGCCTCTGGTGGCTGGAATTCACCCTGACCGGCAAGGAGGCGCATACCGGCTCGACGCCGATGGATCTGCGGGTGAACGCCGGCCTCGCCATGGCGCGGATCTTCGAGATGGTGCAGTCCGTGGCGATGGGCGAACAGCCGGGCGCGGTCGGCGGCGTCGGCCAGGTGACCTTCGCGCCCAATTCGCGCAACGTGCTGCCCGGAACGGTGGTCTTCACCGTGGACATCCGCTCGCCGGAGCTGGCGAAGCTCGACCGGATGCGCGCGAAGATCGAGGCGGCGGCGGCGGCGATCTCAGCGGCGCTCGGCGTCGGCTGCGCGGTGGAGGCGGTCGGGCATTTCGACCCCGTGACCTTCGATCCGACGCTGGTTTCCCGCGTGCGCGCCGCGGCGGAGCGCCTCGGATACTCGCACCGCGACCTGATCTCGGGCGCCGGCCACGACGCCTGCTGGGCGGCGAAGGTGGCGCCGGCGACCATGGTCATGTGCCCCTGCGTCGACGGCCTCAGCCACAACGAGGCCGAGGAAATCACCCCCGCCTGGGCGGAAAAGGCCGCCAACGTGCTGTTCCACGCGGTGCTGGAAACGGCGGAGATCGTCGGATAGCGCACTCCCGGGCCTGACGCCGAGAGCGCGCCCAACGCGTCACTCCGGCAGGCGCGCGTCGTATTCGGCGCGGAGCGTGGTCCAGCGGTCCCAGAACGGCGTGGGCTCGGCGCCGGCGAGGCGCGCGTCGAGCAGGTCGAGATGCGCGTGCCAGCCGGCGCTGACCCCGAGCAGCATCGAGCGGCGCGGCAGGTCGCGATGCGTCAGGGTCAGGAGCACGCGGTCCCCGGCCGGCGCGAGGTCGATGGCGACGCCACCGGTCTCGTCCCAGGTGAAGGCGAGGCGGCGCGGGGGATCGACCTCGGTGATCCGCGCCGCCATCCGATGCTCGCCGGTCATGCCATCGGGTCGGGTGCCGGCGGGGGTGGTGAGCTCGTTGTTTTGCCACACCAATTCAAACAGCGCGCCGACTTCCAGCGTCATGTCGCCCGCCGCGAGCCATTGGCGGCGCAGGTCGCCCTCCACCAGGTAGGACCAGACCCGGTCGATCGGGCCGGGCAGCAGCCGCTGGATGGTCAACGTCCTCGCTTCCGTCAGGACGCCATAGGCGTCGATCATCGTCATGTCATTCATCCTTCGGGTCTCCCTTGTCAGCGGGGTTGGCAGGCGGTTGAGGCTGGGCATCCTCCTCGCGGAGCAGGCGCTCGAGCAGGTCGAGGCGGTCGGTCCAGAAGCGTTCGTAGAAGCCGAGCCAGTCATGCGCGGCGGCGAGCGGACCGGGGGCGAGCCGGCACACATGCGTCCGCCAGCGGATTTCGCGACTGATCAGTCCGGCGCTTTCCAGCACCTTGATGTGCTTCGAGACGGCCGCGAGTGAAATCTCGAAGGGTTCGGCCAGTTCGCCCACGGTCTTTTCTCCATCGGCCAGTGCGCGGAGCATCCGCCGCCGTGTGCCGTCGCCGAGGGCGTGGAAGATCGCATCGAGGGGGGCTTCTGATTCAACCATGGTGTTAAATTACGCTCGCGAACCCGATCAGTCAACCGATTCGTAAAATGACATGACCTCCTGCGTCACGGGCCTTGCGAGGCGCGCGGAAACGCGCTCAGTTGCTGTTGGTCGCAGGCAGGAGGCGGGTATGGGTACAACGGTCATCAAAGGCGGAACGGTCGTCACCGCCGATCTCAGCTACGCGGCCGATGTGCTGGTCGAAGGCGGCACGATCACCGCCATCGGGCCGGACCTGACGGGGGACACGGTCCTCGACGCGACCGGTGCCTATGTGATGCCGGGCGGGATCGACCCGCATACCCATCTGGAAATGCCCTTCATGGGCACCTATTCGGCGGATGATTTCGACAGCGGGACGCGGGCGGCGCTGGCCGGCGGCACGACGATGGTCGTCGATTTCGCCCTGCCGTCGCCCGGTCAGTCGCTGCTCGACGCGCTGAAGATGTGGGACAACAAGACCGCCCGCGCCCATTGCGACTATTCGTTCCATATGGCCGTGACCTGGTGGAGCGAGCAGGTCTTCGACGAGATGAAGGCGGTCACCGAACGCGGCATCAACACCTTCAAGCACTTCATGGCCTACAAAGGCGCGCTTATGGTGAACGACGACGAGCTGTATGCGTCGTTCCGCCGCTGCGCCGAACTCGGGGCGATCCCGCTGGTCCATGCCGAGAATGGCGACGTGGTGGCGGAACTTCAGGCACGGCTGCTGGCCGAGGGCAACAACGGGCCGGAGGCGCATGCCTACAGCCGCCCGCCGCAGGTGGAGGGCGAGGCGACCAACCGCGCGATCATGATCGCCGACATGGCGGGCGTGCCGCTCTATGTCGTGCATGTCTCCTGCGAGGACGCGCACGAGGCGATCCGCCGGGCGAAGATGCTCGGCCGCCGGGTCTGGGGCGAGCCGCTGATCCAGCACCTGACGCTCGACGACGGCGAATATGCCAATCCCGACTGGGACCATGCGGCGCGGCGGGTGATGTCGCCTCCGTTCCGCGACAAGCGCAACCAGGATTCGCTCTGGGCGGGGCTGGCGAGCGGCACGCTCAGTTGTGTCGCGACCGACCACTGCGCCTTCACCACGGCGCAGAAGCGGTTCGGGGTGGGGGATTTCACCCGGATCCCTAACGGCACCGGCGGGCTGGAGGACCGGCTGCCGATGCTCTGGACCTATGGCGTCGAGACCGGGCGGCTGACGCCGAACGAGTTCGTCGCCGTCACCTCGACCAATATCGCGAAGATCCTGAACTGCTATCCCCGCAAGGGCGCGGTGCTGGTCGGGGCGGATGCCGACCTGATCGTGCTGGACCCGAAGCGCGAGAAGGTGATTTCCGCCGCCACGCAGCAGTCGGCGATCGACTACAACGTCTTCGAGGGCAAGCGGGTCAGCGGCCTGCCGCGCTATGTGCTGAGCCGGGGGCGGGTGAAGGTCGATGACGGCGCGCTGAAACCGGCCGAGGGGCATGGCGAGTTCGTCGCGCGGTCGCCCGCGGGGCCGGTCAGCCGGTCGCTCTCCACCTGGAAGGCGCTGACGGCGCCCCGCCCGGTGGAGCGCAACGGGATCCCCGCCAGTGGCGTCTGAGGCGGAGGCGGTCGGCTTCATCGCGCGCGAACTGCGGCACCTCTGGCCGCCGACGCTGTTCTTCTTCGTCGCCTTCAACCTGCTGGCGCTGACCGCGCAGTTGAGCGGCGCGCCCGGCGGCCTCCTCGGCTATGCGACGGCGAGCCTCACCGCGCTCGTCTGCGGCAAGGCCGTGCTGCTCGCCGACCGGCTGCCGTTCTTCAACCGCTTCCCGGAGCGGCCGCTGATCTGGAACGTGGTGTGGAAGGCGCTGCTGTGCAGCGCGCTGTCCTCGGTGATCCGGCTGGCCGAGCATGGGGTGGAGGCCTGGAACGCCGACCGCCACCTCGGCGCCGGGGCGCGGGCGCTGGAGGCGTCCTTCACCTGGAGCCATTTCACGATGATCCAGCTCTGGCTGGCCGTGCTGTTCCTTGTCTATGCCGCCTTCGGCGAGATCGCCGGCGTCCTTGGCCGCGACCGGATGCAGCGGATGTTCTTCGGGCCGATGGAGCCGCGAGATGTCCGCTGATCCGGTCATCGCGGCGCGCGGCCTCGGGCTGACCTTCGAGACGGCCGATGGGCCGGTCCATGCGCTGAAGGGCGTCGACCTCGCCATCGGGCGCGGCGACTTCGTCAGCTTCATCGGGCCGTCCGGCTGCGGCAAGACCACGTTCCTGCGTATCGCCGCCGATCTCGAAACACCGACCGAGGGGGTGATGACGGTCAATGGCATGAGCCCCCGGGCGGCCCGCGAGGCGCGCGCCTATGGCTATGTCTTCCAGGCGGCGGGCCTGTTCCCCTGGCGCACGATCGGCCGCAACGTGACCTTGCCGCTGGAGATCATGGGCTATCCGAAGGCGGAGCGCGAAGCGCGGTGCCGGCGGGTGCTGGAACTGGTCGAGCTGGCCGGGTTCGAGAAGAAATATCCCTGGCAGCTGTCGGGCGGCATGCAGCAGCGGGCGTCGATCGCGCGGGCGCTGGCCTTCGACGCGGACATCCTTCTGATGGACGAACCCTTCGGCGCGCTGGACGAGATCGTGCGCGACCGGTTGAACGAGGAACTGCTGGCGCTCTGGGCGCGGACCGGCAAGACCATCGCCTTCGTCACCCATTCGATCCCCGAGGCGGTCTATCTCTCGACGCGGATCGTGGTGATGAGCCCGCGGCCGGGGCGGGTCACGGACGTGATCGACAGCCCGCTGCCGCGCGAGCGGCCGCTGCATATCCGCGAGAGCGCGGAGTTCCTCGAAATCGCCGCGCGGGTGCGCGACGGCCTGCGGGCCGGGATCGGCGAGGACGTCTAGGCATGGCGGCGGCGCGCATCGCGCGGGAACGGGGGGCCGCGCTGCCGGTGCTGGTGGTGGTCTGCGCCATCCTGCTGCTGTGGTACGGGCTCGCCATCGTTCTCAATGCCCCCTGGGCGCGCGATCAGGCGGCGCGGGACGGGGTGGCGCTGGGGCCGGCGGCGCTGGTCGAGGCGACGCTGACGCAGGATCGGCCGCGGTTGCCGTCGCCCGATCAGGTGGTGAAGGAGCTCTGGAAGACCACGGTCGCGGTGGCGCCGACCTCGAAGCGCAGCCTGATCTATCACGCGGGGATCACCCTCTCCGCGACGCTGCTCGGCTTCGGCCTCGGCGCGGCGCTCGGCACGCTGCTCGCCGCCGGCATCGTGCATGACCGGGCGATGGATGCGAGCGTGATGCCCTGGGTGATCGCCAGCCAGACGATCCCGATCCTCGCCATCGCGCCGATGGTCATCGTGGTGCTGAACTCTGTCGGCATCTCGGGCCTGCTGCCGAAGGCGCTGATCTCGATGTACCTGTCGTTCTTTCCGGTGGCGGTCGGCATGGTGAAGGGGTTCCGCTCGCCCGACCGGATGCTGATCGACCAGATGAACACCTGGAACGCCAGCCGCGCGCAGGTCTTCTGGCGGCTGCGCTGGCCGGCGGCGGTGCCCTATCTCTTCGCCTCGCTGAAGGTGGCGGTGGCGGCGGCGCTGGTCGGGACGATCATCGGCGAACTGCCGACCGGCGCGGTGGCGGGCCTGGGCGCGCGGATGCTTTCGGGCAGCTACTATGGCCAGACCGTGCAGATCTGGTCGGCGCTGCTGATGGCGGCGATCCTCGCAGCCGGGTTGGTCGCGCTGATCGGTCTCGCGGAGCGGATCACCGCGCGGGCGATGGGGGTCCGGCCGTGATGGGATCAGCCGCCGAACTGGAAGGTTTCGAACCGGCCGAGCGCCGCCTCGATCCGCGCCTTGTCGCCTTCCGTCGGGCCATCGAGCCATGTCCATTGCTGGATGAGGAGCTGGCGCGCGGCGCGGTCGGCCTTGACGTCGATCGCGGCCGCGACGCGGTCGCCGACCAGCACGGGCAGGGCGAAATAGCCGAGGACGCGTTTCTCCTTCGGCACATAGGCCTCGAACCGGTGGTCGTGGCCGAAGATCAGGTTGAACCGCTTGCGCTGGATCACCAGCGGATCGAAGGGCGAGAGAAGGTGCGTGAGGTCCGCCGGCTCGGGGTCCGCGGCGGCCGCTTCCGGCGTCATCCAGTGCGCCGGCTTCGCGACGCCCTCGATCTCGATCGGGACCAGCCTCCGGCGCCGGACCCGGGTCTCGATGAGCGCGGCGATCGCCTTCTTGCGCGGCGCGGCGAGGTAGCAGATCGAATCGAGGCTGACGAAACCTTGCGCGCGCAGCGATCGGTCGAGCAGATAGTCGAGCGTCTGGGCCTCGCTGGCCGCGCGCGGCCGGGGCGGCCAGCCGAAATGCCGGTCGGTCAGCTCATAGGTCTTCACCATGCCGGAACGGGCGCTTACCGTCACGAGGCCGGCGAAGAAGGCGCTTTCCAGCGCGCGTTTCGAGGGCTTGCGGCTGGCCCAGGGGTGGTCCTTGTCGACCAGCACGTCGTCTTCGATATCGCGGATCGACAGGGCCCCCTCGCGCCGCACGCGCGCGATCAGGCGGCGGAGGTCGGTGGGCGAGACGCCGCTGAACCAGGGGTGCGGGCTGTCGCGGTGCCGCTTCATGTCGGCGAGAAAGAAGCGCAGGTCGCGCGTCGGAATATAGGCGAGGGCATGCGCCCAATATTCGAAAACCGACTTGTCGGTGCTGAGCGCCCGCCCGAGGTCGGCGCGGACATAGTCCGGGATCCGGCTCCAGAGGATATGGTGGTGCGAGCGTTCGATGACGTTGATCGTGTCGATCTGCACATAGCCGAGATGCTCGACCGCCGCCCGCGTCGCCTCGGGCCCGGCGCCGAACGGCGCGCCCGTGTCGAGCCGCTGGGCGCGCAGCCAGTGGCGGCGGGCCTCGGGAATCGTGAGCTTCAACGGCGCCTTGGCGCGGGGCATGGCGGCGATCCTCGATCCATGGCCCGCCTTCATAGCATCTTCCGGGCGGTGGTCCGCAACCACGCCGGAGGGGCGCGATGAACGCCGCGGTGGTGGGCGCCTTCGCGGTCTGGCTGGGGGGCTGGTGGCTGAACGTCCGGCTGACGCGGGAACCTCTTTCGGGTGCCGCTAGGCTGCTGCCGCCGCTGGTCTTCGGCGGCACGCTGCTCATTTTCTGGGAGCTGGTCGTCCGGGGCTTCGCGGTCAGTCCGGTGCTCCTGCCCGCGCCGTCGGCGATCGCGGCGCGGATCGCGACCAGCGGCTCGGTGCTGCGCGAGGACGTGGTCCAGACCTTCTTCAAGGGCGCGCTCAGCGGCTATGTCATCGGCTGCGGCGCGGCCTTTCTCACCGGCGTGCTCGTCGACCGGTCGCCGTTCCTGCGCCGCGGCCTGCTGCCGGTCGGCAATTTCGCCGCCGCCCTGCCGATCGTCGGCATGGCGCCGATCATGGTCATGTGGTTCGGCTTCGACTGGCAGTCAAAGGCGGCGGTCGTCGTGCTGATGGTGTTCTTCCCGATGCTCATCAACACCGTGCTCGGCCTCGCCGCCGCCGATCCGATGCAGCGCGACCTGATGCGCACCTACGCGGCGAGCGACCGCCAGATGCTCTTCAACCTGAAGTTGCCATCCGCCGCGCCGTTTCTCTTTAATGGCTTGAAAATCTGCACGACATTGGCTTTGATCGGCGCCATCGTGGCGGAGTTCTTCGGCTCGCCCACGCGTGGCATGGGCTTTCGCATTTCGACCGAGGTCGGGCGTCTGGCGCTCGACATGGTCTGGGCGGAGATCGCGGTCGCCGGCGTCGTGGGCTCGGCCTTCTACGGGATCGTGGCTTTGATCGAGCGGTTGGCGACGTTCTGGCACCCAGCTCAGCGGGCATAGCAGACAGCAAGGTTCAACAAGGAGTGGAGCGAATGCGCAATTGGTTCACGGCCGCCTCGGCGGCGGCGATGCTTCTCGGTGGCGCGGCGCGCGCCGAGGATGTGACGCTGCAGCTGAAATGGGTGACCCAGTCCCAGTTTGCCGGCTATTACGTGGCGAAGGACAAGGGCTTCTACGAGGAAGAGGGGCTGAATGTCACGATCAAGCCGGGCGGGCCGGACATCGCGCCGCCGCAGGTGATCGCGGGCGGCGGCGCCGACGTGATCGTCGAATGGATGCCCGCCGCGCTGGCCGCGCGCGAGGCGGGGCTGCCGCTGGTCAATATCGCCCAGCCGTTCAAGTCGTCCGGCATGGAGCTGACCTGCCGGAACGATTCCGGCGTGACCAAGACGGCGGACTTCCCCGGCCATACGCTCGGCGTCTGGTTCTTCGGCAATGAATATCCGTTCCTCAGCTGGATGTCGAAGCTCGGCATCCCGACGTCCGGCGGGCCGGACGGGGTGACGGTGCTGAAACAGGGGTTCAACGTCGATCCGCTGCTGCAGAAGCAGGCGGCCTGTATCTCGACCATGACCTATAACGAGTATTGGCAGGTAATCGACGCCGGTCTGAAGCCCGAGGATCTGACCGTCTTCAAATATCAGGACGAAGGCGTCGCGACGCTCGAGGACGGACTCTATGTGCTCGAGGACAAGCTGAAGGACCCGGCCTTCGTCGAGACCATGGCGAAATTCGTCCGCGCCAGCATGAAGGGCTGGAAATGGGCGGAGGAACATCCGGACGACGCCGCCGGGATCGTGCTTGAAAACGACGAGACCGGCGCCCAGACCGAGCAGCATCAGGTCCGGATGATGGGCGAGGTGGCGAAGCTGACCGCAGGTTCCAATGGCGCTCTCGATCCGGCCGACTATGATCGCACGGTGGCGACCCTGCTCTCCGCCGGCTCGGACCCGGTCATCACCAAGCAGCCGGAAGGCGCCTGGAGCCATGCCGTCACGGACATCGCCCTGAAGTGACGGGCGGGGGCGCCGGCCAAAACGCCGGCGCTTCGATCGACGGGGGAGGGGTGCGATGGCCTGGACCGAGGAAGAACGCGCGCGGATCGTGGCGAAATACGCGGGTGAGACCGGCGGCGAAACGCACGACCCGCGGTTTCGCCGCGTCGCCGAGCGCATCTTCAGCAAGGGCTCGCGGCCCGCGCCTTATGTCGGCGTCCCGACCTTTCTCAGCGCCCCCTACCGGCCGATGGCGGCCGGCGCGCCGGATTTCTCCGGGCTCGACGTGGCGATCACCGGAATCCCCTTCGACCTCGGGGTGACGAACCGCGCCGGAACCCGGTTCGGGCCACGCGCCCTGCGCTCGATCGAGCGGATCGGGCCTTATAACCACGTGCTCGACTGCGCACCGATCTACGACCTCGCGGTGGCGGATGTCGGCGACGTGCCGTTCTCCAGCCGCTATATGCTCGAACAGGGGCACCGCGAGATCGAGGCCTGGATCGCGGGAATCGTCACGGCCGGCGCGCGGCCGCTGTCGGTCGGCGGCGATCATTCGATCACCCATCCGATCCTGCGGGCGGTGGGGGCGCGCCGCCCGGTCGGGCTCGTCCATATCGACGCGCATTCCGACACCGGCGGGCCGTTCGACGGCACCCGTTTTCATCACGGCGCGCCGTTCCGCAACGCGGTGCTCGACGGCGTGCTCGATCCGACGCGGACCATCCAGATCGGCCTGCGCGGCTCGTCGGAATATCTCTATGAGTTCGCCGCCGACAGCGGCATGACGGCGATCCATGCCGAGGAGATCGACCGGCTCGGCGTGGCGGCGGTGATCGCGCGGGCCCGCGCGGTGGTGGGCGATTGCCCGGTCTATGTGTCCTTCGATATCGACAGTCTCGATCCCGCCTTCGCGCCGGGCACCGGCACGCCGGAGATCGGCGGCCTGACCACGCGCGAGGCGCAGGCGATCCTGCGCGGCCTGAACGGCCTCGATATCGTCGGCGGCGATCTCGTCGAGGTCGCGCCGCAATATGATGCGACGGCGAATACCGCCCATGCCGGCGCGCAGATGCTGTTCGAGATCCTGAGCCTGATGGTCGCCGCGCGGGGGGCGAAATGAACGCGAGCCTTTTTGCCCGGCTGGTCGCCGGCTTTCCCGTCGATCGATCGCAGATCTTCCTCGAAACCGAGGACGGGACCGAGGTCAGCTTCGCGACGATGCTCGCCGCCGCCGGCCGCGTCGCCATGCTGCTGCGCGGCGCGGGGGTCGAGCCGGGCGACCGGGTGGCGGTTCAGGTCGAGAAGTCGGCCGAGGCGGTCTATCTCTATCTCGCCTGCCTGCAGGTCGGCGCGATCTATCTGCCGCTCAATACCGCCTATACGGCGGCCGAACTCGACTATTTCCTGAAGGACGCGGAGCCGAAGGCGCTGATCTGCGATCCCGCGGCGGCCGAGGCATCGGCGCCCCTGGCCGCGGCGGTCGGCGCGCGCCTCCTGACGCTCGGCGCCGACGGTTCGGGCAGCCTGATCGCCGACAGCGCCGGCCTTGCCTCCGACCGGCAGGTGGCGGAGCGGGCGGGCGGCGACGTGGCGGCGATCCTCTATACCTCGGGGACCACGGGCCGGTCGAAGGGGGCGATGCTCACCCACGACAACCTCTGGTCCAATGTCGCGACGCTGCACTGGCTCTGGGGGTTTCGCCCGGGCGACGTGCTGGTTCATGCCTTGCCGCTCTATCATACGCATGGGCTGTTCGTCGCGCTGAACCTGATGCTGATGAACGGCGGAAAGGTGATCCTGCTGCCGCGGTTCGAGGCCGAGACGGTGATCGACCGGCTGTCGCGCGCTTCGGTGCTGATGGGGGTGCCGACCTTCTACACCCGGCTGCTCGCCAGCCAGCGCCTGACGGCCGAGGCGGTGTCCGGCGTCCGGCTCTTCATCTCCGGTTCGGCGCCGCTGCTGGCGCAGACCCATCTGGAATTCGAGGCGCGGACGGGCCAGCGGATCCTTGAACGCTACGGCATGACCGAGACGGGCATGAGCACCTCGAACCCGCTCGTGGGCGAACGGCGCGCCGGTACCGTCGGCATGGCGCTGCCCGGGGTCGAGCTTCGGGTCCGCGACGCGGAGGGCGCGCCGGTGCCGGCGGGCGAGGTCGGCGTGCTGGAGGTGCGCGGCCCGAACGTCTTCAAGGGCTATTGGCGGATGCCGGAAAAGACCGCGGCCGAAACACGCGCCGACGGCTTCTTCATCACCGGCGATCTCGCGACCATCGGCGCCGACGGCTATGTGACGATCGTCGGGCGGGCGAAGGATCTGGTGATCTCGGGTGGACTCAATGTCTATCCGAAGGAAGTCGAGGAGGCGCTCGACGCTTTGCCCGGCGTGATCGAGAGCGCGGTATTCGGGGCGCCGCATCCCGACCTGGGCGAGGCGGTGGTGGCGGTGCTGACCGTCTCGGCCGATCCCGGCGACGTGACGGCGGCGCTCCGCGACCGGCTGGCCGGCTTCAAGCTGCCGCGCCATGTCGCGGTGATCGACGGCCTGCCACGCAACGGGATGGGCAAGGTGCAAAAGAACCTGCTGCGTGACCGGTTCCGCGAAATATTCACCAAAGGTTAGGCGTTCCGCTTTCGTCGGCGAATTATCAAGTTCGCAACACACTCCGCTTCATATTGCCGGCCGGAAACCATTGGCACCCCTGCGAGCGGGGCGAAGGAGCGGCGGCATGGATCAGGTGCAGATGATCAGGGAGTTCCTTCGCGCCATGCGCAGGCACACCGTTGTCATCCTCGCCGTCGTGTGCCTCGGGGTCGTCGGCTCGATCTATTTCGCGCTCGGGCGGCAGTCGCTGTATGAAACCTCGGCCAAGGTGCTGATCGAGAGCCAGCAGATCCCGGATGATCTCGCCCGCTCGACGGTGAATCTCACCACGTCGGAACGGCTCCAGCTCATCGAGCAGCGCCTGATGGCGCGCGACAATCTGGTGGGGATGATCGAGAAGCTCGGTCTCTTCGCGGACGCGCCGGACATGCCGATCACGAAGAAGGTCGACGCCCTGCGTCTCGCCACGCATTTCAACAGCATCACCGCGCCGACCCAGACCTATGGCAACGCGGTGAATGTCTTCGCCTTCACCGTCACGGTTCAGCTCGGCGACCGCGAGCAGGCGGCGGCGGTGGCGAACGAATTCGTCGACAGCGCGATCGAACAGAACCTGAGCGTGCGGTCTCAGCGGGTGAAGGAAACCCTGGCCTACTTCGAGCAGGAGGACAAAAGGGTTGGCCAGGCGATCGCCGAGCTCGAGGTGAAGATCGCCCATTTCAAGCGCGACAATCCCGAGGCGCTGCCCGAGAGCCTGGAATTCCGCCGCGAGGAGTTGCGCAGGTCGCAGGAACGCGACCTCGAAATCGATGCGAGCCTCCTGCAGCTGGAGGAAAGCCGCGCCGCGCTCAATCTGGCGCTGATCGGCGAGGCGCCGGCCGGCATGGGTATCGTGGCGGCGACGCCGGCCGAGACCGAGCTCGGCCGGCTGGAAGTCGAGCTCGCCCAGAAGCGCAAGGTTCTGGCGCCGAACCATCCGGACATCCGCCGTCTGACGAGCCAGCTCGCCGCCGTGACCGCGCTGGTCGAGCAGGCGCCGACCGACAAGAAGCAGCCGGACGCCGCCCCGCCGCCGCGGAGCGCGCTCAATCAGGCGCAGCAGACGGCGATCCGGCGGCAGCTGTCGCAGATCGACGCGCAGATACAGCTGCTGAAGGATCAGAAGGCGTCGCTGGCCGATCGGCGCCTGGAACTCGGCAATTCGATCCGCGACACGCCGCAGGCCGAGATCACCCTCAACGGCCTGACCCGGCAGCTGGCCGAGTTGCAGGAGCAATATGCGATCATCGTCCAGCGGCGGGCCGAGGCGTCCACCGGTCAGCAGCTCGAGGCGAGCGAACAGTCCGAGCGGTTCCACATCCTGGAGCGTGCCCTTGTCCCCGACTACCCCGTTTCGCCGAACCGCAAGAAGCTGGTGGTGATGGGCAGCGCGGCGAGCGTCGGGCTCGCGGTCGGCATCGTCTTCTTGCTGGAGCTTCTGCATCCGGTGTTGCGCACGAGCGCGCAAATGGAGCGGCAGCTGAACCTGCGGCCCGTCATCACCATTCCCTTCGTACCGACGCCGGGCGACCGGCGCCGGCGGCGGCTGGTCCAGATCGCGCTGCTCTCGGTCATCATCGCCGCCGGGATCGCGGGCAGCGTGGCGATCGACAAGCAGCGTCATTCGCCGGAGCCTTTGAGCATCCGGGATATCTTCGCCAGCGTCGGGCTCGCCTCGAAGGATTGAGCGCCGCCCGGCGCCGCGCCTGCCCGGCTCGCGGGCGCGGTTGTCCGATCCGGTTCGCATCATGAAGAAGGCCGCGTCCGACGGGACGCGGCCTTCCTGGTTTTGAATGCGGGGTGGTCGGGTTCGGGATCGCCGGCCGATCAGATCAGCCGGCGTCCGGCGTCGGTTGCGCCGGGCAGCGTCTCGGCGGCGAGGGTGCCGCGAACGATCGGCGAACTCCGCGCCGAGCGCGGCGCAGCGCCGACAGGGCGAGGCTCGGCATTTCCATGGCGCAGAGCGCGTAGCGGCCGGCGAGGCGGCGCGGGTTCGACCCGACGCGCCACAGCCATTCGAGCGCCAGCCTGCGCATCCAGTTCGGCGCGACGCTGGCTGTTGGCGGTGAAGTCGAGGCCGAGCGCCGGCCAGGGCGAAGCCCATGCCCGGCAGGATTCGCGGCAGCGCGCGGCGAACATTTCCTCCTCTTTGGCGCGCCGAGGGCGAGGAACGTCAGCCGCGCGCCGGAGTCGCGCAGCGCCTCGATCATGCGATCGGCCTCCGCGCCGTTCGGATCGAAGCCGAAGGCCGGCGCGAGGCAGGCGACGACCCGCAGCCCGGGATTGCGCGCGACGAGCGCGTCGCGCGCCCGGGCGAGCGTCTCCTCGGTCGCGCCGAGCAGCGCCACCGGCGCGTCCTCCTGCGCGGCGACGGCGGCCAGCGGCTCGACCAGGTCGGAACCGGTGACGAGCGAGACCGGATTGCCCGCGAGGCGCGACAGCCAGACCACCGGATGGCCGTCGGCCACCACCAGATCCTGCCGCTGATACGCCTCGCGGAACGCCGCGACCCGGCGGATCTTGACCAGATGGTCAAGGTTCAGCGTCGCGATCGCGAAGCCGACCCCATCGCGGAGGCGTTGGCGAACGTCGACGAGAAGAGCCGGACGATCGGGTTTGTTGACGGAAATAACAGCGCCCCCCACGCGGAGCGCGAACTCGTTAACCATAAGTACACCCCTCAAGGATACACGCGATCCAGACGAACTAATGTTCGCATAGGTCGCATGTTTCCACCCACGCGGGAGTTATACTACGTGGATCGAGGTGCTCATACGGTTATCATGGTTAACATTAACCATTGTGAATATTAGCGGCAATCAAAATTCACTTTCCCTTAAGCATAGCAAGATTAGACCAGGATTTGTGGCCCGATCCCAAAGGATCGGGTCGCGCCCGGCGGCCGGCCGTCCGGGGAACGGAGCAATTTGGCGGGAATACCGGTATGGTCAGCGTGAACACGCGGTTCGAGGCGGTCGGCGCGATGGGGCGGGACGGGGAATTCGACTTCGCACGTCGCGATCCGTCGGCGACGGGGGCGGACGAGGCCTGGGAGGCGCTGCCGCGCTTTTCGCTCGATCCGCGGCACCTGGCGCGCAACCGGGTGGTCAGCGCCGGGCGGACCGATCCGGCGCATATCGCCTTCAACGTGCTGCGCACCCGGATCCTGCGGGCGCTGAAGGCACGGGGCTGGTCACGGATCGGCATCACCTCGCCGAGCCAGGGCTGCGGCAAGACCTTCGTCGCCAGCAATCTCGCGCTCAGCCTTTCACGACAGGCGAGCTGCCGCACCGTCCTCGTCGACATGGATCTGCGCATCCCGGCGCTGGCCCGCGTGCTGGGGGTGCCGAACCCCGGGCGGATGCAGGATTTCCTGAGCGGGGCGACGCCGGCCGCCGCGCATTTCCTGCGGGTGGCGCCGAATCTCGCGGTCGGGCTCAACAGCGAGATGGTGCCCGATTCGGCGGAGCTGATGCAGGAGCCGGTGACGGCGGCGACGCTGGATGCGATGCGCGCCGCCTTCCAGCCGGACGTGGTGATCTACGACCTGCCGCCGGCGCTGGTCTGCGACGATGTCTTCGCCTTCCTGCCGCAGCTCGACTGCGTGCTGGTGGTGGCCGGTGGCGGCACCTCCAAGGCGGAGGATGTCCGCAAGTGTGAACGGTTGTTCGCCGAGCAGATCCCGATCCTCGGCATCATCCTGAATCGTTCGGAAGACCCGGCGATCGAGCCCTACGGCTCCTACGGCGTCTGACGCGCCGATCCACGCCGCGCGGCCCACCACATTTCGTTTGACACGCATAGAACGTTCCAATATACGATTTACGGAAATTGGAACGTGACAATAAAATAATCCCAGGGGGAAACGGATGCGTTGGGGCCTAATCGGCGCGAGCACGATCGCGTCCGAACATGTCATCGGTGCCATTCGCGCGCAGGGGGGTGAGATCCTGTCGGTGCTGAGCTCGGATCCGACGCGCGGCGCCGAATACGCGGCGCGGCACGGGATCGGACGGGCGACGGGCGATCTGGTCGACCTGCTTGGCGAACAGGGCCTCGACGCGGTCTACATCTCGACCACCAACGAGAAGCATCATCCCCAGGCGCTGGCGGCGATCGCCGCGGGCAAGCATGTGCTCTGCGAGAAGCCGCTGGCCATGACGCTCGCCGAGGCGGCCGAGATGACGCGGGCGGCCGCGGCGGCGGGGCTGGTCTTCGCCACCAATCACCATCTTCGCAACGCGGGGTCGCATATCGCGATCCGCGACCTGATCGCCGCCGGGCGGATCGGCCGGGTGCTGAGCGCGCGGGTGTTCCACGCCGTCCACCTGCCGCCGCATCTCCAGGGCTGGCGGATCAACGACGCGGGCGCGGGTGGCGGGGTCATCCCCGACATCACCGTGCACGACGCCGACACGATCCGCTTCTATCTCGGCGAGGATCCGGTCGAGGTGGTGGCGTTGGCCGGCGCCTCCGGCATGGGCGCGGGGGTCGAGGACAGCGTGATGTCGGTCTGGACCATGCCGTCCGGCGCGATGGTGCAGAGCCACGAGAGCTTCACCCATCCCTTCGCCGGCTCCGGCGTCGAGCTGCACGGCACCGACGGCTCGATCTTCGGGCGCGGGATCATGACGCAGCGGCCGGTGGGCGAGCTGGAGCTGGTCGACGCGGCCGGCCGGCACGCGGTCGAATTCGACCGGCACGACCTTTACGGGCGCTCCGTCGCGCTCTTCGCCGAGGCGGTCGCGGGGCGCGGGCGGCCGGCGGCGGACGGGGTGGACGGGGTGAAGTCGCTGGCCGTGGCGCTCGCCGTGCGCGAGGCGGCGCGCGCGGGCCGCGCGGTGCGCGTCGACTACGCGGGGTTCTGAGATGGGATCGAAGATCGTCACGGCCGAGGCGGCGGCGGCGCGGATCGCGGACGGCGCGGTGGTCACCGTCTCCTCCTCCTCCGGGCTCGGTTGCCCGGATCGGGTCCTCGCCGCCATCGGCGCGCGGTTCGAGGCCGAGGGCCATCCGCGCGACCTCACCACGCTGCATCCGATCGCGGCGGGCGACATGTACGGGATCAAGGGCATCGACCATATCGCGAAGGACGGCCTCCTCTCGACGGTGATCGCCGGCTCCTATCCGAGCGGGCCGTCGTCGCTGCCGATGCCCGAGATCTGGCGGATGCTGACCGAGGACCGGGTGGCGGCCTATAACGTGCCCTCGGGCATCCTGTTCGACATGCACCGGGACGTCGCGGCGCGGCGGCCGGGCGTGCTCACCCAGGTCGGCATCGACACCTTCGCCGATCCGGTCCGCGAGGGCTGCGCGATGAACGCCTCGGCCGCCGCCCGGCCCATCGTCGCCCGCGTGGAATTCGGCGGCGAGACCTGGCTGCATTTCCCGAATATCGTCCCGGATGTCGCGATCCTGCGCGCCACCACGGCGGACGAGCGCGGCAATCTCACCTATGAGCACGAGGGCGCCTATCTCGGCGGGCTCGACCAGGCGATCGCGGTGCGCAACCATGGTGGCCTCGTCATCGCCCAGGTGAAGCGGGTGACGGCGGCGGGGTCGCTGCGCCCGCATGACGTGCGGGTGCCGGGGCATCTCGTCGATCTGATCGTCGTCGATCCCGACCAGCGCCAGACGACGGAAACGCTCTATGATCCGGCGATCTCCGGCGAGGTGATGCGGCCCTGGTCGAGCTTTTCCCTCGCCGAGCATGGGGTCGAGAAGATCGTCGCCCGCCGCGCGGCGATGGAGCTCAGGGACGGAATGGCGGCGAATCTCGGCTTTGGCATCTGTTCCATGGTGCCGCGCATCCTGCTGGAGGAAGGCTGTCCGCAGGCGGTGACCTGGGCGATCGAGCAGGGGGCGGTGGGCGGAATGCCGCTGACCGGCTTCGCCTTCGGCTGCGCCTCGAACGCCGACGCCTTCATGCCGAGCCCGAGCCAGTTCACCTATTTCCAGGGCGGCGGCTTCGACGTCACCTTCCTCTCCTTTCTCGAGATCGACATCGAGGGAAACGTCAATGTCTCGAAGCTCGGGAAGAAGCCGTATCTGACCGCCGGCTGCGGCGGGTTCGTCGACATCACGGCGCGGGCGAGGAAGATCGTCTTCGCCGGTCAGTTCGAGGCGGGGGCGCACTTCGACCTGTCCGATGGGGCGATCCGCATCGCCAGGCCCGGCAAGTTCCCCAAGATGGTGGAAAAGGTCGAGCATGTGACCTTCTCCGGCCGCCGGGCGCGGGAATTGGGCCAGGAAGTGCTCTATGTCACCGAAAGGTGCGTGATCCGGCTGACCGACAAGGGGCTGGTGGCGACCGAGGTGATGCCCGGGATCGACCCGCGGCGCGACATCCTCGACGCCTCGCTCGGCAGGGTCAGCCTGGCGGCGGATGTCCGGACCCTGCCGGCGAGCCTGCTCGGACACGGACCCATGGGGCTGAGGCTTGCGCCGAAGGCGGAACCGGTCCCCCATTCTCACGGCCTCTCGCCGGTGAGGGTGGCGTCATGAGCGAGCTTCACCTGACGATCGAGGGCGCCGTCGCGGTCCTGCGGCTCGACAACCCGGCCAAGCTCAACTGCCTGACGGTGCCGATGCTGGAGGCGCTGGACGCGCATTGCGCGACGCTGGAACGCAGCGCGGAGGTTCGGGTGGTGATCCTGACCGGCGCCGGCGACAAGGCCTTCTGCACCGGCGCCGATATCGGCGCCTGGGGGCCGATGGCGCCCTTCGATTTCGCCCGCCACTGGGTGCGCGAGGGGCATCGGATCTTCGACCGGCTGGCGCGGCTCGGCAAGCCGACCATCGCGGCGCTGAACGGCCATGCCTTCGGCGGCGGGCTGGAGCTGGCCGCCTGCTGCGATATCCGGGTGATGGCGCCGAACGCCGCGCTGGCGCTGCCCGAGGCGGGGGTGGGGATCGTGCCCGGCTGGTCGGGGACGCAGCGCGTCGCCCGTCTGCTGCCGGAGGCGGTGGTGAAGGAGATGGCGCTCTTCGGCCGGCGGATCGGGGCGGAGCGGGCATTGGCCCTCGGCTTCGTCGCCGAGGTGGCCGGGGATGTCGGCGCGGCGGCGCGCGCGATCGCCGAACGGGCGGCGAACCTGTCGCCCCGCGCGGCGGAGGTGGCGAAATACATGATCCAGGCGGGCGTCGGCGAGGATCGCGCGGCGCTGATCGAGGCGCTGGGATCGGGGATGATCGCGTCGAGCGTGGACCGGGCGGAGGGCGTCGGCGCCTTCGCCGAGAAGCGCAAGCCGGTGTTCACGGGGAGGTAGGGGTTGATGGGCGTTGAGGATCTGACGCTGATCGGGGCGCGCGGGGCGCCGGTGGTCGAGCCTTTCGCGGCGCGCCACCTGATCGGCGGCGCCTGGCAGGACAGCGCCGACGGCGCCATTTTCGAACGGTATTCACCGGCGCATGGCGTCCTGGTGACGCGCGCGGCCAGGGGCGGCGCGGCGGAGACAGAAGGCGCCATCGCCGCGGCGCGGGCCGCGTTCGACGATGGCCCATGGACGCGGTGGTCCGGCAAGGAGCGGGCGACGCTGTTGCTGCGCGTCGCGGATCTCATCGACCGGGACCGCGAGCGGATCGCGCGGGTCGAGACGCTGGAAGCGGGAAAGCCGATCGCGCAGGCCCGCGCCGAGATCGAGGGCGCGGCGGATCTCTGGCGTTACGCCGCGGCGCTGGCGCGGACGGTGGCGGGGGACAGCCACAACAGCCTCGGGCCGGACATGCTCGGGCTGGTGCTGAAGGAGCCGATCGGCGTCGTCTCGATCATCTGCCCCTGGAACTTCCCGTTCCTGATCGTCAGCCAGAAGCTGCCCTTCGCGCTGGCCGCCGGCTGCGCGGCGGTGGTGAAACCGTCGGAAATGACGCCCTCGACCACCGTGATCCTCGGCGAACTGCTGCTCGAGGCCGGGCTGCCGGCCGGGGTGGCGAATATCGTGCTCGGCTATGGCCAGCCGGTCGGGGCGATCCTGACCACCGATCCCCGCGTGGACATGGTGACCTTCACCGGCTCCACCGCCGTCGGCAAGGGGATCGTCGCGGCGGCGGCGCCGACGCTGAAGAAGGTGTCGCTGGAGCTCGGCGGCAAGAATCCGCAGGTGATCTTCCCCGACGCTGACCTCGACGGCGCCGTCGATGCCATTGTCTTCGGGGTCTATTTCAACGCTGGCGAATGCTGCAACTCCGGCTCGCGGATCCTCGTCCACGAGGACATCGCCGAGGCGGTGACCGAGCGGGTGGTGGCGCTGTCGCGCAAGGTCGCCTTCGGCGATCCGCTGGACGAGGCGACCAAGGTCGGTGCCATCGTCTCGCCGGAGCACCGGGCCAAGATCGACGGCTATGTGCGCGGCGCGGTGGCGGCTGGGGCGACGGTCCGGCTCGGCGGCGCGCCGCTGGAGGTGCCGGGGCTCGGCGGCCAGTTCTACCAGCCGACCGTGATCGCGGACGTCACGCCCGAGATGGCGATCGCGCGCGAGGAGGTGTTCGGGCCGGTGCTGTCGGTGCTGACCTTCCGGACGCTGGACGAGGCGATCGCCCTCGCCAACGCCGCCGCCTACGGCCTCTCGGCCGGGGTCTGGAGCGAGAATGTCCATACCTGCCTCGAATTTGCCCGCCGGGCGCGGGCCGGGACGATCTGGACCAACAGCTGGATGGACGGCTTCGCCGAGATGCCGTTCGGCGGGATGAAGGAAAGCGGACAGGGACGCGAGCTCGGCCGCTACGGGCTCGAGGAATTCCTGGAAGTGAAGACCGTGCAGATGCGCATTGGCCGCACGCGGGCGCCCTGGGTGATGCCAGCCTGAGACGACCCAAGACCAACAATCAACAGTGGAGGACGACAAGAATGACCAAATTCTTCGCAAGGACCGCCGGAGCCGTCGCGGCGCTGGCCCTCTCCGCCGGGGTGGCCGCGGCCGCCGACGTCGAGGTGCTGCACTGGTGGACCAGCGGCGGCGAGGCCGGCGCGCTCAATGTGCTGAAGCAGGATCTCGAGACGCAGGGCATCGGCTGGCAGGACATGCCGGTCGCCGGCGGCGGCGGCACCCAGGCGATGACCGTGCTGCGCGCGCGGGTGACCGCGGGCAACCCGCCCTCGGCGGTGCAGCTCCTCGGCTTCGACATCACCGACTGGGCCAAGGAAGGCGCGCTCGCCAACCTCGATTCCGTCGCCGGACCGGGCGGCTGGGACGCGGTAGTGCCGGAGGCTTTGCAGAAATTCTCGAAATACGATGGCCATTGGGTCGCGGCGCCGGTCAATATCCACTCCACCAACTGGGTCTGGGCGAACAAGCCGCTGCTCGACGAGCTTGGCATCGCGCAGCCGACGACCTGGGACGAGCTGGTCGCGGCGATGCAGAAGGTGAAGGACGCCGGCAAGGTCGCGGTCGCCCATGGTGGCCAGCCCTGGCAGGACGCCACGATCTTCGACGCGGTGGCGATGTCGACCGGGGGTCCGGAATTCTACCAGAAGGCCTTCATCGACCTCGACCCCGCGGCGCTCGGCTCGGACACGATGAAGGAGACGTTCGAGCGGATGACGGTGATCCGCGGCTTCGTCGATGACAATTTCTCGGGCCGCGACTGGAACCTCGCCAGCGCGATGGTCATCAATGGCGACGCGGCGTTCCAGTTCATGGGCGACTGGGCCAAGGGCGAGTTCCTGAACGCCGGCAAGGTGCCGGACAAGGATTTCCTCTGCTTCCGCTTCCCGGGCACCGAGCAGGAGGTGACCTTCAACACCGACCAGTTCGCCGTCTTCCGGCAGGGCGACGAGGTGAAGCCGGAACAGGCGGCGCTGGTGACGGCGATCATGTCGCCGTCGTTCCAACAGGCCTTCAACAAGGTCAAGGGCTCGGTCCCGGCGCGCACCGATGTCTCGGTCGCCGATTTCGACGCTTGCGGCCAGAAGGCCTATGAGCAGCTGAAGGCGGCGGCCTCGTCGGGCAACCTCTTCGGCTCCATGGCGCATGGCCACGCCAATCCGGCGGCGGTCAAGAATGCGATGTACGACGTCATCACCGCCGAGTTCAACGGCGAGTACGACGCCGCCACCGCGACGCAGGAAATGGTCAGCGCCGTCGAGCTGACCCAGTAAGCGAGCCTTTCGGGGAGGCGGGCTCCGGCCCGCCTCCAACCTCCAGGAGAGCGTCCATGTCTGAGATCGCCCACGCCCGTGGCGGCGGCCGGGACTGGCTGCGCGATGCGCTGCCGAAGCTGGTCCTGAGCCCGAGCTTCGCCATCGTGCTGATATTCGTCTATGGTTTCATCATCTTCACCTTCGTGCTGTCCTTCACCGACAGCAAGATCCTGCCGTCCTTCGGCTGGGTGGGGTGGCAGAACTACCAGCGGCTGTTCGGGCTGCGCGCCTGGGGCATCGCGGTTCACAACCTGATGATCTTCGGGACGCTCTATATCGTCATCTGCTGCCTGCTCGGCCTGTTGCTCGCCATCCTGCTCGACCAGAAGATCCGGGCCGAGGGGTTCATCCGCACCATCTATCTCTATCCGATGGCGCTGAGCTTCATCGTCACCGGCACCGCCTGGAAATGGTTCCTCGATCCCGGCATCGGGCTGCAGGCCGTGGTGCGGTCCTGGGGGTGGGAAAGTTTCACCTTCGAGTGGATCAAGGACCCGAAGATGGCGATCTATACCATTGTAATCGCAGCGGTCTGGCAATCCTCCGGCTTCGTCATGGCGATGTTCCTAGCCGGCTTGCGGGGCATCGACAACGAGGTGATGAAGGCGGCGCAGATCGACGGCGCCTCGACCTTCGCGCTCTATCGGCGGATCGTCATTCCGCAGCTCAGGCCCGCGTTCATGTCGGCCTTCGTGGTGCTCGCCCACATGGCGATCAAGTCCTATGACCTCGTCATCGCGCTGACCGGGGGCGGGCCGGGCACGGCGACCGAACTGCCGGCTACCTTCATGTATTCATACACCTTTACCCGGAACCAGATGGGTATCGGCGCGGCTTCGGCGACGATCATGCTGATGTCGATCGCGGCGATCATGGTGCCGTTCATCTGGTCCGAGCTTCGGGAGAAGAAGTGATGGCGACGGCTGCTCCCACCTCCACCGCCGGCGAGGCGCAGGTCATTCGAACCGGCGCGGGTGCCCGCTTCGTGATCTATACGCTGCTGGCCTTGTTCTGCCTCTACTACCTGCTGCCGCTCTATGTGATGGTGGTCAACTCATTGAAACCATTGTCAGAAATTCAGGCGGGCGGCATGATGTCGCTGCCGCGCGAATGGACCGTGGCGCCCTGGGCGTCGGCCTGGTCGACGGCGCAGATCGGGGTGGCGAAGACCGGCCTCAGGCCGTTCTTCCTGAACTCGATCCTGATGGTGGTGCCCGCCGTCGCGATCTCGACCGTGCTCGGCGCGCTGAACGGCTATGTATTGACCAAGTGGCGGTTCCGGGGGGACACGATCATTTTCGGGCTGTTGCTGTTCGCCTGCTTCATTCCGTTCCAGATGGTGCTGATCCCGATGGCGCGGATGCTGGGGCTGATGGGGCTGGCCGGGACCGTGCCGGGGTTGATCTTCGTGCATCTGGTCTATGGGATCGGATTTTCGACACTCTACTTCAAAAACTATTACCAGCAGTTTCCGACCGAGCTGGTGCGGGCCGCGCAGATCGACGGGGCGGAGTTCTTCACCATCTTCCGGCGGATCATGCTGCCCTCGTCGGGGCCGATCGCGGTGGTCTGCGTCATCTGGCAGTTCACAAACATCTGGAATGACTTCCTTTTCGGCGCCTCCTTCTCGGACTTCGACAGCCAGCCGATGACGGTCGCCTTGAACAACCTCGTCCAGTCCTCGACGGGGGTGAAGGAATACAACGTGCATTTCGCAGGCGCGATCATGGCCGCGCTGCCCACCCTGCTCGTCTATGTGGTCGCGGGGCGGTACTTCGTCCGGGGACTGATGGCGGGGTCGGTGAAGGGGTGAGGAAATGACGGAATTTCAAAGGTTAATGGCGGTTTCTTCGATGCACATACCATGCGCAAACCATGCACAGACCATGCGCATGATTGGCGGGCGGGACGCAGAAGTTAACGCCGGCGGCGGCGCCCCTGGTCAAGGAGTGAGATGATGGGCTTTCTCGACATCAAGCGCGCGACCAAGAGCTATGGCGCGGTCAAGATCCTGCATGAGACCAATATCTCGATCGAGGAGGGGGAGTTCCTGGTGCTCGTCGGCCCCTCGGGCTGCGGCAAGTCCACGCTGCTCAACATGATCGCGGGGCTGGAGGAGGTGACCACCGGCGAGATCGCCATCAAGGGCCGGTCGATGAACGGTGTGCGGCCGGCGGAGCGCAATATCGCCATGGTCTTCCAGAGCTATGCGCTCTACCCGAACATGAATGTCGCGCAGAACATCGCCTTCGGCCTCGAGATGCATGGCGTGCCGAAGGCGGAGCGCGACAAGGCGGTGGCGCAGGTCGCCGACCTGTTGCAGATCAGGCATCTGCTCGACCGCAAGCCGGGGCAGCTGTCCGGCGGGCAGCGGCAGCGCGTCGCCATGGGGCGGGCGCTGGTGCGCGACCCGGATGTGTTCCTGTTCGACGAGCCCTTGTCGAACCTCGATGCCAAGCTGCGCGTCGACATGCGGACCGAGATCAAGAAGCTGCACCAGAAGCTGAGGACTACCATCGTCTATGTCACGCATGACCAGATCGAGGCGCTGACCCTCTCCACCCGCATCGCGGTGATGTTCGGCGGGCATGTGCAGCAGCTTGGCACCCCGAAGGAGATCTATGACACGCCGGCCAACATGTTCGTGGCGGGCTTCATGGGCTCGCCGTCGATGAACCTCTTTCCGGCGAAGGTGGCGGTGGAGAACGGGCGGGCGGTGGCGCGGGTGACCATGGCGGACGGGGCGAGCGCCACGCTGCCCTTCGCGCCGAACCGCTCGCTGGCCGCGCATGACGGGCGCGACATCATCCTCGGCATCCGGCCCGAGGCGATCACCGACGAGGATGGCGCGGACCGCAAGAGCCACGCGATCCATCGGCTCGACGCGCGGATCGAGATCACCGAGCCCGCCGGGTCGGACACGTTCGTCATGGCGCATATCGGCGGCAAGGAGGTGACGGGCCGATTCCGCGCCGACGTCGATGCGCGGGCGGGCGAGGTGTTTCCCTTCGCCATCAACATGGAAAAGGCCGTCGCCTTCGATCCGACGACCGAGGCGCGGATCGGCTGATCCCGCGACGGCTTGCACTGGTTTAGATCATGGAACCCGACATCGTCATCATCGGCTCCGGCATCGGCGGGGCCACGCTCGCGGCGGCGCTGGCGCCGTCCGGCCGGCGCGTGGTGATCCTGGAGCGCGGGCAACGGCTGGCCGATTGCGCCGAGGCGCGGGACGATCGGGCGATCTTCGGCCGCGGGCATTTCCGGCCCCGCGAGACCTGGCATACGCCGGAGGGCGTCGCCTTCAATCCCGGAAACTACTACTATGTCGGCGGTAATTCAAAGCTGTATGGCGCGGTGCTGATCCGCTATCGCGCCGAGGACTTCGGCCCGCTGCGCCATATGGGCGGCACGACGCCGGGCTGGCCGATCCGCTATGACGATCTCGAACCCTGGTATCAGGCGGCCGAGGAACTGTATCAGGTGCGGGGCGACGCAGGGCAGGATCCGACCGAGCCGCCGCGTTCCGGCGCCTATCCGCACCCGCCGGTGCCGGATGAGCCGGTGATCGCCGATCTGCGCGGCCGCCTCGCGCGGGTCGGGCTGCATCCCGCTTCGCTGCCGCTCGGAGTCGATATCGGCCGCTGGCTCGACCGGGCGCGCACGCCCTGGGACGCGTTTCCCGACACGACGGGCGCGAAAATGGATGCCGAGACGGTGGGCGTCGCACGGGCGCTGGCCTATCCGAACGTGACGCTCGAGACCGGCGCGCTGGCGACGCGTCTGGTCGCCGGGGCGGACGGGCGGGTGACGGCGGTGGAGTATGTGAAGGACGGCCAGCCGGCCCGGATCGCCGCGCCGCTGGTGGTCCTGTCGGCCGGCGCGGTCAATTCCGCGGTGCTGCTCCTGCGCTCCGGCCTTGCCAACCGCTCGGATCAGGTGGGGCGGAATTTCATGAACCACAACAGTTCCGCGGTGCTGGCGCTGCATCCCTTTCGCCGCAACGACGCGGTTTATCAGAAGACGCTGATGGTGAACGATTTCTACCTGACCGGGGGCGAGGGCGGGACGCCACTCGGCAATATCCAGCTGCTCGGCAAGATTTCCGGGCCGATCCTCGCCGCGACCGCCGGGTTGCCGGGGCCACTGGCCAACTGGATCGCCGGCCATGCGATCGATTTCTATGCGATGAGCGAGGACCTGCCCGATCCGGCGAGCCGGGTGACGGTGGCGGGCGAGCGGATCGTGCTCGACTGGCGCCGGTCGAACTGGGCGGCGCATGAGGCGCTGGTGGCGAAGCTGAAGGGGTTGCTGCGCCGGGCGGGGTTTCCGGTTGTGCTCAGCCGGCCTTTCGACCGGCGCACGCCGTCGCATCAATGCGGCACGGCGCGGATGGGGCGCGACCCGGCGACCAGCGTCGTCGATATCTTCTGTCGCGCGCATGACCATCCGAACCTCTTCGTGGTGGATGCGAGCTTTCTGCCGACCTCGGCGGCGGTGAACCCGGCGCTGACCATCGCGGCGCAGGCCTTGCGGGTCGCCGACCATATCGCACGGAAGGATCTCGCGGCATGACACGGGTCGCGCTGGTGACAGGCGGGCAGAGCGGCATCGGGTTCGGCATCGCCGCGGCGCTGGTCGGCGCGGGGTTCTCCGTAGCACTCGCGGCGGAGGTTCCGGCGGAGGCGCCGGTCGTCGCCGAGGCGCTGGGGGCGCTCGGGGATCGGGCGCGGTATTTCCGGCACGATCTGCGCGACGTGGCGGCGGCGCCGGGGTTGCTTGATCGGATCGCGGGCGAGATGGGGCCGGTTTCGTGCCTCGTCTCCAACGCCGGGGTGCCGTCGCCGGTGCGCGGCGACATGCTGGAGGCGACGGCGGAGAATTTCGACTTCGTGCTGTCGGTCAATCTGCGCGGCGGATTCTTCATCGCGCAGGAGGTGGCGCGGCGGATGCTGGCGCTGCCGGCCGAGCCCTATCGGTCGATGGTCTTCGTCACCTCGGTCAGCGCGGAAATGGTCTCGGTGGAGCGGGCGGACTACTGCGTCTCCAAGGCCGGGGCGGCGATGATGGCGCAACTATACGCGGCGCGGCTGGCGGGGGAGGGGATCGGGGTCTTCGACCTGCGCCCCGGGATCATCGCGACGCCGATGACCGAGGTCGCGCGGGACCGGCATTCGGCGCGGATCGCCGAAGGCCTGGTGCCGGCGGGCCGCTGGGGCGCGCCGTCCGATATCGGCGCCGCGATCCTGCCGCTGGTGCGCGGCGACATGGCCTTCGCCACCGGGGCGGTGATCCCGGTCGATGGCGGCCTTTCGATCGCGAGGCTGTGAGGATGGCCGAGGGGTTCGATTATGTCATCGTCGGCGGCGGTTCGGCCGGTTGCGTGCTGGCCGCGCGGCTGAGCGAGGACGCCGCCGCCACGGTGCTGCTGCTGGAAGCGGGGGGCACGGACCGGCATCCGTTCTATCACCTGCCGGCGGGTTTCGCGAAGATGACCAAGGGCATCGGGTCGTGGGGCTGGCAGACGGCGCCGCAGCGGCACATGAAGGACATGGTGATCCGCTATACCCAGGCGAAAGTGATCGGCGGCGGTTCGGCGATCAACGCGCAGATCTATACCCGCGGCAATGCGCTCGACTATGACGAGTGGCGGCAGATGGGGTGCGAGGGCTGGTCCTATGAGGATGTGCTGCCTTTCTTCCGCAAGGCCGAGGACAACGACAGTTTCGAGGGCCGCTATCACGGCAAGGGCGGGCCGCTCGGCGTGTCGCGCCCGGCCGCGCCGCTGCCGATCTGCGAGGCCTATTTCGCCGCCGCCGCCGCGCTCGGCATCCCGCGCAACCTCGACATGGCGGGCGAGCGGCAGGACGGGGTCGGGTACTATCAGCTGACCCAGCGCGCCGCGCGGCGCTCCTCCGCCGCGATGGCCTATCTCGCGCCGAACCGGGGGCGGGCGAACCTGACGGTGCGCACCGGGGCGCAGGTCCGGCGGATCCTCGTCAAGGGCGGCCGCGCGGTCGGGGTGGAGATGATGGACGGGGCGAGGATCAGGGCGGCGGCGGAGGTGATCCTGTCGGCGGGGGCGATCGGCTCGCCGCGCATGCTGATGCTGTCGGGGATCGGGCCGGCGGACCATCTGGCGGAGGTCGGGGTGACGCCGGTCCTCGACCAGCCGGGGGTGGGGGCGAATTTCCAGGACCATCTCGATCTCTTCGTCATCTGCGAGGTGACGGGGCCGCATACCTACGACCGCTATGCGCGGCCGTTCTGGTCGGCGATCGCGGGGTTGCGGTATCTCGCGACCAAGGGCGGGCCGGTGGCGTCGAGCCTCTTCGAGACGGGGGGGTTCTGGTACGCGGACAAGGACGCGCGCTCGCCGGATATCCAGTTCCACCTCGGGCTCGGCTCGGGGATCGAGGCGGGGGTGGCGGCGATGCCGAACGGCGGGGTGACGCTGAACTCGGCCTATCTCAGGCCGCGGTCGCGGGGGACGGTGCGGCTGATGAGCGCCGATCCGGCCGCGGCGCCGGTGATCGATCCGAACTACTGGCAGGATCCGCGCGACCGGGAGCTGTCGCTCGAAGGGTTGCGGATGGCGCGGGAGATCATGGCGCAGGGGGCCTTGAAGCCCTTCGTGCTGGCCGAGCGGCTGCCGGGGCCGGAGGTTCGGACGGAGGCGGAGCTGATCGACTATGCCTGCCGGCATGCCAAGACCGACCATCATCCCGCCGGCACCTGCCGGATGGGCGCCGATCCGGGGGCGGTGGTCGATCCGAGGCTGCGCTTCAACGGGATCGCGGGGTTGCGGGTGGTCGATGCCTCGATCATGCCGACGCTCGTTTCCTCCAACACCAACGCGCCGGTGATCATGATCGCGGAAAAGGCCGCCGACATGATCCGCGCCGACCGATAGGGGCCAGAAGATGCGCCTGCCGACCTATGACGGAACCATCGAGCCCTACAGGCCGACGGGCACGCCGCTGATCCCGCGGCCGCCGCGGGTGCCCTTGACGCGGACCGCCTTCGCGGCGGCGCATGTCGTGTCGGATCCGGTCGCCGAGCGCGCGCCGTGGGAGGGGCGGCCGGCGGTCGATTGGGAGAACACGCTCGGCTTTCGGCGCTGGCTCTGGGACCAGGGGCTGGGGCTCGCCGAGGCGATGGACACCGCGCAGCGCGGCATGGGCGTCGACTGGCCGACGGCGAAGGAGCTGATCGGGCGGACCATGGCCGAGGCGAAGGCGCATCCCTTGAAGCCGCGGGTCGCCTGCGGCGCCGGGACCGACCAGAAGGCGCCGGGCGAGATCACCGACGAGGCGGGGCTGATCGCCGCCTATGCCGAGCAGATGGAGGCGATCGAGGCGGCCGGCGGGCAGGTGATCCTGATGGCGTCGCGCGCGCTGCCGGCGCTCGGGGCGGACGCGGAGATGTATGCCCGGGTCTATGGCGCGCTGCTGCGGCAGGCGGAGGCGCCGGTGATCCTGCATTGGCTCGGCGACATGTTCGACCCGGCGCTGGCCGGCTACTGGGGCGCGACCGACGTGGCGACCGCGTCGGAGACGGTGCTCGGGATCATCCGCGAGCACGCGGCCAAGGTCGACGGGATCAAGATTTCGCTGCTCGACCAGGCGCATGAGGAGGGGTTTCGCGCCCGGTTGCCGGAGGGGGTGCGGCTTTATACCGGCGACGATTTCAACTACGCCGCGCTGATCGAGGGCGACGGGACCCACCATAGCCACGCGCTGCTTGGCGCCTTCACGGCGATCGCCCCGGCGGCGGTGCAGGCGCTGGAGGCGCTGGCGCTGGGCGACCGCGCGACCTATCACGCGCTCCTCGCCCCGACCGTGCCGCTCAGCCGCGAGGTCTTCAAGGCGCCGACCCGGTATTACAAGGCCGGCATCGCCTTTCTCGCCTGGCTGAACGGGGCGCAGAGCCATTTCATCATGCCGGGCGGCTTTCAATCCGCGCGCGAGATCACGCATTATGCCGAGGTCTTTCGCCTCGCCGACCGCGCGGGTCTGCTCAGCCGCCCGGATCTGGCGGTGGAGCGGATGACGCTGCTGTCACGGCTCCATGGCATCGAATGAGGCGCGGCGATGAACAAGCGGCCGACGATCATCGACGTTGCCCTGCGGGCCGGGGTCTCGAAATCGACGGTCTCGAACGTGCTGCAGAACAGCCCGCTGGTGAAGCCCGCGACCCGCGAGGTGGTCGAGCGGGCGATGACCGAGCTCAACTATGTCTATAACCGCTCGGCGGCGAACCTGCGCGGCGGCGATATCGGGCTGATCGGCCTCGTCATCAACGACCTGCGCAATCCGTTCTTCACCGAATTCGCCGCCAGCGCGCAGATGAGCTTCGCGCGCCGCGGCTATGCCACGGTGATCGCCAATACCGACGAGGATCCGGAGCTGCAGGCGCGGGTCATCGCCTCGATGATCGAGCATGGCGTCTCGGGATTCCTGATCTCGCCCACCTATGTGGACGAGCCGCTGGCGCTGGAGAATGTGCGGCGCGCCGGCATCCCGGCGATGCAGGTGCTGCGCCGGATCGACGCGCGCACGGATGTCTTTCCCTTCGCCTCGCTCGACTACGTCGCCGGCGGCCGGCTGGCGACCCGGCATCTGATCGCGCAGGGCGCGCGGCGCATCGCCTTCGTCGGCGGGCTCGGCGACCGGCCGGTGACGCTGGAGCGCATGGCGGGCTATCTCGAAGTGATGGGCGAGGCCGGGCTGGCGCCGGTCGCCTTTCACGGCCGCCCGTCGCGCGCCTTCGGCCGCGATATCGCGCTGCGGCTGGCCGGGGAGAGGCTGGAGGTCGAGGCGGCGATCTGTTTCAGCGACCTCGTGGCGCTCGGCATGCTCGCGGGCTTCGCCGAGGCCGGGGTGAAGGTCGGCGCGGAGTTCCGGCTGGTCGGGTTCGACGATATCGAGGAATGCGCGCTGACCTGGCCGCGGCTCTCCTCGGTGCGCTGCGACGTCGCGCGTTTCGGCCGGCATTCGGCCGAGGCGATGCTCAGCTGGCTCGAGACCGGCGCGCGGCCGCCGGAATGCCACCTCGCCCCGGTCGAGATGATGGCCCGCCATTCGAGCCTCGGGGGATAGCTCCGGCGGGGCGCGGCTGTGCCGCGCTGCACATGAGAACTATTCTCATAAGAAAATCAGGGGGTTGCGCCCTGCGACCGTCGCGGATAGAGCAGAAACCGTTCCGGCGGGGCCGGGCCGTCCGCTCTCGGGGGTTGAATTTGCGCGGTGTCTTGCTCCCTTCGACCGAAGCGGGCCTCTTTGGCCCGCGAGTCTTCGGCCCGACGAGTCGACGCATCGCATCGGCCGGGAATCGCATTTGGATCGGACGGCGCGCGACTTCGCAGCATTCCCTTCACGAGATCGACCGTCGGCGAGATCGTGACGGGCGTGCCCTGCCGGGGCACGTCCGTTTTCAACGGACGGGCCGGGCACACCCGCCCCGATTGAGAGCTTCCGGAGAAATCTGGACCCCTCGCGGCCTCCGGAGGTTTCCTCCGGCCGCGCGCCCGCGCGACCTGCCACTGGCAGGTCGGCAAGATACGGGCGCGGAGATATCTCGACCTGCCGTGCCAGGAAGGGCGGATCGTCGGATGCTATCGCCGGCGCCGTTGCCCGGAAGGCGTAAGCGTGGGGGGCGTGGGGCGTGTCCCTTGGGGCGAGGGCGCCAGTCCGTCAGCGGCCGCCTCGGCGGGAGGTCCTCGTGAGCACGACTTTCAAGATCGCGGCGGGCAGCATCGTCGTCGGGCTGCTGGTGCTCGGGATCAAGTATTTCGCCTATCGGGTGACCGGGTCGGTGGCGCTCTATTCGGACGCGCTGGAAAGTCTCGTCAATGTCGCGACGGCCGTCGCCGCGCTGATCGCCGTGCGGCTCGCCGATCAGCCGGCCGACAGCAACCATCCGTTCGGCCATTCCAAGGCGGAATATTTCAGCGCGGTGCTGGCGGGTGTGCTGATCATCGTCGCGGCGATCCTGATCCTGCGCGAGGCCTGGGGCGCGCTCCAGGCGCCGCGCGCGATCGAGGCGCCGGCGCTCGGCCTCGGCATCAGCGCGGTGGCCAGCGTGATGAACGGCCTCTGGAGCCGGGTGCTCATCACCGCCGGGCGCCGGGCCCGCTCGCCGGCGCTGGTGGCGGACGGGCGGCATCTGATGTCGGACGTGGTGACCTCGGTCGGGGTGGTGATCGGCATCGCGCTCGCCGTGCTGACCGGCTGGGCGGTGCTCGATCCGGCGCTGGCCGGCCTCGTCGCGCTCAATATCCTCTGGTCGGGCTGGAGCGTGATCCGCGAGTCGCTCGGCGGGCTGATGGACGAGGCGGTGCCGAAGGAGCGGCTGGCCGAGATCACCGCGGTGATCTCGCGGGCGGCGGATGGCGCGATCGAGGCGCATGACGTGCGGACCCGCAACGCCGGGCGCCGGGTGTTCATCGATTTCCATCTGGTGGTGCCGGCGGCGATGACGGTGTCCGAGGCGCATGAGATCTGCGACCGTGTCGAGATCGCGTTGCGCGAGGCGGTCGAGGGCGCGTCGGTGACCATCCATGTCGAGCCGGAGTTCAAGGCCAAGCACAGCGGGGTTCTGGTGATCTGAGGCGGGCGGGCGTTTTGTACCGGTTGGCCGGCCGGGCGGTGCAATGTTTTTCTCTCGACGGATTTGTCCGTCGACAAATCCGTCCGCGCCTGCCTGCCCCCGGCAGGCGCGTTACCGCGCCAGCCAGGCAGGCGCGGACGGATTAGCACCGTCATCCCAAGAGAATAGCCCCTTGCCCGGCGCGCTCACGCGCTCTGGGCAACGGTCCGGCCGACGCGATGCGTCGACTCGTCGGGCCGAAGACTGGCGGGCCAAGGGCCCGCTTCGGTCGAAGCAGGGGAGGGTTCCGCGGGTAGGAGGCCGGCGCGGCCCGCTACGCTCAGGCTTCCATCGCCTCCAGCTCGTCGATCATGCTCGAGATCAGGGCGAGGCCCTTGCCCCAGAAACCGGGATCGGTCGCGTCGAGGCCGAAGGGGGCGAGCAGCTCCTTGTGGTGCTTGGAGCCGCCGGCGCGCAGCATGTCGAAATATTTCTCGACGAAGCCGGGATCGCCCTCCTGGTAGACCGCGTAGAGCGCGTTCACCAGCCCGTCGCCGAAGGCATAGGCATAGACGTAGAACGGCGAATGGATGAAATGCGGGATATAGGTCCAGAAGGTCTCGTAGCCGTCCATGAAGCGGAACACCGGCCCGAGGCTCTCGGCCTGTACGCTCATCCAGAGGGCGTTGATGTCGTCGGGCGTCAGTTCGCCTTCGCGGCGGGCGGCGTGCAGGCGGCATTCGAAATCGTAAAAGGCGATCTGGCGGACCACCGTGTTGATCATGTCCTCGACCTTGGAGGCGAGGAGGATCTTGCGGGCCTTCGCATCCGGCGCGGCGTCGAGCAGCGCGCGGAAGGTCAGCATCTCGCCGAAGACACTCGCCGTCTCGGCGAGGGTCAGCGGCGTGTCGGACAGGAGCTCGCCCTGGCCGGCGGCGAGGATCTGGTGCACGCCATGGCCGAGCTCGTGCGCGAGGGTCATCACGTCGCGCTGCTTGCCGAGGTAGTTGAGCAGCACGAAGGGATGCGCGTCGGTCACCGTCGGGTGGGCGAAGGCGCCGGGCGCCTTGCCGGGCTTCACGGCCGCGTCGATCCAGTCGCGGTCGAAGAACGGCTCGGCCAGCGCGGCCATGCGCGGATCGAAGCTCGCATAGGCGTCGAGCACGGTGGCGCGCGCCTCGGTCCAGGGGATCACCCGGTCGTCGTCGCGGGGCAGGGGGGCGTTGCGGTCCCAGATTTCGAGCGCGTCGAGGCCGAGCCAGCGCGCCTTCAGCGCGTAATAGCGGTGCGAGAGGCGAGGATAGGCGGCGACCACGGCGTCGCGCAAAGCCTGCACCACCTCGGGCTCGACGTCGTTGGCGAGATGGCGCGCCGCCTGCGGGGTGGGGAGCTTGCGCCAGCGGTCCTCGATCTCCTTCTCCTTGGCCAGCGTGTTGGTGACGCGGGCGAAGAGCGGCAGTTCGGCGCGGAAGGTGGCGGCCAGCGCCTCGGCCCCGGCCTGGCGCCGGGCGCGGTCCGGGTCGGAGAGGAGGTTGAGCGTCGCTTCGAGGCTCAGCGTCTCGTCGCCGACGGTGAATTCGAGGCCGGCGAGCGTCTCGTCGAACAGGCGGTTCCAGGCGGCGGCGCCGACCACCGACTGATCGTGCAGGAACTGTTCCAGCTCGTCGGAGAGCTGATGCGGCTTCATCGCGCGGATCCGGTCGAGCACCGGCCTGTAGCGGGCGAGCGCCGGGTCTTCACCGAGCAGGCCGTCGAGGCGGCTGTCGTCGATCCGGTTCAGTTCGAGCGAGAAGAAGACGAGCGGGGTCGAGATGTCGGTCAGCGCGCCCTGGGTGTCGCCGAAGAATTTCGCCCGGCTCGGGTCGGTGGTGCATTGGTAGTAGCGCAGGCCCGCGTAGCTGGCGACCCGGCCGGACACGGTCTGGATGCGTTCGTAGCGCTGGATCGCCGCGAGCAGGCCGGCGGCGTCGAGCGTCGCCAGATTGCCCTGATAGGCGGCGGCGAAATCCGCGCATTCGGCGCGCAGCCAGTCGAGGTCGCGGGCGATCTCCGGCGCGTCGGGCGCGGAATAGAGGCCGGAGAGATCCCATTCGGGCAGCGGACCGAGGCCGCTGTCGCCGCCGGCCGGCTCGCGGGCGTCGAAGGTCGGGCGGGCGGTCTCGGGCATTTCTTTCTCCTGCGGCTATTCGGCGGCGGCGACGGCGCGCGGCGCCTCCGCGGGTTCCTGGGCGGCGAGGTAGCGTTCGGCCTCCAGCGCGGCCATGCAGCCCATGCCGGCCGAGGTCACCGCCTGGCGGAATATCGGATCGGCGATGTCGCCGGCGGCGAAGACCCCGGGGATCTCGGTCGCCGTGCTGCCCGGCTTGACCGTGACATAGCCGCCGCTGTGCAAGGGCAGCTGGCCGGCGACGAGGTCCGAGGCCGGGGCGTGGCCGATGGCGATGAAGACGCCCTGCGCCGGGATTTCGCGCAGCGCGCCGGTGGTGGCGTGTCTGAGGCGGACGCCGGTGACGCTGGCCGGCTTCGCCGCGCCCAGCACTTCGTCGAGCGCGTGGTCCCAGATCACTTCGACCGTCGGATGCCGGAACAGCCGGTCCTGCAGGATCTTCTCGGCGCGCAGATGGTCGCGGCGGTGGACGAGGGTCACCTTGGTGGCGAAATTGGTGAGGAACAAAGCCTCCTCGACGGCGGAATTGCCGCCGCCGATCACCACCACCTCCTGGCCGCGGAAGAAGAAGCCGTCGCAGGTGGCGCAGGCCGAGACGCCGAAGCCCTTGAATTTCTCCTCCGACGGCAGGCCGAGCCATTTCGCCTGCGCGCCGGTGGCGAGGATCACCGCGTCCGCCGTATAGACGTCGCCGCCGTCGCCCGTGGCCTTGAACGGCCGCTGCGACAGGTCGAGCGCGGCGATATGGTCGGTGACGATCTCGGCGCCGGTGGCGCGGGCGTGCGCTTCCATCCGGGCCATGAGGTCGGGGCCCTGCACCTCGATGTCGCCGGGCCAGTTCTCGACCTCGGTGGTGATGGTGAGCTGGCCGCCGGGCTGGATGCCCTGGACGAGCAGCGGCGACAGCATGGCGCGGGCGGCATAGACCGCCGCTGTATAGCCGGCCGGTCCCGAACCGATGATCAGCAGGCGCGTGTGGCGGGAAACGGACATGGAGCGCGGCCTCGCGAGTGATGGGAGGCCCCTATATAGGCGCGCGCCGGTGCCGAGGGAAGGGAGGGCGGCCGGGCACAGGGGGCCGCCCGCCTCCGCGGGGCTACTGCAGCAGCTTGGCGCGCAGCTTGGAATATTCCGCCTCGGTGATCCCGCCGGACGCCTTCAGCTTGGCCAGTTTCTCGAGTTCGTCCGAGACGCTGAAGCCGACGATGCCGCGCAGTTCGTCGCGGGCCTGCTTCGCCTGGGTCTGGTTGCGCTCGGCCATGCCGGAACTCTGGGTCAGCACATAGGCGAAGACGCCGATGAAGGGCAGCAGGACGAGGAAGATCACCCAGATCACCTTGCCGAAGCCGGAAATATCGTGCCGGCGGAACAGGTCGATCATGATGGTGATGATCAGCCAGAACCACAGGATGAAGACGAAGATGGCAAAGACGTCGAGAAGGAAAGTCCAGAAAGTAAAGGCGGTGGCCTCGACGGCCGTCTCCATGGTGGTGGGGTTCACGGCGGTGGTTTCCATTGCAACTGCTCCCAATTGGCGGCTGGCCGCCGTGCGAAAAGCCGCCGCTCGGTGAGCGGGCGCCGGCTGGTGCATCTAGCCCAGCGGTTGCAACGGGTGCAATCACTTAGCCGCGCGAGCTTGTCGGGCGCGGCTGGCCCGCGACGCCTGGTCGCGGGCGATTCCGTTTCGCATTGTTTCGTCCCCGTGAAAGATTGTTGCGTGCCTATCGCATCCGCACTATGAACGGGCGTCTCTCGCTTGGGATGCTCGCCGCGATGGCCTCCATGAAACTCGATCCGATCGACCGCAAGATTCTCGCCGAGCTGCAGGCCGACGGGCGCATGACCAATGTCGAACTGTCGCGCCGGGTCGGCATCTCGGCGCCGCCCTGCCTGCGCCGGGTGCGCGCGCTGGAGGAAAGCGAGCTGATCCGCGGCTATCACGCCGACGTCAGCGCGCGCGATCTCGGATTCGAGGTGCAGGTCTTCGCCATGGTCGGCCTCTCGAGCCAGGCGGAGGCCGACCTGACGGCCTTCGAGGCGCGGGCGCGTTCCTGGTCGCTGGTCCGCGAGTGCCACATGCTGAACGGCGAGATCGATTTCATCCTGAAATGCGTGGCGCCGGATCTGTCGACCTTCCAGACCTTCCTGACCGAGTATCTGACCTCGGCGCCGAATGTCGCGAGCGTGAAGACCAGCCTCGTCATCCGCTGTGCCAAGGACGAACCGGCGGTGCCCTTCGACATCTATGAGGAACGCGCCCGCGCGCGGGAGTAACCGCGGCTATTCCGGCAGGCCGGCGGCGGCGAGGTCGGCGATCTCGGCGGGCAGCAGGGCGGGGTCGGCGTAGAAGGTGCCGGCCCGCCAGGCGGCGAGACCGAGGTCGGGATCCTCGGCCTGGGCCTCGCGGACCGCTTCGCGCGCCTCGTCCTGGCGGCCGAGGCGCCAGAGCGTGATCGCATATTGCAGGCGCTGATAGGGGTAGAGCATCTCCGCCGCCTGCGATTGCCGCGCCGAGTCCTCGAGCTTTCCCTGGAGGCGGTAGATCCACGCCCGCAACGAATGCTGATAGTCGGTGTCCGCCGGGTTGCGGGAGGCGCCGAATTCGACATATTCGAGCGCCCGGTCGTAGTCGCCGGCCGGCACCAGGGTCTCGGCCAGATCGGTGATCTGAAAGGCGTCGTAGGGCGCCAGCTGATGGACGATGTCGGCTTCCCTTCGCACCTGGTTCCAGTCGCCTTCGCGCATCGCCGCGTAGCCGAGCAGCGAATGGGTGCCCATCGCCACCCAGGGTTGGAGGTTCGGCTCCAGCGCGAGGTCGCGGGCGCGCCGCGTGGCGGAATCGAAATCGGCGGTCATGGCCGCCATGTCGGCGCTCCAGAAATTGTAGGCGCGCCGCCAGTCGTTCCAGGCGAGCTTGATCCTCAAGTGCTGCGAGTTCGGATAGCGCCGCAGTCCCTCGCGGATGATCGCGTCCGCCGCCGCGTTTCCCCGCGCGGTCTGATCGCCGAACATGCGTTCCTGCGCGCGCATCGCATAGTCGTATTCGCCGAGGCTCGCGGCGTCCTTGCCCCAGGCCCGCGCGTATTCCGCGCGCCGGAGCTGGCCGCGCTGCCCGCCGAGGGCGGAGACGATCCGGTCGGCCACCGTGTCGGCGACGGCCACCGGATCGGCGGCGGTCTCGTCGAACTGCTCTGCCCAGACCTGGCGCCCGGTTCGCGCGTCGTCCAGCCGGGCGGTGACGCGCACGCCATCGCCTTCGCGCCGCGCATCGCCTTCGAGCACATAGTCCGCGCCGAGCCTGGCGCCGATCGCCGCGACGTCCCCCGGCGCGTCGCCGAGCGAGAAGCTCGATTGTCTTGCGATCACCCCGATCTCGGGCACCCGGCCCAGCATGGCGATCACCGTGTCGGCGATCGCGCCGCCGAGATAGTCCTCGCCTTCGCCGGTGAAGGGCATGACCGCGACGACCGGGACATGCCAAGGTTCGCGGAGCGACCAGTTCGCCCCGGCGAGGATGGCGATGAACCCGAGAAGCAAGGCGACCGCCGCGAGGCCCTTCCGGCGCGCCGTCCAGCGCGGGGCGGCGGGAGTAGGTCCGGCGCTGGTGGGAAGGTGCAGCGCGTAGCCGCGGCGGGGGACGGTCCGCAGGATCTGCTCGGCCCCCGGTCCCAGGGCGCGGCGGATCTCGTGCACGCATTGGACGAGGCTGTCGTCGGTGACGGCGATGCCCGGCCAGACCGCGTCGACCAGCGCCGCCTTGGTCACCAGCTGACCCGGCGCCGCGGCGAGTTGGCGGAGGACCGCGAAGCTCTGCCGCCGCAAGGGGATCGGCTCACCGGAAGCCCGGATCAGACGTTCGTTGGAAAAATCAACAATAGTGGAACCGATCCTGAGCGGTTCCGGAAATAGAGCGGTCATCAAAGCGCCCCCCGCAGGCGCTCTCCACCCTAGCACGTGTCGGTCGGGACGCGCGGAAAATCCGAGCGTCCCGCGGGCTTTTTCAGGCCTCGACCGGCTCTTTGGCGCCGTTCTTTTCGGCGAGGCGGCCGGGGAGGGCGTTGGCCCAGGCGCTGATCGAGCCGGCGCCGAGGCAGACGAGCATGTCGCCCGGCCGGCATTCGGCGCGCATGAAGTCGGCCAGCGCCTCCTCGCCGGCCAGCGGCAGGGCGCGGCGGTGGCCGTGGGCGATCAGGCCGCCGACCAGGGTGTCGCGGCTGATGCCGTCGATCGGCGTCTCGCCGGCGGAATAGATGTCGGCGATCGCCACGGTGTCGGCGTCGTTGAAGGCGGCGCAGAACTGAGTGAAGAGGTCGCGCAGGCGGGTGTAGCGGTGCGGCTGGTGCACGGCGATCACCCGGCCCTTGGTCGCCTGGCGCGCGGCCTTGAGCACGGCGGCGATCTCGACCGGATGATGGCCGTAATCGTCGATGATGGTGACGCCGTTCACCACCGCCACCTTGGTGAAGCGGCGGCTGACCCCGGCGAAACCGGCCAGGGCCTTGCGGATCGCGTCCTTGGAGACCTTCAGGTGCCGGGCGACGGCGATGGCCGCCAGCGCGTTCGAGACATTGTGGTCGCCGGTCATCGGCAGCCGCAGCCCCTCGATCACCCGGCCCTCCTCGGCGTTCAGCACGACGTCGAACCGCGCGCCGCCGTTCTCGAAGGTGAGGTTGCGCGCCTGGACGTCGGCCTGCGGGCTGAAGCCGTAGGTCGCGACGCGGCGGTCGCTGATCCGGCCGACCAGCGCCTGCACCTCGGGATGGTCGATGCAGCAGACGGCGAGGCCGTAGAACGGGATGTTCGAGACGAAGGTGTCGAACCCGGCCTTCAGCGCCTCGAAATCGCCGTAATGGTCGAGATGCTCGGGGTCGATATTGGTGATGACGGCGATGGTGGCGGGCAGCTTGTTGAAGCTGCCGTCGCTCTCGTCGGCCTCCACCACCATCCAGTCGCCGCCGCCGATCCGGGCGTTCGAGCCATAGGCGTGGATCACCCCGCCATTGACCACGGTCGGGTCCATGCCGCCGGCGTCGAGCAGGGCGGCGACCATCGAGGTGGTGGTGGTCTTGCCATGGGTGCCGGCGACGGCGACGTTCGATTTCAGCCGCATCAGCTCGGCCAGCATCTCGGCCCGGCGCACCACGGGCAGGTTCTTCGCCCGGGCGGCGTCGAGCTCGGGATTGCCGGGCTTGATCGCCGAGGAGATCACCATGACCTGCGCGCCTTCGATATTCTCGGCCTTCTGGCCGATGAAGATCCGCGCCCCCTGCTTCGCCAGACGCTCGGTGATCGGGCTTGGCCTGAGGTCCGAGCCCTGCACCGTGAAGCCATGGTTCAGCAGCACCTCGGCGATGCCGGACATGCCGATGCCGCCGATGCCGGTGAAATGGATGGCTCCGATGTCATGGGGAAGCCGGGTCTGTCCGTTCATGCGCTGCTCCTTGTTGGGCGAGATGCTCGACGAGATCCGCCAGATGTTGCGTGGCGTCCGGGCGCCCCTCGGCGAGGCTGGCCGCCGCCATCGCCTCGGCGCCCTCCGGGTCGGACAGGATCGCGGTGATGTGCCCGGCGAGGAGGTCGGGCGTCAATGCGTCCTCGCGGATCATGAAGGCCCCCCCGGCGGAAACCAGCCCAGCGGCGTTGGCCGCCTGATGGTCGTCGGTCGCGGCCGCGTAGGGGATGAGGATCGCCGGGCGGCCGATCACCGTGATATCGGCGATCGAGCTCGCGCCCGCGCGGCTGATGACGAGGGTGGCGCCCGCCAGCCGCTCCGGCACGTCGTCGAAGAAGCCGCGCAGTTCCGAGCGGATGCGCAGGGCGCGGTAGACGTCCTGGGTCCGCGCCATGTCCTCGGGCCGCACCTGCTGCGAGACGCGCAGGCGGTCGCGCAAGGGGCCGTCGAGCAGCATCAGCGCCTCGGGCATCACGCGCGAGAAGAGGCCGGCGCCCTGGCTGCCGCCGATGACGACGAGCCCCATCGGCCGCGGCCCGGGCGCGGGATAGGGCGCGGCGCGATGCTCGAGCACCTTGCCGCGCACCGGGTTGCCGGTGTGCAGGTGCCGCGCGCCGGCCGGCAGGTCGGTGGGCCAGGTGCCGCAGGCGACGACATCGACGCGTTTGGCGAACAGGCGGTTGACCCGGCCGAGCACGCCGTTCTGTTCATGGATGAGGCGCGGCACGCGCAGGATCCAGGCGGCGATCATCGCCGGCAGCGCGGGATAGCCGCCGAAGCCGGCGACGCAGGCCGGGCGGTCGCGCAGCATCGACCAGAGGCTCGCGCCCGCGCCGGCGAGGATGGCGAGCGGGGCCAGCAGCCGGGCGAAGAGGCCGCCTTGCGCGAAGGTGCCGGCGGCGGTCACCCGGCGCTCGACCGCCGCCGGGAAGCCGTCGGCGTAGCGCGCGCCGCGCGCGTCGGTCGAGAGCCGCACCCGCCAGCCGCGGGCCAGCATCTCCTCGGCCAGCGCCTGGGCCGGGAACATATGCCCGCCGGTGCCGCCGGCCGCGATCACGAGCAAGGGGTCGGCGGGGCCGGAGGGAGCGGATGCGACGTCAGCGGGATGGGCCAAGAATATCGTCCATTTCGTGCCGCGGCCGCTTGCGCGTCATGGCGAGCAGCATGCCGAGACCGAAGCCCGCGGCGATCAGCGACGAGCCGCCATAGGAGATGAGCGGCAGGGTCATGCCCTTGGCCGGCAGCAGCCGCACGGCGACGCCGACATTGATCAGCGCCTGCATGCCAAGCAGCGCGGCGAGCCCGGTGCCGGCGAGGCGGATGAAGGGATCGCGTTCGGGCACCAGCCTGAGAAGCGAGCGCACCACCACGGTCAGGTAGAGGGCGAGGATGACCACGCAGAGGATGAGGCCGTATTCCTCGGCGGCGACCGCGATGATGAAATCGGTATGGGCGTCCGGCAGCGTCCATTTCACCGAGCCGTTGCCGACGCCGACGCCGAAGACGCCGCCCTCCTGGATGGCGTTGGTCGCGTAGCCGATCTGGGTCAGCGGATCGACTTCCGAGGAGAGGAAGCCGTCGATGCGGCGCGCCACGTGCTGGGAATTGTGATAGGCGAACCAGCCGACGCCGATCACCCCGGCGCCGACGGTGCCGAGCAGCGCCACCGGCGCGCCGGCGGCGAAATACATGATGCCCCAGGTGGCGATGATGAGGCCGGCCTGACCGAAGTCGGGCTGCAGCGCGAGGATCGCGGTCAGGGTGACGGCGACGCCGAAGCTGAGCGCCTTGCCGGGCGGGCCCTTGATATCGTAGCTCGCCGCCATCAGCCAGGCGGCGAAGATCGCGAAGGTCGGTTTCAGGAATTCCGAGGGCTGCACCGAGACCACCCGCAGCGAGTACCAGCGGATCGCGCCCTTGCCGAAATCCGTGCCGAAGACCGGCAGCAAAGCCAGCGCCACGAAGGAGAGGAAGAAGGCGACGACGCCCCAGCGGCGCAGCCGCAGCGGCGAGGACATCGAGACGACGAGCATGGTGCCGAGCCCGAGCGCGCCGAAGGCGACCTGGCGCCAGACGTAGTGAAATGGATCGAGCCCGTTGCGCACCGCGAGCGGCGGCGAGGCGGCGAGGCAGAGCAGGAGGCCGATGAGGAACAGCCCGACGATCGCGGCCAGTGACCAACGATCGACGGTGCGCCACCATTCGGGAATGATCGCCGCGCCGGGTGGCGCCTCGACGGCGCCATAGACCATTTCGGTCATCGGGAACTGCCCTTTCCCATCGTGCCTGCTCGCGCTCGTTCGTTTTTCGGCCGCCTGGGGGCGGGCCGATGATTTTGCGTGCACACTACCGGCTAATCGCCTGCCTTGCCAGCGTTTCGTGGGGAGGTCGCGGAAAGGCGCCCGAACCGCGACAGGCAAGCCACGCTTGCAGGCCTTGGAATATCACGGCGACCCCGATCGACAGGCCAAGCGCGATTCCGGGCCGCGACGGGGAGCGCGCCGAGGATCCGATTATCTCGGGGGCGCGGTTTCCGATATGGTCGGGATGCCAGTCGGGATGGCGGGCCCCTTTTCGCCGTCACGCGGACCGGAGCGCGCCGTTCAGAGGGGCTATCGTGCAACGAAGCCGAGACCGTGGAACCGCTGAACCATGGAAAGCGGACGCTTTAGGCCTGAGAAATGAAAGTGCAGGCTTCTGTTGCCAGGTGCCTGCGAACCCCGCCTGAACCGGCTAAGGCCCAGGACTTCAGACTTGGTCTTGCTTACCGCTTACGCGGCGAGCGCGACCGGAGCATGGTTGTCGTTGGCAACTATTGCTCTTGAGCCGGTAACGGTGGCATCCTGCCGAGTGAAAGCAAACACCTTTACACGTCCGTCGATCCTGTTTCGGCCCCGCTTGCCCCCAACGAAGGGCGTCTGGTGGAGCCGCCGGGTACCGCCCCCGGGTCCGATCCGCTTATTCCGTGCGCGTTTATCACCATAGTCCCATCGCTGGAACGCACCCAATATAGTGCGCGTTGGACCGAAGCGAAAGGGGCCCGATCATGGAAGAGATCATCGAGAGCGACATCACCCATCCGCTGGCGCATGTGCTGCTCGTCTCGCGCACCCATGCGCCGGACGTGGCCGACGCGCCCGCCGATCGCTTGCGCGAAGGCTCGGGCGAGGCGCGGGTCTGGAACAGCTTCTCCGATCCCGAGGGCCGGTTCCATGTCGGCCACTGGCAGGCGGAGCCGGGGGTGATCGAGGTGAACTATACCGAGACCGAGCTCTGCGTGCTGATCGAGGGCGGTGTCCGGCTGACCGACGAGACGGGGTCGGTCGAGTTCGGCCCGGGCGAGGCGTTCCTTATCAAGCCCGGCTTTCGCGGCACCTGGGAATCGATCGGCCGGGTCACCAAGATCTACGCCATTCTCGACGGAGACTAGCGCGCGGCGAAGCGGCCGGGTTGCAGCTCGCGCTCCAGCTTGCGGCGCATCGCCTGTTCGAAATCGGGATAGTCCGTCGCCTCCTCGACGAAGGCGCCGGGGCCGTGGATGACGAACCGCTGGTAATAGCGGGCGAGCGCCTCGCGGCTGGGGCCGATGACGAGGCCGTTGACGGTGATCCGGTCGAACGGGAACTTCACCAGCGCCTCGGAGGGCGAGATGCCGTCGTTGCTGGTGCCGTCGCCGGAAATGTCGAGCTTGCGTTCGGCGCAGTCCGGCGCGTCGGCCAGCGCCAGGGCGCCGAAGGCCATCGCCTCGCCGAGCGCGGTTGGGAAATTGCTGAAGCCCCGGCCGCTGGCGAGGACGCGGCTCGCCACCCGCGCCAGATCGGCCTCGCTCAGGATCGGCACCCAGTCCTGCCGGACCACCTGCTGGCCGCGGCCGCTCCATTCATAGACCTGCAGGGTGACGGTCCGGCCCGGTTCGCCGAGGAAGGCCGCCACCACCTCCGGCGCGACCAGCGCCCGGGCGAGGCCCTCGGTCTGCAACCGGTATTCCGACGCATCGACCGAGGACGAGACGTCGAGCCCGAGCGACAGGGCGATCCGGCACTCCTGCGCCGAGGCCGCGCCACCCACGCCCAGCGCCAGCGCGAGGGCGAGGAGCCCGCGCATCACCAGGAGCCGGTGTTGCCCATGCTGGACCAGGGTTCCGACGGCGGCAGCGACGGCCCCATCTGCAGAAGCTCGACCGAAATGCCGTCCGGGCTCTTCACGAAGGCCATGCGCCCGTCGCGCGGCGGGCGGTTGATCGTCACCCCCGCCGCCTGGAGCCGGGCGCACATGTCGTAGATATTCTCCACGGCGTAGGCGAGATGGCCGAAGTTGCGGGCGCTCGTGTCGTCCACCTTCTCGTCCCAGTTGTAGGTGAGCTCGAGGTCCGCGCCCTCCTGTCCCGGCGCGGTCAGGAAGACCAGCGTATAGCGGCCATCCTCGTTCTCCATCCGCCGCGTCTCGGTCAGGCCGAGCAGCGCGCCATAGAAGGCCTTCGACGCCTCGATGTCGGTGACCCGGACCATGGTATGCAGATATTTTATCTTCATGTTGGGCCTTCCCTGGTCTTATATGCTATATCTGGTTTCAGCGAATCCGGCGCCGGCCGCTTCGAGAGGTTAACATATGTCACTGACCGAGGAACAAAAGGCCGAGATCGCCGCCGCCCGCGCGACGCCCGCGCCCACCTTGCGCGCCGTCTCGCCGGGGATGGAGGCCTGGCTCTATCGGCCGATCCCGGTGCTCGACCACGGCCTCGTGCGGGTCGTCGACTATATGGGCGACGATTCGAGGCCGCAGCGCGCGCGTCTCCTACGGCCAGGGCACCAAGGCGACGCGCGACGACGCCGGCCTCATCCGCTACCTGATGCGGCACTGGCATTCGACGCCCTTCGAGATGTGCGAGGTGAAGCTGCATGTGAAGCTGCCGGTCTTCGTCGCCCGCCAGTGGATTCGCCACCGCACGGCGAACGTGAACGAATATTCCGCCCGCTACTCGATCCTCGACCGCGAGTTCTACATCCCCGCGCCCGAGCAACTCGCCGCGCAGTCGAGCGTCAACAACCAGGGCCGGGGCGAGGCGCTGGGCGCCGAGGAATCCGCCCGCGTCCTCGCCTGGCTGCGCGACGACAGCGCGCGGGCCTATGACCATTACGAGGCGATGCTGTCGCAGGACGGCCAGCAGGGGCTGGCGCGGGAGCTGGCGCGGATGAACCTGCCGGCCAACATCTACACGCAATGGTACTGGAAGGTGGATTTGCACAACCTCTTCCACTTCCTGCGCCTGCGCGCGGACGCGCATGCCCAATACGAGATCCGCGCCTATGCCGAGGCGATCTGCGAAGTCGTGAAGGACTGGGTGCCGGCGGCCTGGGGGGCGTTCGAGGACTACCGCCTGAACGCGGTCCAGTTCTCGGGGAAGGGGATGGAGGCTTTGCGGCGGATGCTGAAGGGCGAGCCGGTGACGCGGGAGGACGTGGGCATGAGCGCGGGGGAGTGGCGGGAGTTCGAGGGGGCGCTCGGACGGTGACGCCGTCCGAAGCTGACTAACTCTTACGAGGCTGCTAGGCTTTCGCCTTGGCGGGTGGAATGACGGTCCCAATCGAGGCGCCATCCCCGAGTTGCGTTGTGATGGTGAATCCTTCGGGAGGAAATCTGTCCCGGTTCTTGAGGATGGTCTCAACAATCGCGTTGTGTTTGGCATTGTTGGTCGAAAGATCGGATTTCGAGGTCTGAGCGGACAGCTCGGTCGCAAATCCGTGAGCCAGATCACCGTTCTGGAACGCGGCCAGGATTCCGTTCAAGGCAGAGGATGAACTGACTGAAACATCCGCGGAGCGAAGGAATCCCGAGATCGCCAACTGGGCGCGCGATGCGTCGGAAGCGGATTTGAGAAGCGAAAGCGCGATGTTCTGTCCGGTGATACGTGTCATGGTGTTTCCCTGCATCGGAAACACCATCAGCATCGAAAACGGATAACGCGTCGTTAGCAACCGTAGGGTGGGTGCTCGCACCCACCACCTTCCCCGACCCCGCCGCTTGCGCTACTCTCCCGCCCATGAACAAGCCCGCGCCCACCCCGAAAGAGGCCGCCCTCGCCGCGATCAGCGCGCTCCCGGACGGTGCCTCCTTCGAGGAGATCGCCTACCGCCTCCACGTGCTCGAAGCGATCCGCGAGGGCATCGAGGACATCGAGGCCGGCCGGACCTTCTCGCACGAGGAGGTGGTCGCGGATCTGGAGAAATGGCTCGCAGGGTAGTCTGGTCCCGCCGCGCCCGGGCGGACCTCCGCGCCATCGTCGCCTGGATCTCGCAGGACTCGCCCGCGAGCGCGGCGGCCGTGTCCCGGCGCCTCGTGGCGCGCACCGTCGGCCTCTCCGATCAACCCGGCCAGGGAAGACGCGTCGCCGACCTCGACCCTGCCGACGAGACCCGCGAAGTGATCGTCCAGAGTTGGCGGATCATCTACCGCGCGAGCGACGGCGAGGTTCAGATCCTCGCAGTCGTTCACAGCGCCCGCCTCCTCGGTAACCTCCCTCCGATCCAGAAGCGGCACGTCGACTGATTTGGTCTGAGGTAGTAGGATGGTCACTCGCATCCACGCGCCTCAAACCACTCGCACCGCGCCCGGGTAGCCGCGCAGGCTTTCGTCGGCGGTTACGAGGGCCAGCCCCTCGACCAGTGCCTGGGCGACCAGCAGGCGGTCGAACGGGTCGCGGTGGAGTGGGGGCAGGGTGGTGACGGCGACGGCGTGGGCGCCGGTGATCGCGAGTTCCTGGTAGCCGTTGTCGAGCAGGCCGCGGCGCAGGAGCGCGGGGTCGAGGGTGAAGTCGGCGCGGCCGAGGCCGGTCTTGATCGCGATCTCCCAGAGGCTGGCGGCGCTGAACACCGGCTCGGTTTCGGGCGCCTCGATCAGGGTCCGCGCCTCGGGCGAGAGCCGTTCCGGCGTCGCGGCGGCCCAGAGCAGCAGGTGCGTGTCGATGAGCAGCTTCAAGGCTCGGTGCCGAACAGGTCGGCGATTTCGGCGACGCCCATCCGGTCGAAATCCTCCGGCACCGCGAACGCGCCGGCGAGAAAGCCCGTCCGCCGCGCGGCCATGGGCGCTTCGATGGCGGTCACCCGGACCATCGGCCGCCCGGCCTTGGCGATGACGAAGCTCGCCCCGCGCCGCCGCCTCGACGAGGCGCGACAGCTGGGTCTTGGCTTCGTGGATATTGACGACGCGCAAGGGTGCCCTCCATGGACTGGACCAATTGAACGAAGGTCTAATGAGTGACGCATGTACAGGCGCGCGCGGTCCCTCAGGGGCGGCCGCTCGAAATATCTCCGCGCCCGCATCTTGCCGACCTGCCAGTGGCAGGTCGCGCGGGCGCGCGCCCGAAGCAAGCTTGCGTAGGGCGCGAGGGGTCCAGATTTCTCTGGAGCGTGGAATCGTGGCGGGGGTGCCCGGCTTGTCCGTCGCAGACGGGCGAGCCCCGGCAGGGCACGCCCGTCACGATCTCGCCGACGGTCGATCTCGTGAAGTGGATGCTGCCACGTCGCGAACCGTCCAGTCCGAATGCGATCTCCGTGCGACGCCGCCCCACATCTTGCGCGATCGGGGCGCCGCATCTACCGTTCCTCCATGGCTCTGAACGTCGCCCTGACCGACTCGCTGCGTGACTACGTCGAGGGACGGGTGGCGGAGGGCGGCTTTTCATCGCCCGAGGAATATGTCCGCGACCTGATCCGGCGCGACCGCGAGCGGCAGGAGTTGCGGCGGCTGGTGCTCGGCGGGCTCGCCTCGGGCGCGGGCGAGGTGGTGGACGACGCCTGGTTCGACGGCTTGCGCGCCGGTGTCCGGACGGGCGCCGAGTGAGCGAGGGGGCCGATTGAACACGGGGGTGAGCAAGGCGATCCACGCGCGACCCGCCGCGCGGGAGGATATCCGCGCCGTCGTCGCGCACTACCGCGCGGATTCCGGGCCGGGCATCGCGCTCGCCTTCACCGACCAGCTGCGGCGGGAACTGGTGCGGATCGGGACGGGGATGGAGCCGGGCTCGTCCTGGCTCGCCCAGGCGCTGGATCTGCCCGGACTCAGGGCCTGGCGGGTGGCGCGGTTTCCCTATCTGGTGCTCGGCATCGAGCGGCCGGATCATTTCGACGTCTTGCGGGTGCTGCATGCCAAGCGCGACCTGCCGGGCGCCTTCGCCGGCTGATGACCGCGCCGTCGGCGATCCTCGAAACCGCGCTCTATGCCGGCGATCTGGACGCGGCGGAGGGGTTCTACGGCGGGCTCATCGGTCTCCCCCTGGTGGTGCGCGCGGGGAACCGGCATGTGTTCTTCCGCTGCGGGGCGGGGATGCTCCTCATCTTCAATCCCGCCGAGACGCGGCGGCCGGCGGAAGGCCCGCTCCCCGTGCCGCCGCATGGCGCGGAGGGGGCGGGCCATGTCTGCTTCGCCGCCGAGGGGCATGAGATCGAGCGCTGGCGCGCGCGGTTCATCGACGCCGGCCACGCGATCGAGGCGGATTTTCGCTGGCCGAACGGCGCCCGTTCGCTCTATCTGCGCGATCCGGCGGGAAATTCCGTCGAATTCGCCGAACCGCGGCTCTGGACGAGCTAGATCCGCCAACGGAAGCTTAGGGCCTTTGGCCCTAGGCTCGGCGCGCGCCCGGTGTTCAGGAGGAAGAGGTGACGACCGACCAGCGCGACACGGCGATGGACCGGCTCGGCCGCTATCTGGCGGCGCGGCTGCAGGACCCCGTGCCCGGCGCCGAGCCCTTCACCCATGCCAATGTCGGCGCCCTGCGCGAGGCGCTGCGGCCGGGCGACGTGCTGCTGATCGAGGGGGTCAACCGCCTGTCGGTGGCGATCAAGTACCTGACGCAATCGACCTGGTCGCACGCCGCGCTCTATGTCGGGGACGCGCTCGGTCCGGGGGCGATGCTGATCGAGGCCAATATCGGCGAGGGCTGCGTCGCCGCGCCGCTGGCGAAATACGAGCTCTACAACACCCGGATCTGCCGGCCGCGGCACCTGACGCCGGCCGATCGCGCGGCGCTGGTGGATTTCATGGTCGCGAGCCTCGGCAAGCGCTATGACATGAAGAACATCTTCGACCTGTTGCGCTACTTCCTGCCGCGGCCGCCCGTGCCCGCGCGCTGGCGGCGGCAGATGATCGCCTTCGGTTCGGGCGATCCGACGCGCGCCATCTGTTCCTCGCTGATCGCCGAGGCGTTCCAGCGCATCCGCTATCCGATCCTGCCGCTGATCACGCGCGAGTTCCGCGCCGATCCCATGGCACGGGCGCAGCGGCGCGAGATCCTGCATATCCGCCATCATTCGCTGTTCGCGCCGCGCGACTTCGACCTGTCGCCCTATTTCGAGATCGTGAAGCCGACGCTGGAGGCGGGGTTCGACTATCGCCGCCTCACCTGGTCCGACACCGCCCCGCCGGAGCGGGTCGACAAGGCGAGTTGAGGGGGCGCGGGGCCCCTCGTCTTGACCTTGGCGCCGCTCCGCCTACATCGGTGTCACAGGGTGGCTATACGATTGACGCATGACTGCCATGTGGTATTGGCAGTGCCCAAGCGTCGCAGAATCGTCATAGTGCGCCAAAATTAGACGGACTGGAAGGAAGGAAAGAAGCGTAATGTTCGATTACGTGGATCGGGTCGCATTGACCAATGACCAGGGTGCCCGGGCGCAGAAGCTGTTCGCGGCCGTGGTGCTGGCCGCCCTCGACGATGCGATCGCCGACGACAAGAAATATGGCAACGGCGCCGACATGATCGCCCGCTGGGCGCGGTCGCGCGACGGCCGGGAAGTGCTGATGTGCGCCGGGATCGACCCCAACGAGCGCTGCGTCAAGGGCATGATGGAATTCGTCCGCCGGGGCGTCCGCACCTCCGTCGCGCTCAGCCGCGAGGAAAGCGAGCGGCAGGCGCATCGTTCCGAGGCCGAGGCGGCCTGATCGCGCGCGCGCGGCCCTTGGCTGAGGATTTGACGATGCCCGGATGACCTCGGTCTCCGGGCATCGTCGTTTTCGGGCTCAGGCGAACAGAGCCGACAGCCCCTCGCCGATCACCTTGGCGCCGATCAGCAGGAAGACGACGATCATGATGACGTTGTTGTTTGCCAGCATGAACTGTTTCACCGCCTCGAGCGGCGCCGCCGCGCGCTGACCGCCGATGGCGCGCGCCGCCAGCGCGCCGAGCACGGTGCTCGAGGCCAGCAGGGTGAAGATCGCGAGGCAGGCGATCGCCGCGCCGCGGTCGAGGCCGTTGCCGTGGATCGCGGCCACCGCGGCGAAGACGAGGCCGATATTCTTCGGATTGATCCCGCCGAGGCCCGCGCCGATCAGCGCCGCCCGGCCGGTGGTGATGTTGTCGAGCGAGGCCATCCAGCCCGGGATCCTCGGCGGATCGCCCGCCTTTGGCCGCTTCACCCATTTGCGCCAGGCGCCGGCGAAGAGCGCGAGGCCGATGCCGATCAGCAGCCAGCCGCCGATCAGGTCACCCGATTCCGGCCGCCGGGCGGCGGCCAGCAGCAGCGCCGCGCCGAGCAGGCCGAGCCCCGTCAGCCAGCCCAACGCGAAGGCGACCCCGGCGCCGAGGCCGGATCGCGCCCCGAGGACCAGCACGATGGCGACGATCGGAAACGGGCTGAGCGCCACCGCCATCGCCAGCGGCAGGGTCTCGTTGACCGCGGTGACCAGTCCGGCCTCCACGGTCAGAATTCCTCGACATGGGCAACGCCGCGCACGGTCTTCAGCGCGCCGAACACCTGCGGCGACAGCGGATATTCCGCCGGCAGCCGGATGATCGTGTCGGGCAGGTCGGCGGCCATCGCCACGATCTCGATCGGGCCCGGCCGCGCCCGGCTGTCCCGGGCGATGGTGGTCAGCCGCGCGGCGAGCGAGGGCGCGGCGGCGGCGTCGTTGACGAAGACCCGCAAGCCGGCGCTGGCCGCGCCCGCCACCACGAGGTCGATCGGCTGCGCGGCCCGGGCGAGGAGCTTCACCTCGTCGCCCTCCAGCGTCGCCTCGACGGTCAGCACCACGTTGCGGCCCGGCTCCAGATGCTCGCGCGCCACGTCGAGCACGTCGGAAAAGACCCGCGCCTCGTAGAGGCCGGTCGGGTCCGACAGCCGCACGAAGGCGAAGCGGTTGCCGCGCGCCGACTTGCGTTCGTCGCGCGCGGTGACCGAGCCGGCGATCCGGGCGTTGAGCGCCGTGGCCGCCGCCGTCTTGCGCGCCAGATCGGCGTAGGTGAGCACGCCGAGGCGCCGCAGCGCGCCCTGATAGTCGTCGAGCGGGTGGCCGGAGAGATAGAAGCCGATCGCCTGATGCTCCTGCCCCAGCCGCTCGACCGGCGACCAATCCTCGGGGTTCGGCAGCCGCGGCGCCGGCAAGGCCTCGGTCGCCTCGCCGAAGAGGCTCACCTGCGCCGAGGCACGATCCTCATGCGCCGCCGCCGAATAGGCGATCAGCGATTCGAGGCTTTCGAACACCTTGCGCCGGTTGGAATCGAGCGCGTCGAGCGCGCCAGAGCGCGCCAGCATTTCCATCGCCCGCTTGCCGACCCGCTTCAACTCCACCCGCGCGGCGAAATCGAACAGGCCGGTGAAAGGGCCGCCGGCCGCCCGCGCCGCCGTTATCATCCGCATCGCCTCGACCCCGACATTCTTCAGGGCGCCGAGGGCGTAGACGATCCGGCCGTCGCGCACGGTGAAGGTCGCCTCCGAGCGGTTGACGCACGGCGGCACCGTCTCGATCCCCAGCCGGTCGACCTCCTGCTTGTAGGGGCCGAGCTTGTCGGTGAGATGGATGTCGCAATTCATCACCGCCGCCATGAACTCGACGGGGTGGTTCGCCTTCAGCCAGGCGGTCTGGTAGCTGACCACGGCATAGGCGGCGGCGTGCGACTTGTTGAAGCCGTAGTTGGCGAACTTGTCGAGCAGGTTCCAGACTTCCTCGGCCTTGCCCTTCGGCACGCCGTTCTTCGCCGCGCCGTCGAGGAACAGCGGCTTCTGCGCGTCCATCTCGGCCTGGATCTTCTTGCCCATGGCGCGGCGCAGGAGGTCGGCGCCGCCGAGGGAATAGCCCGCCATCTTGCGGGCGATCTCCATCACCTGTTCCTGATAGACGATGATGCCTTGGGTCTCGTCGAGGATGCCGTCGATCGACGGATGGAGCCCGTCGCGCGGCTCGCGGCCGTTCTTGACGTTGCAGAACTTCGGGATGTTCTCCATCGGGCCGGGGCGGTACAGCGCCACCAGCGCGATGATGTCCTCGATGCAGGTCGGCTTCAGCTGGCGCAGCGCGTCGCGCATGCCGGAGCTTTCCACCTGGAACACCGCCACCGACTGCGCCGAGGCGTAGAGGTCGTAGGTCCTGACGTCGTCCATCGGGATCGCGGCGATATCGACCTCGACCCCGCGGGCGCGGAGCAGGTCGAGCGCGTTCTGGATCACCGTCAGGGTCTTCAGGCCGAGGAAGTCGAACTTCACCAGGCCGGCGTCCTCGACCCATTTCATGTTGTATTGCGTCGCCGGCATGTCCGAGCGCGGGTCGCGGTAGAGCGGCACCAGCTCGACCAGCGGGCGGTCGCCGATCACGACGCCCGCCGCGTGGGTCGAGGCGTTGCGGAGCAGCCCTTCGACCTGCTGGGCGATGTCGAGCAGGCGCTTCACCCGCGGATCGTTCCGCGCTTCCTCGCGCAGCCGGGGTTCGTCGGCCAGCGCCTTTTCGATGGAGACGGGCTTCACGCCCTCGACCGGGATCAGCTTCGACAGCCGGTCCACCTGTCCATAGGGCATTTGCAGCACCCGGCCGACGTCGCGGACCGCCGCCTTGGAGAGCAGGGCGCCGAAGGTGATGATCTGCGCCACCCGGTCGCGGCCGTACTTGCCCTGGACATAGGCGATCACCTCCTCGCGCCGGTCCATGCAGAAGTCGATGTCGAAGTCCGGCATCGAGATGCGCTCGGGGTTCAGGAACCGCTCGAACAGCAGGCCGTAGCGCAGGGGATCGAGGTCGGTGATGGTCAGCGCATAGGCGACGAGGCTGCCGGCGCCGGAGCCGCGGCCGGGGCCGACGGGGATCGAATGTTCCTTCGCCCATTTGATGAAATCGGCGACGATCAGGAAATAGCCGGGAAAGCCCATGCCCTCGATGACGCCGAGCTCGAATTCCAGCCGTTCGCGGTAGGTTTCGATCGGGGCGGAATGCGGGATGACCGCGAGCCGGGCGTCGAGCCCCTCGCGCGCCTGGCGGCGCAGCTCCTCGATCTCGTCCTCGGCGAAGCGCGGCAGGATCGGCTTGCGCTTCTTGGGGCGATAGGCGCAGCGGCGGGCGATCTCGACGGTGTTCGCCACCGCCTCCGGCAGGTCGGCGAAGAGCGCGACCATCTCGTCCTGCGACTTGAAATAATGCTCCGGCGTCAGGCGGCGGCGCGGCGCCTGCTGGTCGACATAGCTGCCGTCGGCGATGCAGAGCAGGGCGTCGTGCGCCTCGTGCATCGCCGCCTTCGGGAAATGCACGTCGTTCGTCGCGACGAGCGGCAGGTCGAGATCATAGGCGATCCCGACCAGTCCCGGCTCGGTCGCCGCCTCGGCCGGCGTGCGTTGGGCGCCGTTTTCCGGATGCCGGCCGAGCTCGACATAGAGCCGGTCCGGGAAGAGCGCGGCGAGCCGGCGCGCGAGGTCGCGCGCGCGGTCGGCATGGCCATCGCGGATCAGCTGGCCAAGCACGCCCTCCGCGCCGCCGGTCAGGCAGATCAGGCCCTCGGCATGACGTTCCAGCGCCGCGATCGGCAGATTGGGGTCCGTCTGTTCCGCGTCGAGATAGTTGATCGAACTGAGGCGCAGCAGATTGCCGAAGCCCGCCTCGGACTGCGCCAGGAGCACGATCGGCCGCGGCGCCGGCGGGCGATCGCCGGGATGGGCCGCCGCGGCGTGGGCGAGGTTGAGCTGGCAGCCCATGATCGGCTGCACCCCCGCCTTGGCCATCGCGTCGGAAAACTCCTGCGCGGCGAAGAGGTTGCCGCTGTCGGTCAGCGCCACGGCCGGCATGTCGGCGGCGGCGCAGAGCTTGCCGAGGGCTTTCACATGGATCGCGCCTTCGAGCAGCGAATAGGCGGAATGCAGGCGGAGATGGATGAATCGAGGCTCGGTCATGGCGGCAAGTTACGCGGCCCGCGCGCGGCTGTGTACCGCTTTTCGCGCCCGGCGGCGTCAACGTTTGCCCATTCATTCGGCAGCGGATTATTAAGAAAAAGGCGAAAGTCCTAAAGTCATGGCGGACCCGCGGCGACTGCACGGCTCGCTTGCAATCCGATTTCGTTCGGTGCCTGATAATGCGACGTATCTTCCCCCGGAGCCATCGGATGCGCAGCCGCGCCGTAGCATTTCACAGTGTCAGGGAGTCTGCCTGATGGGCGACGTCCGCTTTCTCCTGAACGGGGCGGAGGTGTCGGCCGAGGGCGCGGCGACCACCACGCTGCTCGACTGGCTGCGCGAGCGGCGGGGGATGACCGGCACGAAGGAAGGCTGCAACGAGGGCGATTGCGGCGCCTGCACCGTCTCGGTGTCGAGCGTCGAGGATGGCAAGCTCGTTCATCGGGCGCAGAACGCCTGCATCCTCTTCCTGCCGCAGTTGCATGGCAAGGCGGTGCGCACGGTCGAGGGGCTGGCCGGGCCGGACGGCGCGCCGCATCCGGTGCAGCGGGCGATGATCGACGAGCATGGCAGCCAGTGCGGCTTCTGCACGCCGGGCATCGTCATGTCGCTCTACGCCGCGCATCGCGAGGGGCGGCGGGACTGGGACGACGTGCTGGCCGGCAATCTCTGCCGCTGCACCGGCTACGCGCCGATCCTACGCGCGGCCGAGGCGGCCGGGGAGAGGCCCGCGCCGGCCTGGGAGATCGACGAGCGGGCGGCGCTGGCGAAGCTCGCCTCGAGCGCGGATCTCGATATCCCCGGCGCCCATGTGCCGGCCGATCTCGACCGCTTCGCCGACTGGTACGCGGCCAATCCGGACGCGGTCCTCGTCGGCGGCGCGACGGATGTCGGCCTCTGGGTGACCAAGATGCTGCGCGACCTGCCGAAGGTC